>JBFKQZ010000116.1:0-9523 GCA_041627475.1 Nitriliruptoraceae bacterium | reverse complement strand
GCGGGCGACCGGTCCGCCCCGCGCTGGCGGCGGCAGCCGCGCTCGGGGTCTGCGCCGTCGTGAACGTCGTCGACCCGAACCAGCCGGGCGCGCTGGGCCTCTGCCCGTTCAAGTGGGTCACGGGTGGGCTGGACTGTCCCGGCTGTGGCGCGATGCGCGCCACCCGGGCGCTCACGCGCGGCGACCTCGTGCTGGCGATGGACCACAACCTGGTGTTCGTCGCGCTCGTCCCGATGCTGCTGTGGGGCCTCGTCGCCTGGTGGCGCCACGAGCGCGGCCGACGGCCGCACCCACCCCGCGTCCCCACCCGGGTCGCGGTCGGGCTCTCGGTGCTGCTGCCGGTCTGGCTCGTCGTGCGCAACCTGCCGTGGTTCGCGTGGTTCGCCTCCGGCGCGACCTGAGCGATCAGCTCCGGAAGACCTGGTCGATGCCGGCGAACAGGCCGTCGTAGCCGAGGGCACCCGCGGCGACGGCAGTGTTGCCCGCGCCGTCGATGAAGACCCAGGCGGGCTGGTAGCTGATGCCGTAGGACGCCCACACCGCGCCGTTGGCGTCCACGACGTGGGTCATGTCCTCCAACCCGTGCTCGGCGATGAAGTCGCGCATCGGCCCGAGGTCGTCGCGGCCGGCGACGCCGATCACGGTCACGTCATCGGGCAGGTCGGCGAGCGCCTCGGCGACCTCGGGGGCCTCGCGGTTGCACACCGAGCACCACGGTGCCCACAGCCACAGCACGACGTTGCCGCCACTGAGGTCGGCCGCGTCGAACAGCTCGCCGTCGGTGACGGTCGACGCCGTCCACCACAGTGCCTCGACGGTCGCCGGCTCCTCCCCGGCCGCGTCATCGCCGGCAGCGTCCTCCGCCACGTCCGGCCCCGTTGCCTCCTCGGCGGCTGCAGCGGCTGCCTCCTCGACCGTCCGGTCCCCGTCCGCGAGGTCGGGTGCAGCGGTCCCGGCGCACGCCGCGGCGGTGAGTGCGAGGGCGAGCAGCACGGCTGCGGGGCGGAGCGTCATCGGGCGGTCCTCAGGGCGTCGCGGGGGTCTGGGCGGGGTCCCACTGCTCCACGCGACCCAGCGGCCAGCCGAGGAAGCGCTCGCCGAGCTCGGCGAAGCGGGCGGGATCTCCCGAGGTGACAAACCGACGAGCGCCGCGATTGGTTCCGCCACGCCCGAGTCCGGTGCGCTGCAGCAGGTCACGGACCTCGAACGCGGTCTCGTCGGCGGAGGACACGAGCGTGACGCGCCGACCGACGACCTCGGACAGCGTGCGGCCGAGCAGCGGGAAGTGCGTGCATCCGAGGACGAGGGTGTCCACCTCGTCCACCAGGCCGGCGAGCTCGGCTGCGACGATCTCCCGTGCCCGCGGGCCGGTGGTCGCGCCGGACTCGACCAGCTCGACGAACACCGGGCAGGCCCGCGAACGCAACCGGAGCCCGCTGTCGAGCTCGGCCGCGACGTCGTCGTAGACGCGTGACCGCACCGTCATCTCGGTGCCGATGACGGCGACGTCCCCGGTCGTGGTGGCGCTCATCGCTGCCCGGACACCCGGCTCCACCACGCCGATGACCGGGACGGGCAGCGTGGCCCGCAGGGTCGTGAGCGCCGCGGCGGTGGCCGAGTTGCACGCGACCACGATCATCTTCACGCCCTCGCCGACCAGCCACCAGCCGAGCTCGAGCGAGAACCGGCGCAGCTCGTCGGCGGGTCGCGGGCCGTAGGGGTAGCGGGCCGTGTCCCCGAGGTAGAGCAGGTCCTCGTGGGGCAGCAGGTCGGCGAGTGCCTGGATGACCGTGAGCCCACCGAGCCCGGAGTCGAAGACTCCGATCGGGCTGTCCTGCACCACCCCTCCGTCAGGCGGGAGGCGCCGACGCTACCGGTAGGTTCCCCGGCGACGACGAGAGGAGCCCGCGTGCGGATCGCCGTGCTGCCCGAGGGGCGCGCCCCGTGGCTGGCCGAGGCCGTGCGCGAGGGCGGTGGCGAGGCCGGCGAACTCGCGGACGCCGATGGCGTGGTCTGGGCGGACCCGTACGACGCCGCGGGGCTCGCTGCCGTCCTCGAGGAGCGACCGGACCTGCCGTGGGTCCAGCTGCCGTTCGCCGGGATCGACCCCTTCCTCGACGTGCTCGACCACGACCGGGTGTGGACCTGCGGCAAGGGCGTCTACGCCGAGCCCGTCGCCGAGATGGCCCTCGCCCTGCTGCTCGCCTGCTGCCGCGACCTGCAGCAGTACGCCCGTGCAGGGACGTGGACGAGCGACCACGGGCGCAACCTGCTCGGGGCCCGGGTCACGGTGCTGGGCGGCGGCGCGATCACGACCTCGTTCCTTCGGCTCCTCGGCGGCTTCGGCTGCCACGTGACCGTCGTGACCCGTCACCCGCGCGAGCTCGAGGGCGCCGAGGAGGTCGTGGGTCCCGACCGGCTCCCCGAGGTCGCCACCCGGACCGACGCACTCGTGCTGGCGCTCGCGCTGACGCCGGAGACCGAGCGCATCGTGGACGCCGACCTGCTCGCTGCGCTCCCCGACCATGCCGTCCTCGTCAACGTCGCCCGCGGGCAGCACGTGGCCACCGACGCGCTCGTCGAGGCGCTGCGCTCGGGGTCGCTCCGCGCGGCCGGGCTCGACGTCACCGACCCGGAGCCGCTCCCCGACGACCACCCCCTGTGGGAGCTCGAGGGGGCGCTCATCACCCCGCACACCGCCAACACCAAGGCGATGGGGCGGCCCCTCCTGGCCACCCGGGTCCGAGAGAACGTGCGGCGACGCATCGCCGACGAGCCGCTGCTCGGTCTCGTCGACCCCGACCTCGGCTACTGACCGGTGACCACGCCGCTGCCGACCAGCCCGGTCGACGTCGCCGTCCCGGACGACCCGGCGGCGCTGGAGGCACCCCGCTACGGCAGCCACAGCCTGGCCGACCTCGTGCCGGCGGTCACGGCACACCTGCGTGGTGAGGAGCCGCCGCCGCTCGGCGCGGGTCTGCGGACGTCGAAGGTCGTCGTGCTGGTCGTGGACGGCCTCGGGTCGCGGCAGCTCGCGCGCGTGCCCGACGTCGCGCCCCTGCTGCGACGGCTGCCGGGCGAGGACGTCGACGCGGTCTTCCCGAGCACGACGGTGGCCAGCATCGCCTCGATCGGCACCGGCCTGCCGCCGTCCCGGCACGGGCTGGTCGGCTACGCGTTCGCGCTGCCGGGCCACGACCACCCGCTCAACGGCCTCGGATGGCGCATCGGTCTGCGCGGTGGCGGCTACGACGCGCGGTCCGAGGTCGTCCCGGAGGCACTGCAGCCCCACCCCACGGCGCTGGAGCGCGCTGCCGAGGACGGGATCGCCGTGACCGTCGTCGTGGACGACGACTTCCCCGACTCGGGCCTCACGCGGGCCGCGCTGCGCGGCGGGGAGCGACGCACCGCGCGCGGGCTGACCCCGACGCTCGACCTGGCGGTCGAGGCCGTCGCCCGTGCGGACGGCGCCGCGCTCGCGTACTGCCACCACCCGCTCGTGGACTGGGCCGGCCACACCGAGGGCGCCTGCTCCCCGGCGTGGTGCGACGCCGTGAGCGACGTGGACGCCGCGCTGGCGGACCTGCGGCGGCGGCTGCCGGACGACGTGACCGTGCTCGTCACCTCCGACCACGGGATGCTGACGGTGCCCGACGAGGACGTCGTGGAGCTGGCCGACCACCCGACGCTGCTCGAGGGTGTCCGGGTGCTGGCCGGGGAGCCACGCGTCCGCCAGCTCGCACTGGAGCCGGGCGCGGACGCAGCGGCGGTCGCCGGACGCTGGCGCAGCGAGCTGGGCGACCGCGCCCTCGTCCTCGACCGCGCGACCGCGCTGCCGCTGTTCGGACCGGACCCGAGCCCGACGGCACGACGCCACGTCGGTGACATCGTCGTGCTGGCACGACACGGGACGCTCGTGCACGAGCGGGTGGACCCCCACGGTGGGCGCCACCGCGGGCAGCACGGCGGCCTGTCCCGGGCCGAACGACTCGTGCCGCTGCGACGACTGGAGGCGACATGACCCGCACCCTCGGCCTGCTCGGTGGGATGGCGTGGCCCTCGACCGCGGCGGCCTACCGCCTGCTCAACCAACGGGTGAACGCCGCGCTGGGCGGCCGGGCCACGCCCGAGCTGCTGCTGTGGTCGGCCGACTTCGGCGTGGTCGGCGACCTCCAGGCCGCCGGGGACTGGGATGGCGCGGGCGCGATGCTGGCGGACGCCGCCGCGCGGCTCGAGCGGGCGGGGGCCGACGCGCTCGTGCTGCTGACCAACACGATGCACCGGGTCTCGCCGGCGATCGAGGCCGCCGTCGACGTGCCGCTGCTCCACGTCGCCGACGCGACCGCGGCACGCTGCCGCGACGCAGGCGCGACCCGCGTCGGCCTGCTCGGCACCCGGTTCACGATGGAGGAACCGGGCGTGCGTGACCGTCTCGCGGCGCACGGCCTCGAGGTGCTGACCCCCGACGCCGCGCGCCGACGGCAGGTGCACGACCACATCTACGACGAGCTGGTCCTCGGCGAGGTCACCGACGCGTGCCGCGCAACGATGCGCGCCGCAGCGGCCGAGCTGGTCGACGCCGGCGCGGCAGCCGTGATCGCCGGCTGCACCGAGATCGAGCTGGCGCTGACCGACGGCGACGTTGCCGTCGCCTTCGTGCCGACGACGTCGGCGCTCATGGATGCGGCCGTGACGTGGCTGGTGGAGGGTGCGGTCCCGGCACGCCCGTGACCCGTGCGGCCGCCGCGCGAGGCTGCCGCGCGCTGGAACCCCACCGGCACGCCCTCCGTCAGACGACCCGTGCACCATCCCGACGCTCGAAGGAGCAGACCACCATGCACAGGAACCTCTCCCGCCTGGCCGTCGCGGCCACGCTCGCGCTCGGGCTCGGCGCCTGCGCCGGCAGCACCGACGTGACCGACGGCGGCGACGCCGGTGACCAGCCGATCAGTGAGCAGGACGGCACGACCGACGGGGACGACATGACCGACGAGACCTCCATGCCCGCCGACGACGACGTCCAGCACGACGGCTCGGTGTCGCAGGGCGAGGCGGAGGCCGTCGCCAACGCCTACCTCGGTCTGACCGAGGCCCAGGCCGAGCAGCAGGCACAGGTCGACGGCCGCCAGTACCGCGTGGGCGCCCGTGACGGCGAGCAGTTCATGCTCACCGAGGACTACGTGGTCGGTCGCATCACCGTCACCATCACCGACGGCGTCGTGACCGCCGCCACGGTCGAGGCCACCGACAGCCAGGTGACCGCCGAGGCCTGAGACGCGGCTTCCCCGGACGTGCCTCACGCCACGGCGCGGGGCACGTCCATCTCAGCGCTCGCGCAGGGTCGCGCGGATGCGGTCGGCGAGCGCGAACAGCTCGGCGTCGGCGCGGAGGAACTCGACCTTCGCCGCTGCGACGCTGCCGCGCGGCTGGGGGTGGTCGAGCGCCATCGCGGTGAACGTCTCGGCGATGTCCTCGCTGGGGCCGCTCGCGGCGTAGGCGGAGACGTAGCGGTCACGTGCCTGGAGGTAGCGCTCGATCGTCGCGTCCTCGCGGTCGCCGATCGTGGCCACCCCGTCCGGGCCGCCCACCTCGTCGAGGTCCCAGAAGGTCTCGCTGAACGCCGCCAGCACCGAGCCCGCGGCGGCGCAGCCCTCGACGACCGGTGGGGCGTCCCCACAGCGAGTGGCCTGCTCGACCAGCGTTGAAGCCGGGCGCGGGTCGACGTCCACCCGGCCGGCACCGAGCGTGACGATGTGGGCGAGCTCGTGGACGAGCGTGTGGACGTAGTCCTCGCGACGCTCGAGAGCATCGACCGGGTCGACCGACAGCAGCCAGCGGTCGCCGGCGTCGTCCAGCCGCTGGACGGACGCCGCGATGCCCCCGGGCCCGTCCGACGCGATCTCGAACCGGGCGACGCGGCGCGACCAGTAGGGCGGGATCATCGAGGACCACTCGGCCCACAGCTCGTCGTGCAGGGCGCGGTCGGCGGTCGCCGCAGCGTCACGGGTGAACGCGACCTCGACGATGTCGCCCTCCTCCGCGAGGTAGAGGACCTGGACGTCGCCGCTCCGCGGGATGACGGGGGTGGACGTGTCACCGAAGCGCAGCAGCAGCCCGGCGACCACCCCGAGCACGCCGACGAGCACGGCCAGGGGCCACCAGCGCGCCAGCCGCTGCACGAGCGACGGCGGCGGTGGCGGCGGACGACGCACCGGCGCCGACGCGGTCCAGACCGCGGCAGGCGGGTCGTCGGGGGCGTCGACGAACCGCGGTCCCGATCCGTCCACGCGGGCTCCTCAGGCGGTCTGCAGGCTGGGCCGGTAGCCCGGCCGCTCCCCCTCGTACTCGGCAATCAGGTCCGCGGACTGAAGCGTGAGTGCGATGTCGTCCAGGCCGTTGCGCAGGTTGTGCCGCACGTGCTCGGACAGGTGGAACGACTCCTCGATGCCTGCGCCGGTCACGGTCATCGTGCCGAGGTCGACGGTCAGCTCGACCGATGGGTCCTCGGCGACCCGCTGGAACAGTGCGCGGACGAGCTCGCCCGGCAGCTCCACCGTGACGAGCCCGATCTTGGCGCAGTTGTTGCGGAAGATGTCGGCGAAGCTCGGCGCGATGATCGCGTCGAAGCCGGCGTCCTCGAGCGCCCAGGGCGCGTGCTCGCGCGACGAGCCGCAGCCGAAGTTCTCACCCGTCAGCAGGATGCTCGCGCCCTCGTGCTCGGGCTTGTTCATCGCGAAGTCGGGGTCGGGCGTCTCGCCGTCCTCGAGCGTGCGCCACTCGTGGAAGGCGAACGGCCCGAAGCCCGTGCGCTCGATCCGCTTGAGGAACTGCTTGGGGATGATCTGGTCGGTGTCGACGTCGTTGGCGTCGATCGGGCAGATCGTCCCGGTGATCGTCTCGACGGGTTCCATCACATTGGTCCTAGAGATCGCGGGGGTCCGGGGCGGCAAGGCCCCCGGCGGGGGTCTGGGGGCTGGCCCCTGGTCGGTCAGAACTCGCGTGCGTCCACGAAGCGCCCGGTGAGGGCGGCGCCCGCAGCCATCGCGGGGCTGACGAGGTGGGTGCGGCCGCGGTAGCCCTGCCGCCCCTCGAAGTTGCGGTTGGACGTGCTGGCGGCGCGCTGCCCCGGGGCGAGCTGGTCGGGGTTCATGCCGAGGCACATCGAGCAGCCCGGTTCGCGCCACTCGAAGCCGGCCTCGCGCAGGACCTCGGCGGTGCCGTCCGCCTCGGCGGCCTCCTTCACCAGGCCCGACCCGGGCACGACCATCGCACGGACGCCGTCGGCGACCTGCTTGCCCTTCACCATGGACGCGACCTCCTGGAGGTCGCTGAGACGACCGTTGGTGCACGACCCGATGAAGACGACGTCGACGGCGATGTCACGCAGGTCCTCACCGCCCTGGAGGCCCATGTAGGCCAGGGCGCGCTCGTACTGCTTCGCGACCTGCTCGTCCGGTGCGTCGTCGGGGGTCGGGACGGTCTCGCCGATGGCGATCGACTGGGCCGGTGTCGTGCCCCAGGTGACGGTGGGCGCGATCTCGCTCGCATCGATCGTGACGACGGTGTCGAACTCGGCACCCTCGTCGGTGTGGAGCTCGCGCCAGTCGGCGAGCGCCGCCTCCCACGCCTCGCCCTGCGGTGCGTGGAGCCGGTCCTTGAGGTACGCGAACGTCGTCTCGTCGGGGGCGATGAGCCCAGCACGGGCACCACCCTCGATCGACATGTTGCAGACGGTCATCCGCTCCTCCATCGAGAGCTCGCGGATGGCTTCGCCGCGGTACTCGATGACGTGGCCGGTCCCGCCGGCGACGCCGATCGTGCGCAGCACGTGGAGGATGAGGTCCTTCGCCGTCGTCCCGTGCGGTCGTGGGCCGACGATCTCGACCGCCATGGTCCTCGGGCTCGCCTGCGGCAGCGTCTGGGTGGCGAGCACGTGCTCGACCTCGGACGTGCCGATGCCGAACGCGAGCGCACCGAACGCGCCGTGGGTCGCGGTGTGCGAGTCACCGCACACGATGACCTGTCCCGGCTGGGTCAGGCCGAGCTCGGGTCCGATGATGTGGACGATGCCCTGGTTGCGGCTGCCCATCTCGAACAGCTTGATCCCGAACTCCTCGCAGTTCTTCCGGAGCGCCTCCATCTGCTGGACCGACATCTCGTCGGCCAGCGGCAGCGCGCCGGACACCTGCTGCGGGTCGGTCGGGACGTTGTGGTCCATCGTCGCCAGCGTCAGGTCCGGGCGACGGACCTCACGACCGGCCAGCCGCAGGCCCTCGAAGGCCTGTGGGCTGGTGACCTCGTGGATGAGGTGCAGGTCGACGTAGAGGAGGGCCGGACCAGCCTCGCCCTCGTCACGGACGAGGTGCTGGTCCCAGATCTTCTCGGCGAGCGTGCGGGGGGAACTCATGCGTACTCCAGTGGCCGCGTCGCGTGCGGCGCGCTTCGTGCTGGGGGGGACCCGTTCCCTACCCCCAGCGACCCGTCTGCTGGGCCTTGGTCGTCCGGTAGTCGACCTCCTCGGGCCGCTCCACCTGGATGTCGACCTCGCGGTCGGGGTCCATCGCCGCGTAGGCGGCGGCGACCCGTGCCACGAGTGCCTCCTCCTCCTCCGGCGTGTGGTCCGGCGGGACGTTCAGCTTCACGACGTCGTTGCCCATCGCGCGCTCCTTGCTCTGATGTGGTCTGGCGAGTGACTCGCCCGGTGTGTTCGCGGCTGTCTGGGTTGTGTGGCCAGCGACGGGGTCTGGGGGCGAAGCCCCCAGCGGGGCCGCGGGGGGCTGGCCCCCGCTACACCCTGAACTCGCCCTTGCGCTTGGTGATCCGCTCCGAGCGGTTGATCGCGTCGAGGAAGGCGCGGGCGCTGGCCTCGACGACGTCGGTCGAGACGCCGCGGCCGGTGAAGCCGTTGCCGTCGACCTCGATGGTGATCGTGACCGTCGCCAACGCGTCGATGCCCTCGGTGACGGCGCCGACGTTGAAGACGGTGAGGTGGATGTCGTCGCGGCCGAGCCCCTTGCGGATGGCGGCGCACGCGGCGTCGACCATGCCGTCGCCGCTCGCCGTCGACGTGATGTAGTCGCCACCACCGGCGGGTCGGATCGTGACGGTCGCGGTCGGCGACTGGTCCGGGGCGTGGGCGCAGCTGAACGACGCGAGCTCGTGGCCCTCGACGTCCGTGGTGGCGGTGTGGTCGAGCACGATGGCCCGGACGTCCTCGTGCGACACCTCGCCCTTGCGGTCGGCGACGGCCTTGAACGCCTCGAAGGCGACCTGGACCTCGTCGTCGGTGAGGTTGAACCCGAGGTCCTCCAGCGCCTGCTTGAACGCGTGGCGGCCCGAGTGCTTGCCGAGGATGATCGAGCTGCCGGCGACGCCGACGTCCTCGGTCCGCATGATCTCGTAGGTGAGGCGGTCGGCGAGGACACCGTGCTGGTGGATGCCGGACTCGTGCGCGAACGCGTTGCGCCCGACGACGGCCTTGTTGGGCTGCACGGGATAGCCCGTGAGGCGGGAGATCAGGCGG
>JBFKQZ010000115.1:0-9555 GCA_041627475.1 Nitriliruptoraceae bacterium | reverse complement strand
GTGACCCACTCCGGGGTGATCTCGTCGGGGGTCGTGGTGACGTCGATCTCGTCGTCGGTCTCCGCAGGGGCGTCCTCGCTCGGTGCCGCTGACGGGGACGGAGCATCCTCGGGCAGACCCTCGAAGCCGACGTCGGGCTCACTCGAACAGGCCCCGAGCAGCAGCCCGGCGGCCAGCACCGCCGTCATGGTCCGACGCACGCCACAGCCTCGATGTCATGGGAGTGCATGAGGCTACGTGGATGGGTGGGGTCCGCAAGAACCACCTGTTGATGACTGACAGGGCGTGACCAGGGACCGCTCCCTGATCACTCCCCGGCGTCGAACCCTCGGTCGATCGCCCAGCGCGTCGCCTCGTGGCGGTTGGTGAGCTGGAGCTTGTGCAGCGTGTTGCGCACGTGCGTCTCGACCGTCCGGGGGCTCACGACGAGCTGCTCGGCGATGCGGTCGTAGGTGTGGCCGCGGGCCAGCAGCCGCAGCACCTCGCGTTCCCGCTCGGTCAGGCTCTCCCACTCCGGGTCGTCGATCACGGCCTCGTCGAGGTCGAGGTCCATCACATGGCCAGCGAGCTCGGGGGAGAACACCGGCGTGCCGTCCGCGGTCGCACGCACTGCCGCGGCGATCTCCTCGACGGGCGCGTTCTTGAGCAGGTAGCCGGTCGCCCCGGCGCGCACGGTCGCCACCACGTCGTCGCGTTCGTCGGAGGCGCTGACGGCCAGGGTCGGTGGTGCGTCCTCGCCCAGCTCGGTGAGGACCCGCGGCCCGCCGCCGCCGGGGATGCGCACGTCGAGCAGGAGCACGTCCGGTGACGTCCGCCGCACCGCGTCCACGGCCGAGGCGACGTCCGCGGCCTCGGCGACCACGTCGATGCGGTGGTCGGGCAGCCCGGCGACGAGCCCGCCGCGCACGACGGCGTGGTCGTCGACGACGACCACCCGCAACGGGGGTCGGACGGCTGCGGCCCGCTCGCTCACGTGTGCCTCCCGGAGGTGCTGCTGGCGCAGCGTGCCAGCCACGGGGCCCGGGTGCGGTGCAGCAGTACGGTCCGCGACGGAGCGAACGCGAAGGACGAGCGTGGCGAGGCGGCTGCCGGGGTGGCTGGCCGCGCCGATCGTTGGTGCCGGGTGCATCACGATGTTCGCCGGGGCCGCACAGTTCGGCGTGACCGCGACCCTCGGGGACGTGGCCGTCGCGTTCGACGTGGCGACGTCGGCCGACGTCGAGGGCAGCGTCGGCATGTCGACCGGGGCCCTGGGTGTCGGGCTCGCCGTGATCCGCTTCGCCGGGGCCGGCGCGCTGGTGGGCTCGGTCTTCGCCGACCGGCTCGGTCGACGGCGCGTGCTCCTGGGCGCAGCGGCGCTCGGTCTGTTCGCGACCGGCGTGGCGACCTTCATGCCGACGTTCTGGACCTTCGTGCTGCTGCTGGCGCTGGGTCGGCCGCTGCTGACGACGACCAACGCGGTCGTGCCCGTCGTCGCGGCCGAGGAGGCCGCCACCGAGGACCGCACGGCCGCGCTCGCGTTCATGTCGGCGGCCTACGCGATCGGCGCGGGGCTGGTGTCGGTGTCGCGGTCGTTCGGTGACGGGCTCGGCTACCGCACCGTCCTGCTGGGCGTCGCGGCGCTCGCGCTCACGCTGCCGTTCGTCGGCCGACTCGTCCGGGACTCGCCGACCTCGGTGCGGCACGCGAAGCAGGAGCGACCCGCGTTCGGGCTCGTGGACCGCGAGTACGTCCGTCCGCTGCTCGTGATCGCGACGCTCGGGGCGCTCACCAACGTCGTGACCGGTCCGGCTCTGACGTTCCTCTTCCTCTTCGGTGAACAGGTGCTGGACGAGACCCCCGGCGAGATGGCGGTGCTGGTCATCCTCGCCGGTCCGGTCGGGCTGGCCGGACTGCTCGCGGGCCGTTGGGCGGGCGACCGCATCGGTCGGCGGACGACCTCGGCGCTGGGCACGGCTGCCGCACCCGTGGCGGCCGTGTTCGCCTACAGCGGCGACGCGTCCGCGCTGCACGTCGGCTACCTCGTCATGGTCTTCTTCCTCGCGTTCCTCGGTCCGCCGGTCGCAGCGTTGCTCAACGAGGTGATGCCGACCGAGACGCGCGCGACGGCCAACGGCTGGGTGGGGGCCATGGCCGTCTTCGGTGGCGTCGCCGGTCTGGCCGGGTTCGGGTTCCTGGTCGACGCCATGCCGTCGTACGCGGCCGCCGCGTCCGCGCTCTTCCTCCCCGTGGTGCCGCTGGCCTTCGGCTACTTCCTCGTCCGTGACGAGCAGGCGCCCGACATCGCCGAGATCGACGCCACGATCCGCGCCGAGCACGGCCTGCCGGCCGACGGCGCCGACGCGTCACATGTGGATGTCACGGCCGACGAGTGAGCGAACGGCCTCGGCGTCGTCGTGCGTCGCCAGCACGACGACGTCGTCGCCCGACTGCAGGACCACGTCGCCCCGCGGCACCACGAGGTCCGCACCGCGTCGGATCGACGTGATCACGGCCGACGTCGGCCAGTCGAGGTCGGCGATGCGGGTGCCGTCGGCCGCAGCGCCCTCGGCGATCGTCAGCTCGAGGAACCGCACGCCCGTCAGCTCGCGCAGCGAGGCCCGGTCCTCGTCCAGCTGTCGGTCCACACCGCGGTGCAGGGCCAGGCGGTAGGCGTCGACGAGGTCACCACGCCGCAGCATCCCCAGGTAGGTCCCGCCGCTCGTCACGACCGGGACCCGGCCGACGTCCACCGACGCCATCCGCTGCAGGGCCGTGAAGACGCGGTCCGACGGAGCCGCCGTGACCACGTCGGTGGTCATGAGGTCCTGCACCAGGACGGTCGACGCCGGGCGCATGCCGTCGGCGAGCAGCTGGTCGGCCCGTTCGAGGTCCTTCAGGGTCACGACACCCTGGAGGATCCCGCCGCTGACGACCGCGAAGCCGTGCGTCCGCTCGGTGTCGAAGCGCTGCTGCAGGACGTCGAGCGGGACCGAGGGTCGGACCGTCGGGTGGCCGGTGCTCATGACCTCCTCGACGAGCACGGTCTGCAGCAGGTCGACGTCGTCGGGTTCCGCGTAGACGATCCCGCGGTCGCGCAGCGGCAGCGTGTAGGTCGAGCCGGGCGTTGCCTTGTCGGCGAGCCAGGTCGCGACGCTGACGGCGAGCATCAGGGGCAGCACCAGGCCGTAGTCGCCCGACAGCTCGAAGACGATGAGGATGGCGGTCAGCGGGGCGCGGGCGGTGGCGCCGTAGGCGGCGGCCATGCCGACCAGGGCGTAGGCGCCGGGCCGCAGCTGCGCGCCGGGGATGAGCACCATCGCGGCGGTCGCGATGGCGCTGCCCATGGCGGCCCCGAGGAAGAGCGTCGGGGCGAACCAGCCGACCGCCGACCGTGAGGCGTTCGTGGCGAGCGAGGCGACGAACTTCGCGGCGAAGAGCACGGCGATCGTGGTGACGGCACCCCAGCCGACGCCGAAGCCGCCGTTGATCAGCTCCTGGATCGGGTCGACGATCCCGTTGATCGGTGGGAGCGTCTTGCCGTCGGCCAGCACCTCGGGGACGACGAGTGCGATCACGCCGACGATGCCGCCGCCGAGCGCCAGCGCACCCAGGTCACCGCCGGCCCGTCGCACCGGCGCCATCAGTCGCCTGGCCCAGCGGTCGCCCCAGATGATGAACGCGGCGAGCATCGCGGCTGCCAGTCCGACCAGGAGGTACAGCGCCAGCTCGCGTGGGTCGCGCAGCCTGTAGTCGAAGGCCGGGGCGTAGATGATCCCGTCGCCGACCAGCTGCCGGGCCACGACGGAACCGGCGACCGAGCTGACGACGATGACCTGCAGGGCGCGGCTGCGCAGCCCCCCGACGATCACCTCGATCGCGAAGAGCATCCCGCCGATGGGTGCGTTGAAGGCGGCGCCGATGCCGGCGGCAGCGCCGGCGGCCACCAGCGAGCGGACCTGCTCCTCGGTCAGCCCGAAGCGCCGCCCGATGGACGACCCGATCGACCCGCCGACGAGCACGATCGGCGCCTCGCGACCTCCCGACGCACCGGTGCCGAGCGCCAGGCCGGTCGCGATGACCTGCAGGAACGGCACCCGGGCGCGCAACCGCGCGTTGCGGACCGCGAGCGCCTCCATCGTCGTGACGATCCCCGAGCCGGTGACCTCCGGCGCCAGCCGGCTGATGGCCCACACACCGACGGCCCCTGCGGCGGGGATCAGCAGCAGCTCCTGCGGCGTCACGTTGGTGCCGAAGGCGACCTGCTGGACGAGCCGCACGAGCCAGATCATCGCAGCGGCGAACAGGCCCGTGACCACGCCGACCACCCCGGCCAGTGCCAGCATCGTCCCGTCGGCGAGCTGCGCCCGGTCCAGCCGGCGACGCAGCCGTGCGAACAGCGGCGAGGGCGGCTCCATGGGCACCTCTGCCGTGGGGGACGGCATCGTCGACTCAGCCATCGGCACCACCTCCGAAGACACCCAGCACCTGCCAGCCCCGGTCGGGGATCCCCACGGCGTCCGCGACGGCCGCGGACCGCTCGTTGGCGCGGTCGTGGAGGTAGGTGACGACGGGGACGCGGGCGAGCTCGTGCGTCACGGCCGTGGCGACGAGGCGCCGTGCGATGCCCCGGCCCCGGTGCTCCTCGTCGGTGACGACCGCGACCTCGTGTCCGGCCGGCCCGTGGCGCTTGACGCCGACACCACCGATGTACGCCCCGTCCTCGAGTGCGACCAGCGCCTCGCCGCCGAACGGGTGCAGCCACTCGGGCACGCGCGGGTCGGTGTGGTCCAGCCAGGTCCCGAGGGGTTCGAGGTCCGTGGCCAGCTCGGTGACCCACCGCAGCACGCCGGCACCGAGGACCGCGCCCTCGCCGCTGGCGACCTCGCCGACCCTGCGGCGGAGGTCCGCGTCCTCGAGCACGGTCGCCGGTTCGCCGTGGAGCAGCTCCGTGACCCGCTGGTGGATGTCCGGTGCCACGGTGACGATGCCGTCGCCGTCCGCGTCGACCGCCCCCATGAGCGGACGGACCCGCCGGTCCCACCCGGGCTGCTCGCGGCCCCGTACCGCGACGACCGTGAGGCCCCGCCCCGGTGGCGGCCAGGCACCGATCCACTCGCGGAGGTGGGCCGCGATGCTCACGGCGCGTCCCGCCTCGCGAGTTCGGTGGAGGGGACGGTGGTGCCGGCGGCGGCGACCAGCTCCCGCAGCGTCGCCTCGGGGTCGGCGTCGAGCCACACCGGGGCGCGCTGCACGCCCTCGTAGCTGACCAGCCGCAGTGCGACGGGCCGGCCGCGCAGCGTCTCGACGTGGATCGCGCCGCCGAGCGCCGCGTCCTCGACCTCCAGCGCGATGGCCTCCTCGAGCATCGGCAGCACCGTCGGCAGCTGCTGGCGCAGGAGGAACTCGACCTGGAGGGCGATCTGGTGGCCGAGCGCACGGCCGAGGTTGCGGTCCTTCTCGGCCCGGCGGTGCCACCAGCGCTCGACCTCGACGCCGGTCGTCCCCGGCGGGAAGGTGGTCGCCAGCGCGTCGGTCAGGTCGTCGTCCGACAGCGGCTCGGTGATGCCGCGGTCGGCGAGGGCGTGGCGGCGCAGCTCGGGCTGGGCACGGTCCAGCGCCCGGTCCAGCGTCTGCTCCAGGACCATCCAGAAGTACAGGCGCCACGACAGCTCCCCGGGCCGCTCGGCGAGGTTCTCCATCGGCGGCTCGTCCGGCAGCAGCAGCGGCAGCTGCGGCTGCGAGGCGGCGTCGGCCTTGGTCGGCCCCACGCCGAGCAGGTACGGCAGGTCCGCGGCGAGGACGTCGGTGAGCACGAGCAGCCGGGACATGATCGAGCGCTGCTCGATCGACCGCTGGTGGACGGCCTCGAGGTGGACCCAACCGGCACCGAGCCGGGCGATGTCCCAGGCCAGCTCGTCGGCCACGGCGCGCCAGTCGTCAGGCCGCGCCCACGGGACCTCGTCCCAGGCGCCCGGCCAGTCGTCGCCGAGGGTCAGTCGCATGCGCTGGACGGTAACGACGGGGGAGGGGCGATCCGCGGAGGCTGGACGCGTTGTCCACAGGTGCGGCGGGCGTGCGCCATGCTGTCGCCATGGGACGCATGACGACACTGGTCACGACCGCACTGGGCGCCGCAGCCGCGGCTGGTGCGGCCCTGGGTGTGGCCCGCGGGCTGGACGGTCACGGCCTCGAGGCAGGGGACCTCGACGCAGCGCTGCCCGGCGACGAGTTCCACGGTCCGGATGCGCTCGTCCGGACGCGCGGCGTGACGATCGAGGCACCTGCTGCAGAGGTGTGGCCGTGGCTGGTCCAGCTCGGTTGGGGTCGCGCGGGGTGGTACTCGATCGACGCGCTGGAGCGGCTCCTCGGGGTGGCGCGGTCGGTGGACAGCACCGGTGCTGCCTCGTGGCGGTCGCTGGACGAGATCGTCCCGCAGCACCAGGACCTCGCCGTCGGCGACACGATCCCGTTGCGGGAGGACGTCGGGTTCGAGGTCGTCGCACTCGCGCCGGAGCAGCACCTCGTCGGCCTGTTCGACGCCGGCGGTCTGCGGATGGTCTGGGCCTTCGTGCTGCGCGACCTCGGCGATCGCACTCGGCTGGTCGTGCGCACCGGCTTCGGTGGCAGCAACGCGGCCGTGCGGACCGCCCGACGGCTCCTGCTCGACCCCGGACACGCCGTGATGGAGGTGGTCCAGCTGCGCCGCATCAAGGAGCGTGCCGAGGGCCTTCGTGGGGCGGACCAGTGAGCCGCTGCGTGTTCTGCCGCATCCGCGACGAGGACCCCGGGGCGCTCGTGCTCGACGAGCCCGGTGTGTTCGCCCTGCTGGACCACCGCCCGCTGTTCCACGGGCACGTGCTGGTCTGCCCGCGCGAGCACGTCGAGACGCTCGATGACCTCGTCGCCGACCAGCTGCAGGTCCTGTTCGCAACGGTGCAACGCGTCAGCCGTGCACTGCGCAGCGACGCGTTCGGCGCCACCGGGACCTTCGTGGCCAACAACAACGTGGTGAGCCAGAGCGTCCCGCACGTGCACGTGCACGTCGTGCCACGGGAGTTCAAGGACGGACTGCGCGGCTTCTTCTGGCCGCGTACGAAGTACGACGAGGACGAGCCGATCGAGGTGTGGCGCGACCGTGTCCGCGACGCGATCGCTGGAGTCGACTGACCCTCGGTACGGTCCCGCGCCGCTCGCCACGACAGGCACCGACGAGATGCGCAGAACACGGATCCTCGCCAGCGGCGTCCTGCTCGCCACGGCGCTCGCGGGCTGCGGCAGCGAGGGCATCCCCGTCGAGGGCGGCGATGCCACGATCGACGTCACGATCAGTGCCCTCGAGGACGCCCCGGTCGCCCGGCGCGCCGACGCGTCGATCGTCTGGACGGGGAGCGAGTTCCTCGTCACCGGCGGCGTCATCGGTGACGAGAAGTTCGGTGACGACGGCGAGCCCGAGACGGAGGACGACGGCCCGGTCGAGACGACGGCCAGTGACGAGCCGCTCGTGGGCACCATGCCCGTGCACGCCTACGACCCGGTCGCCGGCACGTGGCGCACCCCCGCACCGGCACCGCTGGACGCCCGGTCCCGGCACGTCAGCGCGTGGACGGGTGACGAGGTCCTGGTCTGGGGTGGGACCGCGCGACGCAACGGCGTCGGTGACCTGCTCGACGCGGCGGCGTGGGACCCCGCCACCGACACGTGGCGCGAGCTGCCGCCCAGCCCGGTCGGGACCGACCGCAGCTACGCCGAGGCCGTCCTGGTCGGCCGGTTCGTCGTGATCGGCGGCGGC
The DNA here is from genome assembly GCA_041627475.1 of Nitriliruptoraceae bacterium. Taxonomy (GTDB): domain Bacteria; phylum Actinomycetota; class Nitriliruptoria; order Nitriliruptorales; family Nitriliruptoraceae; genus JBFGFG01. The sequence goes on along the minus strand of JBFKQZ010000115.1, from coordinate 1,784 downwards.
GCCGCCCCGCAGCCCGACCGGGACGGGGACCTGCTCGCCTTCGACCTGGCGGAGGAGGCCTGGTCGGTCGTGCCGGGTGGCGGCACCGTCGTGGACCTCCACGCCACGGGCGACGGCAGCGCCCTCGTCCTGCGTCGGCAGCCGACCGGCGACGGCGACGAGTACGTCGTGAGCCGGCTCCGCGTCGACGAGCAGGACGGCCTGGTCGACGAGCGCGTCGGGCCGCCGCTCGCGGATCCTGCACAGGCCGACGACGCGCCGGACGAGACCTTCCCGTTCGCCGCGGGCCTGCTCGGGAGCGGTGGGGACGTCGCGCTGGTGGTCGAGCCGGCGAACGACCTCCCCAGCGTCCTCGCCCTGCCCCCTGGTCCGGGCGACCCGTGGGCCGACGCCGTGCGCGTCGCCGACCTGCAGGCGGGCGGGACCCTCGAGGGCTTCGGGACCTCGCCGGCGCTCGTCGTCGACGGTGCCGTGGTCCAGTTCGGGCGCGGCAACCGCGAGCCGCGCGTCGCCTACGAGCCCGCGACCGGCATCGCCAGGGAGGTGGTCACCACCCCGGAACGGCCCGACTGCGTGAACGGTCTCTCGTGGGCCGTGGGGGACGGGCTGCTGCTGCTGGTCAGCGGTGACTGCGGTGGCGAGGTGGTGACGGCCACGGCCCGGGGCTGACCCGGACCGTGGCCGTGGTCGTCAGGCGCGCCGGCGTCGCAGGGCGCCCGCCAGGCCGACGGTGAGGATGCCGGCCAGGGCCGCGCCGCCACCGGTCGAGGCGAGCTCGCCCGCGGGCGCGGCGGCCGCGGCCGCGTCGTCGCTCGCCGGGGTGGCCTCCTGCGTACTCGCGGCCACGACGGGCAGCGTCAGCACCGGCGGAGCGGCCGGGTCCACCGCGACCGTGTACTGGTCCGGCACGACCCGGTTGCTGTAGCTGGCGTCGGTCGAGGCGACGACGAGGCGGATGCGGTCGCCGGCGTCGAACCGGTGCACGAAGCCCGGGTGGCTGATGGTCAGCGGGGCGGAGAGGTCCTCGGCGTAGACCGGGGCGGTCAGGCGGCGGACCAGCGTCTCGGTGCCGTCCTCGGCGACGTCGTAGATCCGCACGTGCAGGTGCGCCTCGCCGGTCTGGGACGACACTGGCAGCTCGAGCGTCGGGATGCCCACGACCTCGAGGGACTCGGTGAGCGGCTCGGTGACCCACTCGGCGAACTGGCCCGGGACCTCCGTGGCGGGGAAGGGGCTCTGGCGCAGGGCGTCCTCGGAGAAGGCGGCCGGCTGCCCGTTGGGCGGGTTCACGAACGACAGGTCGCCGGCAGCCACCGCACCGCCGTCGGTGACGAGCGTGCCGTCACCGGACAGTGCGAACGCGGTCGGGGTGGCGGCGTCCCAGCCGTCGAGGCTGGCGTAGGCGTCGGCGGCGTTGGTCTCGTCGTGCTCGACCCAGTCGCGGTAGTACTCCAGCGCCGGACCGGTGTCGACGGACTCGTCGCCGCGGAGGTACTTCTCGAACCACTGCAGGATGCGCGTGTTCACGACGTCCTGCGGGTCGCGACCGTTGACGGTCTCGCCGGGCGCGCCGGCGCCGGAGTGGCCGCCGTTGAACCACAGCAGCTTCGTGGGCGTGCCGTTCGCGGCGATCAGCTCGCGGTTCATGACCGACTCGCGCAGGTTGAACAGCGTGTCGTCCTGCCCCTGGATGAGGAAGGTCGGAGCGGTGATGCCGGCGGCGCGCACGTCCGGGGAGCTCTTCTGGAGCAGTTCGACGCCCTCGGCGTCACCGCGCCCCTGTG
>JBFKQZ010000114.1:0-9612 GCA_041627475.1 Nitriliruptoraceae bacterium | reverse complement strand
CGGGCGCTCGCGTCTGTTGACACGAAGTGAAGTTCCGGTGATCCTTCCGCAACCGTGCAGCCGGTCCCGACGGGATCCCAGCGCCACGGGGACACGAGGTCGCGTCGAATGCGGTCCCTGCTCCTCATCTCGCTGGTCGGCTTCGCCGCCCAGCTCGTCGACGGCTCGCTCGGCATGGCGTACGGCGCGACGAGCACCAGTCTCCTGCTGCTGGTCGGCCTGACGCCGGCTGCGGCGTCCGCGTCGGTGCACATGGCCGAGATGGGGACCACGCTCGTCTCGGGGGCGTCCCACTGGCGTTTCGGCAACGTGGACTGGCGCGTCGTCGTCACGCTCGGCCTGCCCGGTGCGCTCGGTGCGTTCCTCGGCGCGACGCTCCTGGCCACCGTCTCCACGGCCGCGGGGCGTCCGTTCATGGCGCTCGTGCTGACCGCCATCGGGCTGCACCTCCTGCTGCGCCGGCCGGGGCGCCGTCGGTCCAGCGCCGTGCCCGCCGGGGCTCCGATCCGGTGGCTCGCCCCGCTGGGGCTCGCCGCGGGCTTCATCGACGCCAGTGGCGGCGGCGGTTGGGGGCCCCTGGCGACCCCGGCGATGCTCGTCAGTGGTCGGCTCGACCCTCGTCGGGTGATCGGCTCGGTCTCGGCGGCGGAGTTCCTCGTGACGGTGGCAGCCTCGGCGGGGTTCCTGCTCGCGATGGGTCGGGAGGGCGTCCCGATGCGAGTGGTCGCCGCGCTGCTCGTCGGCGGTGTCCTCGCGGCCCCCTTCGCAGCATGGCTGGTCAACCGGGTTCCGCTGCGGGTGCTGTTCCCCGCCGTGGGGGGTCTGCTCGTGTTCACCAACACCGGCCCCGCACTGACGCTCCTCGGCGTCACCGCCCCGGCCCGGGCCGTCGCGCTGGCCGGCGTGGTCGTCACGTGGGTCGTCGCGGTGACCTCGGCCGCCGTGCGACGCGAGGCGCCGACGGATGTCGTCGTGGACGTGGACGAGGACCCGTTGTCGATCCTGTGACCCGGATGGGCGGGCGGTGGCGCGAGGGCCGTATCCTCGGTGGCTCGCACGCCTCCCACCGTCCTGGACCGCCGCATGAGCACCACGGAGCCGGCGATGACGCCGGACGACATCGAGCGTTACGACCCGCAGTCGTTCGAACCTGCGATGGCCACGCGCTGGGCCGAGGAGGGCGCCTACACGCTCGACCTCGAGAGCACCGGCGACCCCTACTACGCGCTGACGATGTTCCCGTACCCGTCGGGCGACCTCCACATGGGGCACGGCGAGATCTTCACGATCCACGACGCCCTGGTCCGCCACAAGCGCATGACCGGGCACGCCGTCCTCAACCCGTTCGGCTGGGACGCCTTCGGCCTGCCCGCCGAGAACGCGGCCAAGCAGCGCGGTGCCGACCCGCGCGAGTGGACCTACGCCAACATCGAGGAGCAGCGTCGCTCGATCGTGCGGCTGGGCTACTCGTTCGACTGGAGCACCCGTCTCCACACGTGCGACCCCGTCTACTACAAGTGGACGCAGTGGCTGTTCACCGAACTGCTCGACATGGGGCTCGTCGACCGACGTGAGGCCAACGTCAACTGGTGCCCCGGGTGCCAGACCGTCCTCGCCAACGAGCAGGTCATCGACGGGCGCTGCGAGCGTTCCGACGACGTGGTCGTCCGGCGTCCGCTGACGCAGTGGTTCTGGCGGACGACCGCGTACGCGCAGGAGCTGCTCGACGGGCTGGAGGGCATCGACTGGCCCGAGCGTGTCAAGGCCATGCAGCGCAACTGGATCGGTCGCTCCGAGGGTGCCGAGATCACCTTCGAGACCGCTGACGGCGAGGACGAGGTCGTGGTCTACACGACCCGGCCCGACACGATCTTCGGTGCGACCTACTTCGTCTTCGCGCCCGAGCACGAGCTGGTGCGCGAGCGCATGGCCGGCGACGCCGAGTACGACGCCTTCCTCGAGGAGGTCTCGACGCGCTCGGAGCTGGAGCGGCAGCAGGGCTCGGCCGAGGGCAAGCACGGCCACCGCCTCTCGTTCGACATGCGCAACCCGTTCACGGGCGAGGAGATCCCTGCGTACGCCGCCGACTACGTCCTGCCCGACTACGGCACCGGCGCGATCATGGCCGTCCCGGTCGGTGACCAGCGCGACTTCGACTTCGCCCGGCAGGAGGGCCTGGAGATCCGCGTGATCATCCAGCCGACCGACGAGGACGGCAACGAGCTCGACCCGCTGGACCCGGCCACGATGACCGAGGCCTACGTCGGCCCCGGCGTCATGGTGAACTCCGGCGACTACGACGGGCTGACGTGGACAGAGGCCAAGGCCGCGATCATCCGCGACGTCGAGGCCAAGGGCTGGGGGACCGGCAAGGTCAACTTCCGGCTCCGCGACTGGCTCGTGTCGCGCCAGCGTTCCTGGGGCCCGCCCGTCCCCATGATCCACTGCGACGACTGCGGGCCGGTGCCGGTCCCGACCGCTGACCTGCCCGTCGAGCTGCCCGAGGACCTCGACTTCGCCGTCGACGGTTCGCCGCTGGCAGCGCACCCGACGTGGAAGCACGTCGCGTGCCCGGCCTGCGGTGCCGACGCGCTCCGTGACACGGACACGCTCGACACGTTCGTGGACTCGTCCTGGTACTTCCTGCGCTACCTCTCGCCCGACGACTGGGACAACCCGTGGCCGCGCGAGGACATCGACCGCTTCATGCCGGTCGACCAGTACACCGGCGGCGTCGAGCACGCGATCCTGCACCTGCTCTACGCCCGCTTCGTGACCAAGGCGCTGCGTGACCGCGGCCACATCGCCGCCGACGAGCCGTTCCAGGCCCTGCTCAACCAGGGGCAGGTGATCATGGACGGCAAGGCGATGAGCAAGTCGCTCGGCAACCTCGTCCGGCCCGGCGAGATCTACGAGGAGTACGGCGCCGACACCCTGCGCGGGACGATGCTGTTCGCCTCGCCGCCCGAGGACGACATCGACTGGGCCGACGTCTCGCCCGACGGCATGCACAAGTGGCTGTCGCGCCTGTGGCGCCTGACGCTCGAGCACCTCGCCGACGACGCCGGTGACGCCGGTGACGAGGACGCCGTCCTCGAGCTGCGCCGCGCCGTGCACCGCGTGATCGACGAGGTCGGCCAGCACTACGAGGACCGCAAGTACAACGTCGCCATCGCACGACTGATGGGGCTGACGAACGACCTCATGGCCGCACAGCGCGATGGTGTCGCCGGCGCGCCCGTCACCGAGGCACTGACGTCGATCCTGCTCCAGCTCGCGCCGATCTGCCCCTTCATCACCGAGGAGCTGTGGCAGCGGCTGGGCAACGAGGGCTCCGTCCACGACCAGTCGTGGCCGACCGCCGACGCCGAGCTCCTCGTCGTCGACGAGGTCGAGATCGTCGTGCAGGTCAACGGCAAGGTCCGTGGCCGGATCACGATCGCAGCCGGGGCGGACGAGACCACGGCCGTGGACGCAGCGACCGAGGCCGTGGCCGACCAGCTCGACGGTGCGACCGTCCGCAAGGCGATCCACGTCCCGGACCGGCTGGTCAACCTGGTGGTGTGACCTCGTCGACGGTGCGCAGGCGGAACTGGAACTGCGCGCCGCCGCCCGGGGGCGACGTGACCAGCAGCCGGGTGCCGTGGAGGCGCAGGATCTGGTCGGCCAGCGCCAGGCCGAGGCCGATCCCGTGCGTGGCGCGGGTGTTGAGATCGCCGCCGCGGGTGAAGCGGTCGGTGATGCGGTGCAGGTCCCGAGGAGCGATGCCGGGGCCGTCGTCACGCACGACCACGGTGCACTCGCCGCCGACCGCCCTGGCGACGACGTGGACCGTCGTGCCGGGTGGCGTGTGCCGCTCGACGTTGGTCAGCAGGTTGTCGATGACCCGGGCGAGCAGCCCCTCGTCACCGGCGACCACGACGTCGTCGAGGTCGAGCCCGACCGTGTGGTCCTCGAGGACGGGCGCGAGCCGACCGACGCAGCCCTGGACGAGGTCCCAGAGGTCGACGGGGTGCGGGTCGACCTCGACCAGGCCGCGGTCGAGGCGGGCGGCGTCGAGGATCGACGTCACGATCGTCGTGAGGGTCGTCGTGTTCGCGCGAAGTCGGGAGAGCAGGGTCGTCATCTGGCCGCCGTCGAGGGCGTCGCGGCGCTGCTCGATGGTCTCGGCGAGTCCGTCGATGACGGTCAGCGGGGTCCGCAGCTCGTGGCTCACCGTCGCGACGAAGTCCTCCTGCAGCGCGCGCAGGGACTGCAGCCGGCGCAGCAGCTGGCGGTCCTCGTCGATCGCCCGTGACAGGGCCAGCGCGTGTCCGGCGTGGTCGGCGAGCAGCTCGATCGCGCTCACCTCCGCAGGGGAGTAGCCGCCGGGTTCGAAACGGCCGACGACCAGCACACCGACCGGCGTCCCGGCGACGCGGACCGGCGAGGCCACGGCGGCGCGCAACCCGGCCTCCTGGTACTCCGCCATGCCGCGGGCGTCCGTGCCGTAGTCGTTCGTGGCCACGGTCCGGTCGTTGGTGAGGGCCTGTCCGGCGAGGCCGTGGGTCGGGGGGAAGGCCTCGTCCGTCAGATGGTCCGGGATGCGGTAGGTCGCGCCGTAGCGCAGCAGTCCGTCCTCGTGCAGCAGGTACATCCCGGCCGTGTCGCTCTGGAGGTTGGCCGTGGCCGTCACCACGGCGTCGAGGACGGCCTGCGGATCGCTGGTCGTCGCCGTGCGGGCCGCGTCGATGACGGCGCGCAGGGCGCGGCTGGCGTCCTCTGCCTCGTGCTCCCGGTCGCTCGCGGTCACCACGGCAGCGCCGATCTCGCGCGCGGCGAGGGCCGACAGGATCGCCACGGTGCCGAGGATCGACAGTGCGTAGCCCTCCAGCGGCGTGAAGCCGTCGAGGATGCTGTCGACCAGGACGATCACGGCCACGGTGACCACACCCAGGGCGTGGGCGGTGGGTGCCACGATCATCGGACTGATCGTGGCGATCACGACGATGAAGAGCAGGGCGGCCGTGTCACCGGGTTCGTCGACCAGCTGGACCGGCAGGGCCACGAGCACGGGCAGCAGGCACGTGGCCCACAGCACCCGTTCCCGAGCCAGCGGACGCAGCACCCGGTCCCACGGCGCCCGTGCGATCCACCCCAACCCCGCCGCGAGGACGAGCGTGAGCGCGATCAGGACCGGGACCGGGAACGGGACCTCGTCCTGGTTGAGCAGGATCCCGATCCCGCCGCCGACGAGGACCAGCACGAGGAGGGTCGCGGCAGCGATGCGGGCCACACGGATGCGGGTGGCCTGCGGGATCGGTGAGGTGACGAGTGACTGCACTCGCGGAGTGTCGCAGGTGCGCGGCCGCCGCGCAGCGATCCCGGGCAGCTCCTCGCCGTAGGCTCCCGGTCGACCCGGAGGCCGCGCGTGGACACTGGACGCCGTCGCGTCGTGACCGACGACGCTGCCTCCCTCGCCGTCGCGACGCTCGGGCCGATCGAGGACCCCGCCCGGCCGTTGGCCGTGCTCCAGCACGGCTTCCCCGACACCCCGGCGACGTGGCGCCACCTCGCGCCGGCGCTGGTCGCCGAGGGCTACCGCGTGGCCATGCCGTGGCTGCGGGGCTACCGGCCGTCGACGGTCGGTCGTGACCGGCCGGGCATCCCGCGGTACGCCGCCGACGTCGGAGCGGTGCGCGACGCCCTGGACGGGGACGACCGCGCGGTGCTGGTGGGGCACGACTGGGGTGCCGCCGCGGCGTGGCGCGCTGCGGCCGGGTTCCGGGCGGTGGTCGGGATCTCGGTCCCACCGGAGCCGGCGCTGCACGGCTTCCTGACCGACATGGACCAGCTGTGGCGGTCGCGCTACCAGTTCCAGGCACAGCTGCCGGTCGCTGGGTGGATCGTCCGTGATGACCTGCGACCGCTCGTCGACCTGTGGCTCCGCTGGTCGCCGGACCGCGTACCGACCGCGGCCGACCTTGAGCCGCTTCGTCAGGCGCTGGCGACGGTTCCTGCCGTGCGGGCGGCGCTGGCGCCGTACAGGACCCATGCGCTGGCGGCCCTCGTCGGTCGGGTGCCCGCCGCCGACGGGCCGGTGCCACGCCAGCCAGTCCTGGTCGTCCACGGCACCGAGGACGGGTGCATCGACCGTCGCTACGCGGCCCGGGCGCGACGGGTGCTCGACGGTGCCCACGACCGCTCGACGGTCTGGCTCGTGCCGGGGGCGGGCCACTTCGTGCACCTCGAGCAGCCCGAGCTCGTCACCGACGCGATCGTCAGCTTCCTGGCTCGGGCCTGACCTCCGCGGGGTCGGGGGTCGGCACGGGAGCGGGGGTGGGCCGCAGCGTGAACCGGAAGGTGGTGCCGGTCCCGAGCGTGCTCTCGATCTCGAGGCTGGACCCGTGCAGGCGCAGGACCTCGTCGGAGAGCGCGAGGCCGAGGCCGAGGCCGCGGGTGGAGCGCTCGTCCGGTGGGCCGCCGCGCACGAACCGGTCGAGGACGTGCGCGACCTCGTCCGGGGCGATGCCGGGGCCGTCGTCGGCGACCTCCACGACGACCAGGCCGCGCGGCCCCTCGTCCCGTCTCCCGACGAGCCGGACGACCGTGCCCGGTGGCGTGTGGCGCTGGGCGTTGGTGAGCAGGTTCTCCAGCACCCGTTCGAGCAGGGCCGGGTCCCCGGCGACGTGCAGACCCGGTTCGACCTCGACCCGCAGCTGGTGCTCGTCGAACAGCGGCTCGAGCCGTCCGGCCGTCTCCTGCAGGAGCTCGGCGAGGTCGACGTCGTCCTGCTGCACGGCGATGATGCCGCGGTCGATGCCGGAGGCGTCGAGGAGCCCGGTCACGATGCGGTCGAGCGTCGCGGCGTTCGACCGCAGCCGCGTCACGAGCTGCTCCCGCATCGACGCGGCCAGCCGAGGACCGTGCTCCTGGAGGGTCTCGCTCAATCCCGTGATCACCGTGAGCGGCGTGCGCATCTCGTGGCTCACGGTCGCCACGAAGTCGCGCTTCATGCGGTCGAGCTCCCGCAGCCGCTCGAGCGCCTCGCGGTCGGCGGCGAGCTCACGGGACAGGACGATCCCGCGGGCGACGTGGTCCGCCAGGAGTTCGAGCGCGACCTGCTCGCCGCTGCTGAACAGCGGGCCGCTGGTCCGGGTGACCGTCAGCGCGCCGATGACACGGCCGCGTCGGCGGACCGGGGCCACGATCGACGCCCGCAGCGTCCCGCGTTGCTCCGGGGGCAGCAGGTCACCGTCGGGCCCCTCGAAGTCGAGGACTGCCGGCCCCCGGTCCTCGATGCTGGCGACGATGCCCCTGATCGCGTCCGGGTCGGTCATGCGGAGCTCCGGCGGGACGTCCGCGTAGGCGACGAGCGTCTCGTCCTCGTCGATGACGTAGACGCCGGCCATGTCCGCTGGGCCGCGGACCGCGGCCCGCGCCGTGGCGTCGAGGATCTGCTGGATGTCGCCCGAGCTCGTCGTGTGCACGGCGACGAGGGCGTCACGCAGTGCCGACGCAGACGCGTCGGCCTCCCGGCGGGCGGCCTCGGCGCGTTCCAGGGCGCCCAGGACGACCCGCGACCCGATCGTCGCGAGCACGCCGATGCCGGTGAGCGCCGCGAGGTCCACGATCGCGAACCGGTCGATCCCCGAGGTGGCCGCGAGCACGACGACTGCGCCGAGGACGCTGCCGGCGGTCGCGACGGCCTGCTCTGCCATCGGCAGGACGAGGGCCGAGTAGACGAGCGTGAAGGCCAGCAACCACAGCGCCTCGGTGGCGGCGTCGTCGGCGAGGGCGAGTGCCGCGAGCAGGCCGAGGACGTAGTAGACGACGGTCCCGCGCAGCAGCCACGGCATGGGGCGTTGGGGGAGGATGCGCTGCCACGGCAGTGCGGCCAGGCCGAGCTGGATCAGGAGCGTCGGGACGCCGAGCAGCACGGTCTCGGTCGCGGTGAGGCCGAACACTGTCGGGTCCGCGAGCGCGACCGCGAGCAGGATCGTGTTGACGGCCAGGAGCGTGGCCGCGGACACGCGGACGATGATGCCGCGTTCGCGCTGTGCGGTCGCCGTCTCCGCCCCGGTCCCCCCTCCTGGGCAGATGGCAGCATGCCACGACAACGCCGTCCGCGCCGGCTGTCGCGCTACCGTCCTGCCGGCCCCCGATCGGCCTGGAGCAGGGTGTCCGTCGCCGTCGTCACCGACTCGACCTGCGACCTGTCGGCCGAGCTCGCCGAGGCGCTCGGGATCCGCGTCATCCCGCTGTCGGTGCTGTTCGGCAGCCGTGCAGCCTTCTCGCGCGTGTCGGTGACCGACGAGGAGTTCTACCGCGAGCTCGCCGCGTCGGACGAGCTGCCGACGACCTCGCAGCCCTCGGCGCCCTGGTTCGAGGAGGCGTGGGCCGACGCGCACGACGCCGGGCACGACGCCGTGGTGAGCATCCACCTCAGCGCGGAGCTGTCGGGAACCGTCGACCGTGCCCGGTCGCTCGCGCCGTCGGCCCCGCTCCCGGTGCGGGTGGTCGACAGCCGGCAGGTGTCGGGCGGGCTCGCCCTGCAGGTCCTCGCCGCCGTGCGCGCTGCCGCAGCCGGTGGTGACGTCGACGACGTGGTCGCGGCGGTCGACGCGGTCCGGGACCACACCGTCTCGCTGCTCGTCGTGGACACGCTGACCTACCTGCGGCGCGGTGGACGGCTGAGCGGTACCGAGGCGGTGCTCGGGACGGCGCTCCGCGTCCGGCCGCTGCTGGGCGTCGAAGGGGGACGCATCGAACTGCTCGACCGGGAGCGGACGTGGTCGCGTGCGATCCGTCGTCTGGTGGCCCGCGCCGCCGCGGTCGCCGGTGACACGCCACAGCACGCCGTGATCGCGCACGCGATCGCGCCGGAGCGTGCGGCCGAGGTCCTGGCGGCCGTCCGGGAGGAGGTCGACGTCGTCGAGCACCTCGAGGTCGTCGTCGGTCCGGTGGTGGGCACCCACACCGGTCCCGGGGCGGTCGGTGTCGCACTCGCCCCGGCCGACCTGACCTGATCTCCACAGGGGGCGTGTGCCGCGACCGGCCCGCCTGCCACCGCGTCGCGACAGTGCGCGCGTGGACACGATCCTGGAACGCCTCGAGGACCGGGTCGGCCTGACACGGGCCGACCTGCTCGGCGTCGCCGTCGCGCTCTGTGGCTGCGTCGTGGCGACCCTGGTGGCGCTGCGGCTGCCGCTCGTGCCGGACGTCGGGGCGACCGCGCCGGCGCCCGTCGCCGAGGAGGTCGCGCCGACGGGCGGTCCCGTGCTGGTCCACGTGGCCGGTGCCGTGCAGCGGCCCGGCGTCGTCGAACTCGTGGCGGGCGACCGCGTCGCGGACGCGATCGCCGCCGCGGGCGGGACCCTGCCGGACGCGTCGGTGGCAGCGCTGAACCTCGCGCGGCCGCTGGTCGACGGCGAGCAGGTCGTCGTGCCGACGCGCGGCACCGTGGCCGCGGAGGAGGCCGCGGGAGGTGGCGCCGACCCGTACCTGCCGGACGGACGACTCGACCTGAACCGGGCCACCGCGACGGACCTCGAGGAGCTCCCCGGGGTCGGGCCGGTCCTCGCCGGCCGCATCGTCGCGCACCGAGAGGAGCACGGCCCCTTCACCGAGGCG
>JBFKQZ010000113.1:0-9645 GCA_041627475.1 Nitriliruptoraceae bacterium | reverse complement strand
GGCGCCGAGCTCGTCGTGCAGCCGCGCGCGGACCGCGGCAGCGACCGGTCGCAGCAGGTGCGTGCCCACGGGCCCGACCGGGAGCCGGTCGCGGTCACCCGTCGTCCGTGACCGCACGACGCCGGCGTCGAGGAGCACCGCGGTCGCTCGCGCGCCGGGCGTGCGCGCCGTCCCGGTGCAGAGGACGGCCTCGAGGAGCTGGCCGTCGTGCTCCAGGAAGACGACCTCGGCGTCCGCCGGCAGGTCCGGGTCGTCCCACGCGACGCCGGGCGCCACCGTCAGCAGTCGGCCGTCGGCGGCCGCCGTCGCAGCGAGGAGGGCCGCCACCGACGGTCCGTGGTGTGCCAGCGACCGAGCGCGCCGTCCCCGCTCGTCGCGGCGGTCCGGGTCGGCGTGGACGACGGTCCCGCTGCAGTCTGGCGTCTCGGCCAGGGCGTCGCCGACGACCACCTCGACCGGCACGTCAAGCACTGCTGCACGGTGGGCGGCGAGGACCGCCCGGCCGGGGTCACGCTCGATCGCCAGCACGGGTTGGTGGCGGGCCAGGGCCACGGCGTCCCCGCCGGTGCCCGCACAGCGGTCCTGCACACGGGCCGATGCGTCACGGCGCTCGGCGCCTGCTGCACGCCCGGCCCGCCAGGCGGCGGCCGCCGGGTGGCTCGCCTGCTCGAGTGCCTCCCGCGTGAGGACGAGCCGGTCGGCGCCCTCGACACCGGCGGCCCGGGCGCGGCGCCGCGTGGTGGCTGCGGCCGTGGCGAACGCAGCACGAGCCGGGGTGAGCGTCCGCCGCAGCCGGGTGCCGACCTGCAGGACGTCCTGACCTGCGTCCAGCGCCGCCGTGACCTCGGCGATGATGTCCAGCCCGGGACCGGTCGCCCAGCGCGCGACGTCCTCCGGCACCTGCTCCATGCTGCGGGCCACCTCTCCGCCGTCGACGTCCGGGCACCCGACGGCGCCGCTCGCAGTCGTACCATCGACGGCATGGAACTCCTACGACTCGACGGCCCCCTGCCACCGGACCTGCACGACCCGGTGCTCCTCATCGCGTTCGACGGCTGGACGGACGCCGGCGAGGGCGGGACCCGTGCCGCGCGTGAGCTGCTCGAGCAGTTCGACGGCAAGCGGCTCGGTGCGTTCACGCCGGACCGCCTGTACGACTACCGCGACCGGCGTCCCGTGCTCGAGATCGAGCGCGGGTCGCTGCGCGAGCTCGCGTGGCCGAAGCTCGAGCTGCACTGGGTACGGCCGAGCGCCGGTCCCGACCTCCTCGTGCTGCTGGGTGCCGAGCCCGACCTGGCCTGGCAGGGCGTGATCGCGGACATCCGTGCGTTCGCCGCGGACGTCGGCGCGACGCGCAGCATCGGTCTCGGCGCCGTCCCCGGCCCGATCCCGCACACGCGGTCGTCGCGCCTGATCGTCACCTCCACCGAGGAGGCCGTGTTCGACCAGTTCGGTCGGCCGCAGGAGGAGATCATGGTGCCGGCGTCCGCCCAGGTCGCCGTCGAGGCCGAGCTCGGCGCCGCAGGCATGGACGCGACCGGGTTCTGGGTTCGGATCCCCCACTACGTCGCGACCGACTACCCCGAAGCGAGCCAGGTCCTCCTGCGGGCCCTCGCACAGCTGCTGCACCTCGAGGTCGAGACCGACCACCTCGACCCGGAGATCGTCGCCCAGCGACGCAAGCTCGACGACGCTGCCGCCGGCTCGCCGGACGTCCAGTCGCACATCGCGATGCTCGAGCAGGCCTACGACCAGGAGGCCGAGGACGACCCGGGCTCGATCGGGCAGGGCCCGATCCCCACCGGGGACCAGATCGCTGCCGAGCTCGAGCGGTTCCTGCGCGAGGAGAGCTGACCTCAGGGCAGCTGCAGGGTCGCGACCAGCAGCCGGTGGTCGGTGCCGGGCACGTCGTGGGTCCCGAAGGACAGCACGGCGACCCCGGGTCCGACCAGGACGTGGTCGATCGCCATCGGCAGGCCGGGTGAGGCGTCGAGCACCCCGTCGTAGGTCAGTGCCAGGCCACCACCGACCGCACTCGCGGCATCTCGCCAGCCGGCGGTCAGCAGGGCACGGAAGGTCGCATGGTCGATCGTGGCGTTGAAGTCGCCCAGCACGAGCGACGGTCCCGCCTCCGGCAGGGGTGTCCGCGCGATTCCGTCGCGCCACCGTGCAGTCGACGACGGGCCGATCGGCGCCGTGGCGTGCAGCGTGGTGACGGGGACGTTGGTGCCCCCGGGTGCCACCCAGCGCACGTCCGGCGTCCCGCCGGCGTGCGGGAGACCGGCCAGCGGCGTCAGCTGCCCACGCGCGAGGACGATGCCGCCCACGGTCGTCGTGGCGTTCTCGTGGGTCGACAGGGCGGCGCCGACGGGCCCGGCCACCAGGGCATCGCTCGCGTCGGGCGTCGCCTCGACGACCGCGAGGAGGTCGACGTCCTGCTCCAGCGCGATCCTCGCGACCCGCTCCACGTCGGCCGCACCGATGCGGACGTTGACCACGGCGACCGTCACGACCTCCCCCGTCGCGCCCGGCTGGACGACCGGCAGCGCACGAGGGAGCAGCAGTGCGATGCCCACGAGCGAAACCACGACCGCAACCGCCCTGCCCCGGTGGCGACGCACCACCAGCACCAGCGCGGTCACGGCGGCCCACAGCACGAACCACGGGAACGCGCCGAGCAGGGGCACGGTCGCCCAGTGGTCGGGCACGCCGACCGCGCCGAGCAGCCGGACGGTCACACCGACGGCGCCCACCGCGAGTGCAGTGGGCGCCAACCGGTCGGACGTCGTGGTCAGAGCCGGAAGTCGACGTCGGCCTCGATCTCGGCCGTCTCCATCTGGGCCTTCTGGAGCTTGCCCGAGAGGTCCCAGTTCATCGACTGCCAGCGAGTGACCTGGTCGAGCACCCAGATGCCGGACTGTCGCGCGCCGTTGCCCGAGCGGCCGTTGCCGCCGAAGGGCAGGTGCGCCTCGGCGCCGGACGTCGAGTTGTTGATCGACACCATCCCGGCGCTGATCGCGTCGCGGTAGCGGAACGCGGTCTGGGGGTTCGTCGTGTAGATCGACGACGACAGGCCGTAGCCGTGGCCGTTGGCGAGCTCGACGGCCTCGTCGAAGCTCGAGAAGGTGGTCATGGGCACCAGCGGGCCGAACGTCTCCTCCTGGTAGAGCGTGTCGTCCGGCGTGACGCCGTCGACGACCGTCGGGTGGAGGTAGATCCCCTTCTCGTGGTCACCGACGAAGCCCTCGCGCGGGTTGTCGGCCGTGATGCGCCCGATCCCGGTCGAACCGAACGTCGTGTGGTGCGGCTGGATGTACTTGAGCCACCGCTCGGTGTTCTCGGCGAACCGCTCGTTGATCATCGGGCCGTACAGGACGTCGTCCCGTGTCGGGTCGCCGATCACGGCCCCCTCGACCGCCGCGCGGAACCGCTCGCGGAAGTCGTCGGCGACCTCCTCGTGCACGAGCAGGATCCCCAGGCTGGTGCAGCGCTGGCCCGACGTGCCGAACCCGCTGAAGAGTGCGCCCTCGACGGCGAGGTCGAGGTCGGCGTCGGGCATGACGACGAGCGGGTTCTTGCCGCCCAGCTCGAGCGTGGGCGTCTGGAGGTGGCGACCGCACAGCTCGGCGATGCGGGTCCCGACCGCGGAGGAGCCGGTGAAGCCGACCTTCTGGATCGTCCCCTCGCCGAGGGCCTGCTCGAGGCCGGTGGAGGTGTCCTCCCCGGCGGTGAGGACCAGCTGGAAGACCTCCGCCGGGATGCCTGCGGCGTGCACGATGCGGGTGAACGCCTCCGCGATCGTCGGCGTGTACTCGGCGGGCTTCCACACGACGGCGTTGCCCGCCACCAGCGCCGGCACGACGTACCAGGACGGCACCGCGACCGGGAAGTTGCCGGCGGTCACGATCGCCATCGTCCCGACGGGGACGCGGTAGGTGAACAGCTGCTTGTCGCTCATCTCCGACGGCACGGTCTGGCCGTACAGACGGCGCCCCTCCGAGGCGAAGAAGATGCAGGTGTCGATCGCCTCCTGGACCTCACCCCGCGACTCGCCGATCGGCTTGCCGATCTCGGCGGTGATCAGCTGGCTGAGGGCCTCCTTGTTGTCCTCGAGCAGCCGGCCCAGCTTGTGGATCGCGACACCACGGACCGGGGCGGGCACGTGTGCCCAGTCGGCCTGGGCCCGGTGCGCGCTGGCAGCGGCCGCCGCGAACGTCGCCGGCGAGGCCGTCCGGGTGACCCCGGTGACCTGGGAGGTGTCGGCGGGGTTGGTCACGGCCAGCTCGCCCGCACCGTCCTCGTGGTGGGGCTGGCCGTCGATGATGGACCAGACGTCGGTCATTGGTGGCTCCTGTCAGGCGAGGGCGGTCATGGTGCGGTCGAGGGCGTCGACGGCCTCGTCGAGCTCGTCGACGGTCACCGTCATGGTCGGGCGGAAGCGCAGGGTTCGTGTCCCGCAGCCGAGGAGCACGACCTGCTCGTCGGTCAGCAGGTGCCGGCGCACGGTGTCGCGCAGGGCCGTGTCGTGCACGTCGATCGATGCCCACAGGCCCCGGCCGCGAGCCTGCGAGAGCGTGTCGTGGCGGCCCTCCAGGGCCTCGAGGCGCTCGAGGAGGTGGGTGCCGAGCTTGGCGGCCCGCTCGATCAGGCCCTCCTCCTCGTAGACCTCGAGCATGATCGTCGCGCGGACCATGTCGGTGAGGTTGCCGCCGAAGGTCGAGTTGATGCGGCTGGACGCTCGGAAGACGTGGTGGTCGACCTCGTCGAGCCTGCCACCGCCCATCACGCCGCCGATGTGGAGCTTCTTGCCGAACGCGAGCAGGTCCGGTTGCACGCCGAGCTGCTGGAACGCCCACGGCGTGCCGGTGAACCCGGCACCGGTTTGGACCTCGTCCACGCCGAAGAGTGCGTCGTGCTCGTGTGCGAGGGCCTGCAGCTCGCTGAGGAAGCGGGCCGAGAAGTGGTTGTCGCCACCCTCACCCTGGATCGGCTCGACGAGGGCGAGCGCGATGTCGTGCGGGTTGGCCTCGAAGGCGACCCGTGCGGCTCGGAGGGCCTCGTCCTCGGCGGCGCGGTTGGCATCGGCGTGCTCGTCGAGGGGGAAGCGCAGCGCCGGGGACGGGATCCGCGGCCACGAGAACTTCGGGAACCGCGCGATCTTGCGAGGGTCGGTGTTGGTCAGGCTCATCGTGTAACCCGACCGACCGTGGAAGGCGTGACGCAGGTGGAGGACCTGGGTGCCGAGCTCCGGCGAGCGCCCGTTGTCCTCGTTGTGCTGGCTCTTCCAGTCGAACGCGGCCTTGCAGACGTTCTCGACCGCCAGCGCACCGCCCTCGATGCAGAACAGGTAGGGCAGGTCGTCGACGCCGAGCACGCGTTCGAACTGGGCGACGAACGCCGCGAGCTCGGGCGTGTAGACGTCCGAGTTCGACGGCTTGTGCCGCGCGGCGCGCAGCAGCCGCTCCTCGGCCTCCGGCGTGTGCACCGCCGGGTGGTTCATGCCGAGGGCGTTCGAGGCGAAGTAGCTGAACATGTCGAGGTACGTCGTGCCGTCGCGGGCGTCGACGAGCCGCGATCCACGCGACGCATCGAGGTCGAGCACCATGTCGAGCCCGTCGACGAGCAGGTGTCGTTCGAGCGTGTCCAGCACCTTGTCCGCGTCCACGCGGTCTCCCTTCACCGTTCCCTGCGGCCGCTCCACGCTAACGGCCCGCACCGGGTCCACCCACGGGTCCACCGCCGGGTGTGCGCCTATCGGCCACGGCGGCCCCACCCCGGGCCGGTCCGCGACCGCCGACGACGTAGCATCGGGGCGTCCCCGAGCACAGGCACCACGTGCGCATCGCCGTCACCGGCTCCATCGCGACCGACCACCTCATGAAGTTCGAGGGTCGCTTCGCCGACAACCTCGTCGCAGAGCAGCTCGACCGACTGAGCGTGTCGTTCCTGGTCGAGGGCCTCGAGATCCGTCGCGGGGGCATCGCCGCCAACATCTGCTTCGGGCTGAGCCTGCTCGGTGAGGAGCCGCTCCTCGTCGGTGCTGTCGGACCGGACTTCGAGAACGACTACCGCCCGTGGCTCAACCGCCACGGCGTCAACACGGCACCGGTGCACGTGAGCGAGATGAAGCACACCGCCCGCTTCGTCTGCACCACCGACCAGACCGAGGCCCAGATCGCCAGCTTCTACGCCGGCGCGATGTCGGAGGCCCGCGAGATCGAGCTCGAGCCGATCGCCGAGCGGCACGGCCGGATCGACCTCGTCGTCGTCTCCCCCAACGATCCCGAGGCCATGCTCCGCCACACCGAGGAGGCCCGCTCGCTCGGCATCCCGTTCGTGGCGGACCCCTCGCAGCAGCTGTCGTTCATGGACGGCCCGCAGATCCGCGGCCTCGTCGACGGCGCGGCCTACCTCATCACCAACGACTACGAGAAGACGCTGCTGGAGCGCAAGACCGGCTGGTCCGACGAGGAGGTCCTCGAGCGGGTCGGGATGCGCATCACCACGCTGGGTCCCAAGGGGTGCACGATCACCCGACAGGGCGAGGAGCCGCTGTTCGTGGAGGCAGCCCCCGAGCGCCGCAAGGAGGACCCCACGGGCGTCGGTGACGCCTTCCGTGCTGGGTTCCTCGCCGGGATCTCCTGGGACGTGAGCCTGCAGCGGGCCGCGCAGGTGGGTTCGCTGCTCGCGACCTACGTGCTCGAGCACGTCGGGACGCAGGAGTACCGGCTCAACCGCAGCGAGTTCCGGGACCGGTTCGCCGCCTGCTTCGGCGAGGACGCCGCGATGGATCTCGACGCCCACCTGTGACCAGGCTGCGCGAACCCGCCGTCCGCATCGCGCTCGTCGGCCTCGTGGTCGTCGCCGTGGTGGGTTCGCTCGGGTGGAGCGGGTCCCTGCGCGACTACGACGGGGTCCTGTACGAGTTCCTCGACGTCGCGGTCGGCGAGACCGTCTACGCGGCCGTGGCCGACGCCCAGGGCGACCTCACCATCCGGCGGGTCTGGGTCGACGTGGTGGGCCCGATCGAGGTCGAGCCCGTCCGCTGTCCCGGGGTCCCACTCGGCTCGTCGCGGGACTGCACAGGCGGGCCGATCCCTGCCGTGGGGCGTCCCATCGACGTCGACCCGGCAGGTCTGGAGATGGCGAACGACGCCATCGTTGGGCTCGCGATCACCCGTGTCGGTGAGGGGCCGGCAGCGGTGTGCGGCACCCGGATGCTCCACACGGCGGGCCTGCGCGTCGGCATCGTCCGCTCCGACGCCCAGATCGAGTTCCCCGGAACCGGTACGGAGCCGTCCGACGGGGGGGCGGGCATCGCCGACCGCCTCTGCGGCTGATCGTCGGTCAGCGGCGCTCGAGGACGAAGACGCGGATCTCGCGCCCGCCGGACCAGTCCTTGTACTCGCGGTAGTTCGGGCTGAGCTTCTCGAAGCGGCCGTAGATCGCGTCGCGCTCCGCGCCCTCCGCCAGTCGGGCACGCACCGGGACGGTCCGACCACCGATCTCGACCTGCGCCTCGGGGTTGGCGAGGAGGTTGTTCGTCCACGCCGGGTGGTGCTCCTGGCCCCAGTTGCTGCCCACGACGGCCCAGCCGTCGGCGACGGGCTGGTGGACGAGCGGCTGCCGGCGCTCCAGGCCGGTCTTGCGGCCGACGGAGACCAGGACGAGGGTCGGCAGCACCAGCTCGGTGAACGTCCGTCGCCCGTCCGTGGCCCGCTTGACCGCCGCGTCGAGCGGCGGCAGCACGGCCTTGTAGACCTTGGCGCCCGGCCGTGTCGCGGCGAGGCGGGTGAGCCCCTTGCGGATCGGTGCGGGCAGCATCACAGCAGGTGCTCCACGACGTGGTCCACGCACGCCGTGTAGGCCTGCACGTCGGCGAGGGTGATCGCCGGGAACATGCCGACGCGCAGCTGGTTGCGGCCGAGCTTGCGGTACGACTCGCTGTCCACCACGCCGTTGGCCCGCAGGATGGCCGTGACGTCGTCGGCCTGCACCGACTCGTCGAGGTCGATCGTGCCGACGACGAGGGAGCGGGCGTCGGGGTCGGCGACGAACGGCGTGGCCCAGTCACGCTCCTCGGCCCAGCCGTAGAGGTGGTCGGCCTTCGCGCGGCAGTCCGCGACGGCCGCGTCCAGGCCGCCGGCCTCGAGCATCGTCTCGACCTGGTGGACGGCCATGAGGATCGTGGCCACGGCCGGCGTGTTGTAGGTCTGGCGCTTGCGGCTGTTGCTGACGACCGTGGGCAGGTCGTAGAACGGCGGGACGTAGCGGTCGGACGCACCGATGCGCTCGATGCGGTCGATCGCAGCTGGGGACGCCAGCGCGAGGACGAGGCCACCGTCAGAGGCGAAGCCCTTCTGGAGGCTGAAGTAGTAGACGTCGAACTGGCTCGGGTCGACGGGCAGGCCGCCGGCCCCCGAGGTCGCGTCGACCATGACGAGCGCACCACCGTCGGGCCGCTGGATGTCCTGCATGACGCCGGTGCTGGTCTCGTTGTGGACCAGGGCGACCGCGTCGCAGTCGTCGGGGGTCGGGCCGAGCAGCGGCCGCGTGCCGACGGGCACGTCGACGAGGACGGGGTCCTCCAGCCACGGCGCGGCCGCGACGCCCTTGGCGAACTTGCTCGAGAACTCGCCCAGCACGTGGTGCTGCGAGCGCTGCTCGATCAGGCCGAACGCTGCCATGTCCCAGAACGCCGTGGCACCGCCGTTGGCGAGCAGGACCTCGTAGTCGTCCGGCAGCTGGAACAGGTCGGCCATCCCGTCCTGCAGCCGCCCGACGAGGTCCTTCACCGGTGCCTGGCGGTGCGAGGTGCCGAGCAGGTCCTGCCAGTGGTCGGCGACGGCCTGGGCGGCCGCTTGCGTCACCTTCGTCGGTCCGCAGCCGAAGCGGCCGTCCTCGGGCAGCAGGTCGTCGGGGATGGTCGGGGTGGCCACGGGAGTCCTCGGGTCGCGTCGCCACCGAGTGAACACGCGGCGGTGCCCACACCGCCACCTGCGACCTATTCTTGCCACTCCCCTGCCCAGGACCACACCCGTGACCTCCTCCCCCGTCGCTGCTCGTGTCGCTGCCATCCCCGAGTCCCCGACGCTCGCCGTGAGCGCCAAGGCCAAGGCGTTGAAGGCCGCCGGTGAGCCCGTCATCGGCTTCGGTGCGGGCGAGCCGGACTTCCCCACACCGGCGAACGTCGTCGAGGCGGCCCAGCGCGCCTGCGCCGACCCGGCCAACCACCGCTACACCCCGGCCGCCGGCCTGCCTGCACTCCGCGAGGCCGTCGCCGCCAAGGCGATGGCGGACGCCCCCGGGCTCGAGGTCGACGCGGGCATGGTCACGGTCACCAACGGGGGCAAGCACGCCCTGTTCCAGCTCTTCCTGTCGCTGGTCGACCCGGGCGACGAGGTCATCATCCCCGCGCCCTTCTGGGTGAGCTACCCGGAGATGGTGAAGCTCGCCGGCGGTACGGCCGTCACCGTCGCCACCGACGTCGACAGCGGCTTCCGGGCGACCGTCGAGCAGCTGGAGGCGGCGCGGACCGACCGCACCAAGGCCCTGGTGTTCGTCTCGCCGTCCAACCCCACCGGTGCGGTCTATCCCCCCGACGAGGTCGCCGCGATCGGCCGGTGGGCGGCGGAGCACGGCATC
>JBFKQZ010000112.1:0-9815 GCA_041627475.1 Nitriliruptoraceae bacterium | reverse complement strand
TCCCGGGGCCGGAGCAGGAGTGACCGCCCTCGCACCACGTCCGGGAACCACCTCGACCACCACCGAGGGGCTGGTCGAGGCAGCGGTCGACGGCGACGAGCGAGCCTGGCGGGAGATCTGCGACGTCCACCTGCCGCGCGTGCGTGGCGTCGCGCTCGCCCGCCTGCGGGACCCCCACGCGGCCGACGACGTGGTGCAGGAGACCTTCCTGCGGGCGTGGACCCGACTGCACCAGGTCGAGGACGCGCGCCGGCTCGGCGCGTGGCTGCAGGCCATCGCGGCGAACGTCGCGGTCGACCACGTCCGTCGTGTCCGGACGACCGCCCCGCTGGACGCGGCGGCCGCGACGCCCGCACCCGGCCGCAGCCACGACGAGCACGTCGTGGCGCTGGAGGAGGCAGCCGTGCTCCACGCGCGGCTGGACGAGCTCCGCGAGGTCGACGCACGCGCGCTGTGGCGGCGTGACGCGCACGGCGTGCCGGTCGGTGAGCTGGCCGACGAGCTCGGCATGACGGTCGGCGCGGTCCGCGTGCTGCTCCACCGCGCCCGCCGGCGGCTCCGCGACGGCTACGGGCTGGTCGCCGTGCCGCTCGCCGGGTTCGCGGCACGACTCCGCGGCCGTACGGCCGGACTCGGGGACGCCGTCCCCGTCGCGCTCGCAGCCCCGGTGCTCGTGGTCGCCGTGGTCGCAGGCGTCTCGCTGCCCGGTGGTGGCACGGAGGCCGGTCCCGCCGTCACCACCCGCGCCCGGACCACACCGGCGGCGGCGGCGAGCAGCAGCACGGTCCCGGACGGCGAGCCCGTCGCGGCACGGCCGTCGTCTGCGAGCGACGCGTCGACGACGGCACCCTCGTCCGGCCGGTCACGGGCCGACGCGCCGGCGCCGGCCCCGTCCCGCGCGCCGCAGGTCGACCTGGGCGCCGGCTCGGCCGGCTTCGACGACGAGGCGCCCACGGACGACGAGGCGGACGTCGAGTCGGATGCCGGGTTCGGCCCGGTCGAGGGCCTCGAGCTCTACCTCGAGGGGACCGGCGTGGGCGAGCTCGGCCGCGACTGCGTCGTCTGCGACTGACGTTCAGGCGGCCCGGCGGACGAACTCCAGCCAGTACGCGGTCGAGAGGCCGAGCGAGTCGAGGTCCACCCGCTCGTCCGGCCCGTGGAACATGGCGGAGAACTGCCCGAGGTCGATCTGCTTGGAGAACAGCCCCGCGCCGTAGGCGTCGACCCCGTTGCGGCGGAAGTGCACGGCGTCGGTGCCGCCGGCGACCATGCGCGGCACCGGCTGCGCCTCGGGGTGCGCCTCGAGCGCGAGGTCGCTCAGCAGGTGCCACCAGCGGTTGTCGGTCGGTGAGGTGGTCGCGGGCCGCGACTCGATCGAGGGGTGCCAGCTGACGACGTGCTCGAGCCCCTGGAGGATGCCGGCGAGCTCGGCGTCGACGTCGTCGTCCGTGGCGCCGGGCAGCGTCCGGATGTCCAGCCGGATGTGGACCTCGTCCGGGATGACGTTGGTCTTCGAGCCACCGCGGATCACGTTCGGCGAGAACGTCGTGTGCGTCATCGCGTGCATCAGGGCGCGGTCGCCGGCGTGTTCCCACGTGTCGATCGCGTCCAGCACACGCGCCGGGTCCAGCAGCGCTGCCTCGTGTTCGGGGTCGAGGCCCTGCATGCGGACCCAGGCCTCCCACTCCTCGCCGATCGTCGCACCGGCGCGGTGGGTGGCGAGACGGCGCACGACCTCGGCCGCCGTCACGATCGCGTTGTCGGCGCCGTAGGGGCGCGAGCCGTGCGACGAGGTGCCGCGCACGACCAGGTCGCGCCATGCCACGCCCTTCTCGGCGTTGCTGATCGCGACCCGCGGGCCGCCGGAGGTCTGGGTCACGATGCCGCCGGCCTCGGTCAGCACGACGTCGCACGCCACGTCGTCCCAGTGGTGCTCGGTCAGCCAGCCGGCGCCGAGCTCGCCACCGCCCTCCTCGTCGGCGACGGCCATGAACAGCACGCTGGCGCGCGGGCGGGGTCCGTCCGCGAGGCGGCGCACCGCGACGGCCATCGAGGCGGTGAGGTTGAGCATGTCGATCGCCCCGCGGCCCCAGACCTCGCCGTCGATGACCTCGCCGGCGAAGGGGTCGTGGCGCCAGCGCTCGGGGGTGACCGGCACGACGTCCGTGTGGCCCATCAGCCCCACGGTCGGGGCGTCCGGGTCGGTGCCCTGCAGACGGGCCAGCAGCGAGACCCGGCCCGGGACGGGCTCGTAGCGCTGCAGTTCGACCCCGCGGCCGAGCAGGTAGGCCTCGAGCACCGAGGCGTTGCGGTGCTCGTCGCCGGACGTCGGCGACCCGTCGTTGACACAGCGGTTGCGGATCAGCGCCTGGAGGAGTTCGCGTGTCTCGTCGGCGGGGAGGTCGTCGGTGAGCACGGACCCTCCTCCTCGTCGTCGTGATCGCAGTCCACTGCTGTCGGTCGCCGCGACCTGCCCGTTCGGGCCGTCGCGACCGCCGACCGTACTGCCCTGCGGACTACCGTCGTCGACACGCAGGGACGACGGGAGCACCATGCGGCAGCTGACAGGCCTCGACAACGCCTTCCTCGCGCTCGAGGGACCGGCGACCCCGCTGCACGTGACCTCCTTGACCGTGCTCGACGGCAGCACCCTGCCCGACGGGTTCGGCTACCACACCGTGCTGGACCACATCGCCGACCGGATCCGCGGCATCCCGCAGTTCCGCGAGCGGCTGGAGCAGGTGCCGCTCGGGCTCGACCATCCCTACTGGCGTGTCGACGAGCACTTCGACCTCGAGTTCCACGTCCGGCACTCGGCCGCCCCGCCACCCGGCGGCGACCACGAGCTCGCCGAGGTCGTGGCGCGGTTGCACGCGCGACCGCTGGACCGCTCCCGCCCGCTGTGGGAGATGTACGTGATCGAGGGCCTGGCCGGTGGCGACATCGGCCTGCTGACCAAGATGCACCACGCCGCGATCGACGGCGTGGCGGGCATCGAGCTGGCCGGCGTCGTGCTCGACCAGTCGCCCGACCCCGCGCCACGCCGCGACCGCGGCCCCGACCTCGTCCCCGAGCCGCCGCCGCCCACCCCGCTGATGCTCGCCCGCGGTGCCCGCGGCCTGGTCCGGTTCCCGACCCGTGCAGCCCGGTGGGCGCTGAACAGTGCGCGTGAGCTGCCGGCGCTCGGCGATCTCGCGCGGATGGCGCTGCCCAGCCCGGGCCGCCAGCGCGAGACGGACGGCGGGATGGTCGCCGGCCCCACCCTCCAGGCGCCGCAGACCCCGTTCAACAAGCCCGTGACCCCCCATCGCCGCGTCGCGTGGACCGTCCTGGACCTGCAGCGCGTCAAGGAGGTCAAGCGGGCCCGGGGCACGACCGTCAACGACGTGATCATGGCGATCACCGCCGGGGCCGTCCGGCGTCACCTGCTCGAGAACGACGCGCTGCCCGACCGGCCGTTGCAGGCCATGGTCCCGATCTCGGTGCGGTCCGACGGGGAGCAGGGCGGCAACCGCGTCACCACGATGGTGGGACTCGTCCCGACCCACATCGCCGACCCGCTGCGACGCCTCGAGTGGGTGGCCGAGCAGATGCGGACGGCCAAGGAGCACGACGCCGTACCGGCCGACGTGCTCGCCGACGTGTCGTCGATGGCGGCGCCCGTCGTCGCGGCACGCGCCGCGCGGGTCGTGACGCGCCTCGGATGGGCGAACCGCCTGCGGCTGCCGTTCAACATGGTCATCAGCAACGTGCCGGGGCCGCCGGTGCCGCTCTACGTGGCCGGCGCCCGGGTCAAGCACATGATCCCGGTCAGCGCCATCCACGACGGCGTCGGCTTCAACGTCACGATCATCAGCCACGAGAACGACATCGACGTCGGGCTCGTCGCCGACCGCGAGATGATCGACGACCTCTGGCACGTCGCCGGCCTCTTCGAGGAGTCCGCGAAGGAGCTCTACGAGGCCGCTGCGGGCTGACAGTCGTCCGGCGTCAGCGCGATGCCGTGCGGGCGGAGCAGCCGTGCCGTCTCGCACGTCGGCAGCCCGACGACGTTCGTCCAGCAGCCGGTCCGGGCCGCGAGGAGCTCGGCACCACGCCCCTGGATCCGGAACGCGCCGGCGACACCGAGCGGCTCGCCGGTCGCGACGTACGCCGCGACGTCGTCGTCGGTCAGGTCGGCGAAGCGCACGAACGAGCCGACGACGCTGCTGGTGACCGTGTCCCCGGCGACCACCGCCACACCCGACCAGACCGTCAGCACGCGGCCCGCGTTGGCCCGCAGCACGGCAGCCGCGTCGTCTGCGTCCGCCGGCTTGCCGAGCACCGTCCCGTCGCGGACCACCTCGGTGTCGGCCGCGAGCACCACGTCGCCGGCGACGGCGCGTGCCTTCGCCGTGGCGAGCCGACGCACGAGGTCGGTGGGGGACTCGTGGGGTCGCGGGGTCTCGTCGACGTCCGCGGGGACCACGACCGGGTCCACGCCGCCGGCGCGCAACAGGTCGCGCCGACGTGGCGAGCCGGACGCCAGCACCAGGGTCACGAGGCGTCGAGGTCCTCGACCAGGGCGCGGGCCGTCCGGCGGCAGATCTCCACGACCTCCTCGAAGCCGCGACGTCCGCCGTAGTACGGGTCCGGGACCTCGAGCTGGCCGTTGGCCGCAGGGTCCCAGTGACGGAACAGCTCGACCCGTGCGGTGCTGTCGTCCCGTCGCATCGACTCGAGGACGCCGAGGTTGTCGCGGTCCATGGGCAGCACGAGGTCGAACTCGCGCAGGTCCCGCGGCTCGACCTGGCGGGCGCGCGTGTCGAGCGTCAGCCCGACGGTCGACGCCGCGGCGCGCATGCGTTCGTCCGGCAGCTCGCCGATGTGCCAGTCACCCGTGCCGGCGGAGTCGACCTCGACGTCGAGGCCTGCTGCCTCGGCGGCCTCGATGATCGCGGCCTGCGCCGTGGGCGAGCGGCAGATGTTCCCGAGACAGACGGTTAGGATGCGCATTGGCCGGACCATAGTCACGGCTGGAGCGTGATGTCGGTGCCGAGCACGAGGGTGAGCGCGTCGCTGTCCGCCCCGACGCGCAGGGCGGGCTTCACGCCGACGGTGCCGGCGATGTCGTCGGCCAGGCGCGCTGCCTCCGCCTGCAGCTGGGGCGGGTGCTGCACGGTCGTGATCCGCGTGCGCTCGGCGTTGCCGAGGCGCGGCTCGGGGTAGCCCAGGACCGTGAGCCCCTCGGCCGTCGCGGCCGCGGCCCCACCGACGCCCGCCCCGTTGAGGATGACCACGCGCGTCTCGGCGCGCGGGTCCGCGGAGGTGTCCCGGTTCGTGATCGTGGTGAGCACCGAGCCGTTGCGGAAGGCGTCGTACACGGCCTGTGCGTCGGCGGCCTCGAGCAGGACGTCCGCGCCGTTGATCGTCTCGGGCGTCGTCGGGACGGTGGTGCGCACGACCTGCCCGGTGGCGAGGCCGCGAGCGGCCAGGGCGAGGTTCGCGAGCTCGACGGGACCCAGCCCCTCGTCCGCCGTCAGCGAGCGGCCCACGGCACCGGCCGTCGGCCAGGCCCGCCACGGCACGAGGAGCGTCGACGGGGACGCGATCCGGCCGGCGAGCGCGGAGAGGAACTCCTGCTGCCGACGGATGCGCTGGAGGTCGTCGTCGATCTTGCGGACACGGACGTAGCCCAGTGCGTCGGCACCGCCGAGCGTCTGGCAGCCCGCCGGCAGGTCGATGCCCGCGTCGCGGTCGTTGATCGGCTGCTCGAGGCAGACCTCGACGCCGTCGACCGCCTCGACGACGTCGACGAAGCCGCCGAAGCTCACCTGGACGACGTGGTCGATGCCGATGCCGGACGTGGCGGTGATCGTCCGGGCGAGGCAGCCGAGACCACCGACCTGGACCGCCGTGTTGATCCGCTGGGAGGTGCCGTCGCAGCGCTCGACCCACAGGTCGCGCGGGAACGACAGCAGGCCGACGCGGCTGCCGTCGGCGACGAGCAGCAGGATCGTGTCCGTGCGCTCGTCCCCGAAGTCGCCGCCGGTCGTGAGCTCGCGCCGCTGCTCGTCGGTGAGGCCCGCACGGCTGTCGGAACCGACCACGAGCACGTTCGTCGTGGCGGCGGCCGGCGTCAGGCCCTCGACGGGCACCCGCTGCATGCTGTTCGAGCCGTGCAGGGCCAGGGCCACCCCGTAGACCGGTGGCAGGAGCAGCAGGACGACCAACATGGCGAGCAGGCGGCGGCCCCAGCGTCGTCCGCCCCGTCCACCGGTCGTCGGTGGCAGCCAGTCGTCGTCGGGGGACGTCGTCGTGGTGCCGGCGTCGGACATGGGCGGGTTCCGTCGGTGAGGTCGGGTGCGTTGCGGGCGTGAGCCTACGGCCGGAAGGGACCTGCCCACGAGCACGACCCGCTGGGCGTACGTTCGCACCGGGGAAGGGGCGTGCAGGTGGCCGGTCGTGAGGCATTGCTGGCGACGATCCGCGCGAGCGTGATCGGGGAGGACGAGGTCGTCGTCGGGCCGTTCGGGCCGCGTCGCGTGACCTACGCCGACTACACCGCCAGCGGCCGCTCGCTGTCGTTCGTCGAGGACCTCATCCGCGACGCCGTGCTGCCGCTGTACGCCAACACGCACACCGAGTCGTCCGGGACGGGGCTGCAGACGACCCGCTTCCGCGAGGACGCGCGCGAGATCGTCCGCCGGTGCACGGGGGCCGACCCCGACGAGCACGTGGTGCTGTTCTGCGGCAGCGGCTCGACCGCGGCGATCGACCGGCTCACCCACGTGCTGCAGCTGCGGCTGCCCGCCGACCTGGACCAGCAGTACGGGCTGTCGGAGCACATCCCGCGCCACGAGCGACCGGTCGTGTTCATCGGTCCCTTCGAGCACCACTCCAACGAGCTCCCGTGGCGTGAGTCGATCGCCGACGTCGTGCCGATCCACGAGGACGCCGACGGGCACATCGACCTCGAGGAGCTCGAGCGACGGCTGGTCGAGTTCGCCGCCCGTCCGCTGCTCATCGGCTCGTTCTCGGCGGCCAGCAACGTCACCGGCATCATCTCCGACACCACGGCGATCAGTCGGCTGCTCCACGAACACGGCGCGCTGTCGTTCTGGGACTTCGCGGCAGCGGCGCCGTACATCGAGATCGAGATGGACGGCCAGAGCGACGACCCGCTCGACTTCAAGGACGCCGTCTTCATCTCGACGCACAAGCTGATCGGTGGCCCGGGGACCCCGGGGATCCTGGTCGCGCGGCGCGAGCTGTTCCGCAACTCGGTGCCGACGGTGCCCGGCGGCGGCACCGTCGCCTACGTCAACCCCGACGAGCACGTCTACCTCGACGACGTCGAGCACCGCGAGGAGGGGGGCACCCCCGACATCGTGGGGTCCATCCGTGCCGGTCTCGTCTTCCAGCTCAAGGAGGCAGTCGGCGCCGACACGATCCGGGCACTCGAGCACGACTTCGTCCACCGGGCCCTGCACCGCTGGGAGGAGCACCCCAACCTCGAGGTGCTGGGCAACCACGACGCGGACCGGTTGTCGATCGTGTCGTTCGTCGTGCGCAACGGCGGGCCCGGTGGGGACGGGCCACACCGCTACCTGCACCACAACTTCGTCGTGGCGCTGCTCAACGACCTGTTCGGGATCCAGTCCCGCGGTGGCTGTTCGTGCGCAGGTCCCTACGGGCACCGGCTGCTCGGCATCGACATCGACCGCAGCCACGAGTTCGAGCGCGAGATCACCGGTGGGTGCGAGGGCATCAAGCCCGGCTGGGTACGCGTGAACTTCAACTACTTCATCTCCGAGGACGTGTTCCGGTTCGTCCTCGACGCGGTCGACTTCGTCGCCGAGCACGGCTGGAAGCTGCTGCCGCTCTACGAGCTCGACGCGACGAGCGGCCTGTGGGTCCACCGTGACGGGCGCGCCGAGCCCCCGCTCAGCCTCTTCGACGTGACCTACGAGGACGGCGCGCTCCGCTTCCCGACCCACGAGCGCCAGCAGCTGCCCGACAGCGAGCTGCACCGCTACCTCGACGACGCCCACCAGATCGTCGCGGACGTGGCGGCCACGACCCACGCCGCCTCCCCGCCCACGCTCGGCGTGAGCGACGACTTCGAGACGCTCCGTTGGTTCCCGCTCCCGCACGAGGTCACCGCCGCCCGCTGACGAACGTGCACCGGGCGCGCGTCACGCGGTGATGTGGGTGCGCGACCACACGTCGGGCGGCCCTGGCTCGTTCGTCCCCACGCAAGCCACCAGTCCGAGGTCGAGCTGCAGGACGCGGCCCTCGTCGCGTTCGTCGAGGCCCAGCACCCACGGGTGCTGGGCACGCTGCACCTGATGACCAACGACCGGCACCTCGCCGAGGAGCTCGCGGCCGAGGCGATGGCGCGGGTCGCGAGCAACTGGCACAAGGTGCGGGACCTGGCCGCGCCGGGCCCCTACACCCAGCGCATCGCGGTCAACCTGGCCCGCTCCTGGTTCCGACGACGCGCGGCGCGGCACCGCGCCCTCGCGCGGCACGGGGTCGATCCAGACGTGCACCACGACCGGGACACCGCCGCCGCGATCGCCGTGCGTGAGGCGGTGGCCGCACTCCCCGAGCGCCAGCGGGCATGCGTCGCGCTGCACCACTTCGCCGACCTGACGACGGCCGAGGTCGCCGACGTGCTCGGTGTCGCCCCTGCGACCGTCCGATCGAACCTGCGGGACGCCCGTGCCGCCCTGCGCGTGGCCCTCGGCGAGGACGTGCACGAACCGGTGGAGGCACACCATGACGCGTGACCTCGACACGATGCTCCGCGACGCGGTCGCGACGACCCCGGTGGACACCGCCGCGGTGCTCGACCGCGCCGCGACGATCCGGCGCCGGCGGACGGGCGGTCGGATCGTGGCTGCCCTCGCCGTCCTGGCCGTCGTCGGCGTCGGCGTGACGTCCGTGCTCGGCGACGAGCCGGTCGCGCCGATCGTCGGCACCGACCCGGTCGAGGTCGAGGGCGCGCTCGCCCCGGTGCTCGAGGCAGAGGTCGTCGACCCGTCGCTGCCCCTGCTTCGGGTGGACGTCGACGTCGCCGACGTGCCGCAGGTGCCCGACCTCGGGGAGCGTCCGGGGGACACGGATGACGTGCCGCACGTCCTCGCCGTGGGGCCGGACGGCACGTGGGTCGCGACCCTCGGGCGGCAGCTCGTGGTCGGTGACGCTGACGGCACGGCCCGCAGGCACGCCGTGAGTCACGTCGCGACGGCCGCGGTCCTCCCGGACGGCAGTGTGCTCGCGGGCCTCGCAGCCAGTCCGGGCGCGCCGATCGACCGGCTCGCCCACCTGCGGGACGGCGAGCTCACCATCGACGTCCTGATGACCGCCGTGCCGACGTCCTCGACGAGCCGGCACGTCCTCGTCCAGGACCCGGACCGGGTCACCATCGCCGTCCGTGGCCCGCTCGGGGCCTGGCAGGAGCTCGAGGTCTGGACCGCAGCCGCCGGCGTCGTGGTGGACGCCGCGCTCACGGACGTCCCGCGCGCGACGGCGGCGACGTGGGAGCGGGTGGACGCCACCGGTGCCGACGACCGCCGGAGCAGTGTCGGCCGCGGTGACGGCCTGGTCCTGCAGGTGGGTCGCTCGGACCGCACGGACGCAGCGAACATGGGTGCGTGGTCCGAGCACGTGGTCGGCGGTCGCCTCGCGCAGGGACTGGGCTGGCTGGACGAGGAACCGGACCTCGTCTCGGTCGTGACGGTGCTCGGACCGGGCCACGCCGCAGCTGCCGTGCCGGTCCGTCTGCCGCCGTCCGACGACGGCTGGTCAGAGGTGGCGGAGCCCCTGCT
>JBFKQZ010000111.1:0-9881 GCA_041627475.1 Nitriliruptoraceae bacterium | reverse complement strand
TCGGGGACCAGGTCCTCGGTCAGCAGCCCGCCGAGGGCGTTGGGGGACAGCACGTCGGCCTCGACCAGCGGGAGCTCGTCGACGTCGACGACCGTCACGCGCTCGTGGTCCGCGAACCGTGCGGCCGCCTCGGCGCGGATGTCGGCCACGGTGACGCGCGCCCCGTCCTCGAGCAGCGACTCGACGAGACGTCCACCGACCTTGCCGAGGCCCAGCACGGCGACGTGCCGGTCGGTGAGGTCCGGGCTGCCGAAGAGGCGCTTCACGGTCGCGCGGACGCCGAGGTGGACGCCGTGCGCCGTCATGATCCCGGAGTCGCCCGAGCCGCCCTCCTGCTCGAGCCCGCCAGTGGCCCAGCGGGTCTCGCGGCCGACGACCGACAGGTCCGCCGGCGTCGTGCCGACGTCGCAGGCCGTCACGTAGCGGCCGCCGAGGCTCTCGACGAAGCGGCCGTAGGCGCGCAGCAGCACCTCGGACTTGTCGGTCCGGGGGTCACCAATGATGACGGCCTTGCCGCCCCCGAGGTCCAGCCCGGCGCAGGCGGCCTTGTAGGTCATCCCCTGGGAGAGCCGCAGGACGTCCTCGAGCGCCTCCTCCTCGGTCGCGTACGGATACATGCGCGTGCCGCCGAGGGCGGGGCCGAGCGCGGTCGAGTGGATGGCGATGATGCAGCGCAGGCCGGAGGCGGCGTCGTGGCCGAACACGACCTGCTCATGGCCACCGAGGCGGCTGAAGACGGGCACAGGGGTCCTCCTGTGGTGGATGTCGGTGGGGGTCCGGGATCGCCGGACGTGTCCCCGACGGTAGGCGTGCCGTCCGGTGTGGGCAGCCGTGGGGCCGGGAAGGCTGCCCGGGTGCGCAGGGGTCGCTCGCTACCGTCGGCCTCGTGGTCGTCCCGTGTGCACAGCTCCGCGTGTTCGTGCCCACCGACAGCCTCGGTCCCAGGGACCGGGAGCGGTGGGCCCCGGACCGCGCGCTCGGGCACCGCGAGGCCCGGCAGGTCGAGGACACCGTCGCGCGGCTGCGCCTCGTGACCGGCCGGGGGACCGCACCCGACGCGGTGCTCGTCCGGCGGGCAGGCACGACCCAGTTCGTGTGCCCGCTCCAGTACGACGTGCGGGCCGCCGCCGGCCTGCGGATGCTGCGCGACACGGTCCCCTCGCCCGTGGTCGACCTGCTGCTCGGCGGCGCCGACGTCGGCGCCCGCCTCGACAGTGCGGCCGCGGCCGGCGGGCCGCCCACGATCGTGGACGCCCCCTGGGCGATCCCGCTGGCGTGGTTCGTGCTGTTCGACGACGAGGAGCGGCGCCACCTCGACCCGCCGGAGGGGGCCGGGCCGCGCCTGCTCTACCTCACCACGGTCGCCACGGCGCTGACCCGCGTCGACCGGGTGCTGGACGCCCTGGACGTCGTCGAGGACGCCGAGTCGCTGTTCGACGAGCTGGCCGAGCTGTCGGAGTGGCTCGAGACGTTCGACGAGCGGTCGCTGCTCGAGCTCGACTACGCCGGGCTCGTGCGGGTGCTCGGGCCCGAGCGACTGGGCAGCGACCACTCGGTCCGGGACGCGTGGGCGGCCATCGAGGGCCTGGAGACCGGCGACATGCTCGCCGCGGTCGCCTACTACGGGGCCCTGCGGGGTCGGTGGAGTCGCCTCAGGGCGCAGCCCACGGCATCCTGAGCGTCCCGACGGCCATTCGGCTGATGACCGCATGGTCACTTCTGCTCAGCACGATCGTCCGGCGCGAACCGGGCGAACCACCCACACTGCCCGACGAACCCGACGCTTCGGAAGGGGGGTCTTCTCGTGGAGCGCAGTGACCCAGACATCAGGAGTGGCGGCGGTGCGTCGCAGCTCTCACAGCCGATGACGCGCACGGCCGACGGGCCGGGTGCGGACGTCGACGCGTTGCTCACACCGGGCGAGGTCGCCCGGCTCTTCGGGGTCGACCCGAAGACGGTGTCGCGCTGGGCCGACAGCGGCAAGCTGGACGCCATGCGGACGCTCGGCGGGCACCGTCGGTACCGCGCCGACGAGGTGTACGCGCTGCTCGAGGACGCCACCGAGGCCGACTCGGCCTAGAGGAACTCGATCTCGTCGCGGATCTGGTCGGCGAAGTCGCGTCCGAACATCGAGGTGAGGGTGCGCAGGCGGTGCTTGCGCTCCTGCTCGGACGCCTCGCGTGCCCAGGCCCGCGACTCGCTGTCGATGTGCTCCTGCACGAACGTCTGCAGCCCTGCGTGGTCGACGTAGCGGCCGAGGTCCTTCAGGTCGACGAAGGTGCGCAGGCGCTCCTCGGGGTCGTGCAGGTCCGACGGCAGGTACGCCGCGATCAGCATGGCCGGGGCGTCGGGGTCCTCCTCGAGGCACTGCGTCGCCGTGTGCATCGCCATGTTGAGCTGGCGCTCCTCGTGCGCTGCACGGGTGAAGGCCGCCAGCAGCTCGGCGCGCTCCGGGCCGGGCTCCTCCTTGGTCTGGAGCCGCTTGAACTCCTTGCGGAGGTCACGGATGACCTTGGCCGGGTCGACCGGCTTGTAGCGAGGGCGAGCCACGGTGCTGTCCTGCTGTGGAGGGGGAGGGGCAACAGCGTGGCGCGACGCCCCGGCGTCGAGCGTAACGCCGCCGTGCTGTCGCGGACGGCCGTCAGGGCGCCGTCTCGTCCACCTGCTCGGCGATGGCCGTGACGAGGGCGCGCGCCCACGCCTCGGTCGCCGGGTCCGGGGTGTCGCCGTGGGTCGCGCGAACGGTGTGGAAGAGCGCGAGGCGCAGCCGGGGCAACGCCCCCGGGAGGGTCCCGTCGCGCTCCCAGTCGTCGTGCGCCTCGAGCGTCAGCGTTGCCACGCGCTGGAGCGACCCGGCCAGCTTGTAGGCGTGATAGCGGTGGCCGAAGGCGGCGACCTCGGACCACGGGGCGTCGGGACCGGGGACGTCCTGCGGCGTGAGCGCGTCGTCGGGCAGGTGCGCTGGCATCAGCGGTCGCGCCGCCGCCGCACGGCCGGGTCGTGGCCGGGGACGGGCAGGCCCTCGCCGACGAGGCGCAGGACCTCCACCCCCTCCTCGGGCTCGTCACCTGCGGCCGTGTCCCGCCCGACGAAGGCGAGCCCGACGGTGCGGTCACCGACGCGCGTCGTGCGGGTCACCTCGACCGAGCCGGGTTCGTCGTTGACGTGGCCGGGTCCCGTCCCGTCGGGCAGGGCGACCACGGCGAGGTGGCGTCGCGGCCGGCCGAGCATCCACATCCGCGCGACCGCCTCCTGTCCCGGGTAGCAGCCCTTGGCGAGGTGGACGTGCGTCGGGAGCAGGCCGAGCTCCTCGGGCAGGCGCCCCTGCGCGATCTCCTCGGGGGCGCGCGGGACGCCGGCGACGACCTCGGCGGCGTCCAGGCGCTCGTCCTCCGCCACCTCGGCACCAGCTGCCGCGACGGCCGCGACCACGGCGTCGTGGTCGTCGAGCGCGACGACCGCGTCGGCGCCGTGGTGCCAGCGCAGCCACACGACCTCGGCGCCGTCGATGGTGGTGACGGTGCACGCGCCCGGCTCGTCGCCGATCCCGAGTCCGGCGAGGACCTCGTCGGCGTCACCGCGGACGCGGACGACGGCGAGGTCGTCGCGCTGGGTGAACGTGGCGTCGGCGAGGAAGGTCCGGCCGGCGAGGCGCTCGACCACGTCGTCCTGGTCGGTGGGGACCAGCAGCAGGACGTGGTCGTCGAGGACCGCGAGGTCCAGCACGCCCTTCGGCTCGCCGTGGGGACCGAGCTCGAGCGCGGACGTGGCGACCGGTGGCGTCAGGTGCCGCAGCCGTTGGGACAGCACGTCGTCGAGGTAGTCCGTCCGGTCGTCACCGGTCACGGCCACCACGACACGGTCGTGGGGGCCGACGAGCGCGGGCACGGCGAGGGACACGGGGAACTCCTGGTGGGAGGTCCGACGGTACGACGCCGCGGTCGGTCAGGCGGTCGCGGCCCGGCCACGGACCGCTGCGGACAGCTCGTCGCGCCGCGGCACGCCGGACGAGCGGGCCACGATCTCGCCGCGCTCGTCGAGGACCAGCAGGGTCGGGACGCGCCGCACGCCGTGCTCGTCGGCGAGGTCGAGGCGGTCGACCGCGTCGACGTACTCCCAGCGGAAGTCCGCGTGGTCCTGCTCGACCTCGCGCAGCAGCCCCTTGACGGTGTCGCAGGGGGCGCAGGTCGCCGAGCCGAACAGCACGGCCTGCGGGCCGTCGTGGTCGGTGGCGAGGCCGAGGCCGGCGCGGTGGTCGCGGCCCGACGGCGTCGCGCGGACAGCGACGCGGCCGTCGCGGTGCTGCCACACGCGACCGGCGAGGGTCGCGAGCAGGATCACGAGGGCGACGAGCGCCACACGCAGCAACAGCGGGTCCACGGGCGGGTCCTGGGGGTCGGGAGCGGGTCGTGTGGAAGTGAACGACCGTGGCGCGGTTGTCGCCCACGCCTGCAGTGCAAACAGTGGGAACAGGCGGTGGGTCGTCAGGCGGGGCGGCGCAGCCGTGCACCCAGCAGGTAGAGCTCACACCCGATGCACAGGCCGGTCGTGGCCAGCAGCGTGGACAGCGCGAGGACGATCCCGACGAGCACCCACCCGAGGCCGGTGGCGCCGGTGAGCAGGGCGACCAGCCCGCTGCCGGCGACGACGAAGCCGCACAGCTGGGCGAAGCGCGGCGGGGCCTCGGGCTCGACCTCCGGCGGGGGGCCGAGGTCGAGGGTGCGCTTGACCAGCCGGAAGAGGTTGCCGTACGGCGACCATCGCAGGCCGAGGAAGGTCGCCAGGCCGAACGCGACGACCTGCCAGGCGACCAGCGCCGTGCCGAGCGTCCCCTGGACGACGAGTGCGGTCGCGAGGACCGCGGTGGTGATCGCGGCGCCGAAGCGGGGGCCGCGGACGTCGATGAGCGTCTCGTGGCCGGTGCCCGGCCGGTGCTGGGTGGCGTGGTCTGCCATGGGCGACTCCTGGGAGGACGGCTGCTCGCCGGATGGTGTGTGGTCGGTGTTCGACGCCGAACCCCGGCCGGAGGGTCGGTGCTCCGTCATGCCGCTGCCTTGCGCAGCAGCAGGCGGACGGCGCGCTCGCCGCCGAGGTCGCGGACGCGCGTGACGTCGAGGATGAGGTGGCCGGCGCGGTCGGCCCAGCGGGCGAAGGCCGCGGGTGCGCCGGCGAGGTCGGTGAGGATCTCCAGGTGCGCGCCGGGGGCGAGCGGCTCGAGGGCGCGGACGGCTGCCACGACCCCCGCCTGGTAGGTGTGCCCACGGACGTCGAGGGTCGCGTCCGGCGACGGGTGGTCACCGAGGCCGCCCTCGTCGAGTTCGGCGCGGACGCGGCCCGTGCGGCTGCTGACGGTGGTCGGTGCGCCGGCCGCGCTGATGGCGCCGCGGAGGAAGCCGCGTGCCAGCGCGTCCCCGACGCGGGCGTCGACCTCACCGACGATGCGCAGGGCGACCTCGAGTCCGGCGACGTGGACGTGGTCGTCGTGCAGGTCCTCCACGCGGGCCTCGGGGAAGGCCCGCCGCAGCGCCTCGACCGCGACCGTGACCGCTGCGTCGAACGGTCGGCGGTCGGCGCGTCCGCCGGCGGCGGCGACGAGCCGGCGCCCCTGCTCCTCGGCGAGCAGCTCGAGCTTGCCCTCGTGCTCGGCGAGGCCGGCGATCAGCTGGACCACGGTCGCGACCGCGAGCTGGCTGCCGGACGGGACCTCGCCGGGGCGGCCGTCGACCGCCTGCTCGCGCGCGACGTAGACCTTGGCCGGTCGACCGCCCGCAGGCTGCTTGCGCCGACCGGTCACGACCAGGCCGGCCTCGGCGAGCACGTCGAGGTGGTTGCGCGCCACGTTGGGGTGCAGGCCGAACGCCTCCGCCGTGTCGCGGGCGCTCATCGGCTCACCGGAGGTCCGCAGCCGCTTGTAGATCCCGGCCCGGGTCGGCACCCCGAGCGCATGGTCGACCGCGGCGTCGTCGGGCGCCGGCGCGGTTGGGGTCTCCGTGGTCACGCTCGTCCGTGTGTCTGGTTGCGCGTCACACCAGCGTTCGGTGTCCGCCGCGGCAGGACCCAGCAGCGTAGTGGGAACAGTGCAAACTGGCGGCCGTGGCATTCCCCCTTGGGCGCGGCTGCGGGAGGTGCCGTGCGCCGGCGAGGCCAACAGGGCGGTTAGTGTGCGCTTAGTGCGCGGTTAATCTGTCAATCTTCATCAACCCTGAACACGCTGCGTGACCACGCGACCGCCAAGATCGGGACTGCGGACCCATGCCCGGACTAGTCATATCAAGCCAGTTCACTGGCCGGAACCGGACATCCACCTGACGGCCCGTGCACCGCGACTGCGCGGCAGTGGGCAGTGTCGTGAAAAGGTCACGTTCCGTGAGGCTCTGCGGCCAGATCAGTCCTCGCGAACAGTGGATCCCTGTGCGACGTTGGGGGCTCCGCCGGCCGTGGTGTGCCCGAATACGGACACCCCTGTGCAGTGCCCCGGTTGGGCGCGGACGACAGAAGTGAGGCAGTCATGAGTGCACGACGTCGCCAGTTCGGCAACGCGATCGACACGATCGGCGTCCTGGCCGTCGTGGCCGGTCTCGTGCTGGGGCTGCTGCCCGGCATCACGAACGCAGCCCGAGCCGAGGACGTCACGTACGCGCCGTGTGGGTCGCACCCGACGTACAAGCTCGAGCGGGCGGTCTTCGACCTCACCAACGG
Source organism: Nitriliruptoraceae bacterium (assembly GCA_041627475.1). Lineage (GTDB taxonomy): Bacteria > Actinomycetota > Nitriliruptoria > Nitriliruptorales > Nitriliruptoraceae > JBFGFG01. The sequence goes on along the minus strand of JBFKQZ010000111.1, from coordinate 3,182 downwards.
CACCGAGTCGTTCACCCTGGACACCGACGACGACTACCTCGAGTGCCTGCCGGACGGTGGCCGCGCGAACATCAAGTTCGTCGACGTCCTGCCCGCCGACCACCCCTTCAAGCGGTTCGAGGGCCAGCGCCTGTTCATGCGTGACGGCCTGAGCGACGCGCCGGCCATCCACCTGTCCTGCTCGGTGACCTACACCGGTCAGTGGCTGTACATCGGGGCCGTCGACCTCGCGTTCCCTGACCAGGTCGAGGCCCAGGCAGCCCGCTACGACATCACCCTCGCGCGGCTGAACGTCCTGAAGAAGGACACCGAGTACAAGATCGGCGGTGACTGCATCGCGCCGCCGGGCACCGCGAGCGTCCTGAAGGTCGACGCCGAGGGGAACGGCCTCGAGGGCGCGGTCTTCTCGCTCTTCCGCAGGGGCACCACGACCCTGGCCACGACCGAGCTCGCCAACCCGTGCACGACCGATGCAACGGGCACCTGCGACTTCGGCGACGTCGCAGCCGGTGACTACACGATGACCGAGACGGCGGCCCCGGCGGGGTACCGGCTCGCCAGCCCAGCGTCCCAGGACGTCACCGTCGCGTCCGGTGTCGAGAGCGTGCGCACGTTCACCGACCCGCGGATCCCCTACACGATCACCGTCACCCCGGACGGGCGCAACGCGGTCGGCAACAGCCACACCTTCACCGTGACGCTCGACGACGACCGCGGCGGCGTCGTCGGTGCCGTGCTCGACCTCGCCTGGTCCGGCCAGGGAACGGTCCAGTCGATCTCCCCGGCCGGTCCGGACAGCGCCAGCTGCACCACGAACGCCGCCGGCGACTGCACCGTGGTGGTCAACAGCAGCGCTGCCGGCTCCGGGACGCTGACCGCCACCTTCGACACGCCCTACCAGAACGCCGTGGGCGCAGCGCCGGGCAACGACACCTACGGCGGCACCGGCGGCGGCCTGCCGCCGCTGCCCACCTGCCCGAGCGGGTTCTACTCCTACACCTTCCTCTACGACGACGGGCACACCGACGTCGGCTGTTCGTCGGACAACGAGATCACTCGGACCGAGGACCCGACGCTGCACGCCATCTCGTTGCACGTCTCGTGCTCGGACGCGTTCCCGGGCGGCGTGCCCGAGAAGTCCGACCTCGACGGCCACCTCGTCGTCAAGTACAGCATCGCCAAGTACAAGGACGGCCAGCTGGACAAGTCCTGCGGTGAGCAGGTCAGCGTCCAGGACCCCCAGCCGTACTCGTCGATCAGCGACGCCGCCACCAAGACCTGGGCCGGGTACGTCGCGACCATCGCCCCGGACGCCACGAACCTGCTCGGTGACGCCCACGAGTTCACGGTCTCCGTGGTCGAGGTCGACGGCGCCGGCAGCCCGGACGGCGTCGCTGCCGCGGGTGTCGCCGTGGGCCTCGCCTGGAGTGACACCCCGGCGGGCTCGACCGTCGACACCCTCACCTGCACCACCGGCGCCGACGGCACGTGCGTCGTGACGGTGGACTCGGACACAGACGCTGGCACCGGCGTCCTGTCGGTGGTCAGCCTCGACGGGATCCCCACGGGGACCGACGAGCGGCTCGTCCTGCAGTACGACGAGGGTGACGTCGCGGCCAGCAAGACCTGGCGCGAGTACCGCGCCGTCCTCGACGCCGACGCGGTCAACCCCGTCGGCGAGCCCCACCCGTTCACGGTCCAGGTCCAGTACCGCGAGACTGCTGACGACAACTGGACGAACGCGGGTGCCGGCCTCACCGTGGCCTGGAACGCCAGCGGCATCGGGAGCGACGACCTCACGGCCTCGACCTGCGACGACGGGACCGACGCCGACGGCCGTTGCACCATCGTCGTGACGTCCGCGCTCACCGGCAGCCGCACCGTCACCGTGACCTCTGTCACCGGCGACCTGCTGCCCGGCGACGACGACGTCACCGGCAGCGACCAGCTGACGTGGACCTTCCGTGACGTCGCCTACGAGGGCGCGCCGGACAACGCCGACGAGTCCGCCACCAAGACGTGGGTCGAGTTCGGTGCTGCGATCCGCGCCGACGGCCACAACGTCGCCGGTGAGTCGCACACCTTCACCGTCGATGTCTTCCAGGTCATCGGAGACGTGAAGACCCCGGTCGTCACCGGCGCCGTGCGCACCCTGGTCGAGTTCTCCACGGACGACGTCTCCAACGAGGTCGTCCAGGACACCTGTGCCATCGGCACCGGCCTCGACGGCACCTGCACGATCACCGTCAACAGCGACGCCGCCGGCACCGCGACCGTCACGGTCCTGGGTGCGGACGGCGTGTCGATCGACGGGACGACGCAGGACGTCGACTTCGTCACCCAGCCGAGCGCGGTCAAGACCTGGTACCGCTACCGCGCCTGGATCGAGCCCTCTGACCTCACCCTCGTCGGCGTGCCGCACACGTTCTACGTGACGGCGCAGCAGGACAGTGGTGACGGCTGGGTGCCGGTCCCCGCAGGGACCGTCCTCGGTCTCGACATCACCGGTCTCGACAGCGTCACCGACAACGGCTGCGCTGCAGGTGCGACCCCCGGCACCGGTGGCACCGGTGACGACCCGCGCACCCCGGAGACCGAGACGAACGTGTGCCTCGTCGAGGCCGTCAGTGCCGTCCCCGGCACGACGGACGTCGAGGTCCTGACGGTCAGCCCTGACGCCGCTGTCGACAGCGCGACCGAGGCCGTGCCGGTCCAGGCCGCCGACCTCGACCCGGGCCAGTCGCTCACCGCCGAGCGCACCTGGGTGGTCTACACGACGCAGATCGAGCCGGACGAGGTCGCGCTGACCGGGACGTCGCTGACGTACTGGGTGACCGCGTTCGTGGACGACGGCACGGGTGCCGTGCCGGTCCAGGCCGGGACCGAGATCCTGGTCTCGGACGACAACACGGCGATCAGCCCGACCGACAACACGTGTGCCACGACCGGCACGGGCGACGACTCGCGCACCGATGGTGTGACCGAGACCAACGCCTGCTCGTTCGTCGTCACCAGCGGGGTGCCGGACACGGTCACCACGCAGGTGGACGAGGTCCAGGCGCTGCTGGTGGACGCCGGTGGTGCGACGTTCGCGACGTTCGACGACGCGACGCTCGGGCTGACCCCGGCGGGTGAGCGTGATGCCACCAAGGAGTGGGTCGCGGTCCGCGTGGACGTGGACG
>JBFKQZ010000110.1:0-9914 GCA_041627475.1 Nitriliruptoraceae bacterium | reverse complement strand
CGGGCGTCGTGACCTCGTCGCCCGCGGTCGCGTCCTGCCCGCCCTCGGCCGCCGCCAGCCACCGGCTGAGCGACCGGTGCTGCCAGCTGCGGCGCCCCGCCACGTGGGCGTGCGCGCCGACCCCGGCAGCGAGGTAGTCACCGTGCCGCCAGTAGAGGGTGTTGTGGGCGCTGCGCCTGCTCGGCCCCCGCGCCCAGTTCGCGAGCTCGTACTGCTCGAGGCCGACGCCGGCGAGCACGTCGCGGGCGGTGTCGAAGCGGTCGCGCTGGACGTCCTCGTCGGGCGGCGGCAGCGTGCCCGCCGCGACACGTGACCCGAAGCTGGTCCCGTCGTGGACGGTCAGGGCGTAGGCGCTGAGGTGGTCGGTCCCCGCCGCGACCGCGGTGCGCAGCGTCTCGGCCCAGTCCTCGTCGGTCTCGCCCGGCGTGCCGTAGATGAGGTCGAGGCTGACCTGCTCGATCCCACCCTCACGCGCCTGGACGACGGCCTCGAGCGCCCGCGTCGGCCCGTGGGCGCGCTCCAGCGTCTCGAGCACGTGCGTGGCGAAGGACTGTGCCCCCATCGACACCCGGGTCACGCCGGCCTCACGCAGCTGCTCGAACAGCGCCACGGACGCGGTCTCCGGGTTGCACTCGACCGTGACCTCGGCGTCCGGCGCCACGTCGAACTGCTCCAGCGACTCCCGCACGAGGTGTGCGAGGTCGTCGGGCGGCAGCAGCGTCGGTGTGCCCCCGCCGACGAACAGGCTGGTCAGGGCAGGCCAGTCCTCGTCGTCGCGCGTGCCGGGCGGGGCGTGCCCGGCAGGCCCCCGCTCGACCTGGCGCCGGAGGTCGGCCAGCAGCGCCGGAACGTAGCGGTCGACGACGTCACCGACGGTGCCGCCGTCCGGGCCCGGCGCGTCCGTCGCCCACGTGGCGAAGTCGCAGTACCCGCACCGGTGGCTGCAGAACGGCACGTGGAGGTAGAGCCCGAACCCCGCACGCGGCCCGGACTCGACGGGCTCCGCCCACCAGCGTTCGTCGTCCATGGCCGTCACGGTACGGCGGGGCGTAGCTCGAGCCAGGTCCCGTCGTCCCCGTGCACACCGACGACCTGCAGGCCATGCATGCGGGCCTCGGCGTCGACGGATGCCGGCGTGACGGACGTGAAGGTGAACTCCTGGGTCCACGTCCTGCCCGCGAGCTCGTAGACCAGGCGCGCCCTGACGTCGTCGCCGTCACGACCCAGCACCTCGAAGTCGATGTGCACCGGTCCGGCTGTCCCTCCGTAGGTCGACGGGTCGGCGACCCAGTCGGGGTCGTAGCGCTCCAGCAGCACGACGCCGTCCACTGCGACGTGCCGCGCGCAGGTCGCGTAGAGCGCCGCGCGACGGTCGGCGTCCGCGTCGTCGACGAAGTGGCTGCCGCCGAGGACGACGTCGAACCGCTCCCCCAGGTCGAGCGCGAAGAGGTCGCCCTCGACGGTGCGCGCGCCGGTGACGTGGGCCAGCATCGCGGCGCTCTCGTCGACCGCCGTCACGTCGTACCCGCAGGCGAGCAGCGGTCGCGTCTCGCGGCCGACCCCGGCACCGAGCTCCAGCACGGTCGCGGGCGGCGGGACGACCCCGAGCAGCACGTCGGCGGTGTCACCCGGCGGTGCCGCGAGGTAGACCGGGACCGGACTCCCGTCGGGCGCGACGATGGCCACGACGGCTCCTCCTGTAGTTCCCGGCGACGCTACTGCGACCGCAGCGCCCGTCGGGGCCGCCCGAGGGCCTCGAGCGCCGCGTCGACGAGCTCGTCGACAGGCTGACCGACGACGTGCAGGACCGGTAGTCCCAGCTCCCCCGCCTCCCTGCGCACGAGGTCGTTGCGCCAGCGGCTGCGCGCCACGAAGCGCTCGAGCATCCCCTCGGGGTCGTCGAACTGCTCCACGAACGACGCGGTGGCGCGCTCCCTGGACCACAGCAGGGCCGGCTCGACGTCCAACCACAACGACGCGACACGGGGTTCCCCCAGCGCCGCGACCGTGCTCGGCCGCAGCAGCCACCAGTCCAGCACGATGCCGTCGCCCGTCTGCAGGTGCGACCGCACGACGCGCTCGACGACGGGCCACGCCGCCTGCTCCTTGGCCCCGGCGTCAGCGATGAGCTGCTCGGCGGAGGTCTCGGTGAAGTAGGCGACGTGCCCGTCGGGCATCTGGTGGAGTTCCGGGTGGGTCGCCCGGTCGGTCGCGGCGCGGGCGGCGACGACGAGGTCGTCACCGGTCACCGACGCAAGATCGAGTTCCGCTGCCAGCGCGCGACCCAGCGTCGTCTTCCCGGCACCCGGTGGGCCACCGATGAGGACGACGTCGGCCGCGGGCCGGCTCGGAGCATTCACCGGCCGGTGAAGTTGGCCTCGCGGCGCTCGACGAAGCTGCGGACGCCCTCGGCGGCGTCGTCGGAGGCGAGGATCCGCGGCAACAGCTGGGCCAGGTGCTCGCGGGCTGCCTCCTGCCCCTCGTGGCGCGCGACGAGCGCGTTCTCGAGCGTCCCGACGACGCCCAGCGGCGCCTGCTTCGCGATCGTGGCGGCGATCTCGAACGCGCGCTCGGCCTGCTCGCCGGGCGCCACGACCTCCTGGACGAGCCCGATCCGCAGCGCCTCCTCGGCCCCGAACTCCTCGGCGGTCAGCAGGAAGCGCATGGCGTTGCCCCAGCCGAGCTGCTCCTGCGCCCGGATCGTGGCCCCGCCGAACGGGATGATCCCGCGCCCGATCTCGAGCTGGCGGAAGCGGACGTCCGACGCGGCGATGACGATGTCGGCGGCCAGCGCCAGCTCGATCGACAGCGTGAACGCGATCCCCTGGACCGCGACCACCACCGGCTTGTGGACCCGGGGGCCCCAGACGCCGTAGGGGTCGTGGGTCCCCTCCCCGGCCAGTGCCGACGGCCCGTGCTCGGCGACGTACGGGCCGACCTCGGCGAGGTCGAGCCCGGCCGAGAAGTGCTCACCGTGGCCGTAGACCACGCCGACGCGGGCCTCGTCGTCCTCCGCCAGCCGGTCGTAGGCGGCGCCGAGCGCAGCGATGACGTCGAGGTTGTGCGCATTGCGCTTCTCGGGGCGGTTGACGCCGATGCGCAGGACGTGGTCGACGAGATCGACGGTGACGAGGTCGGACACGGTGGGTCTCCACTGGTGGGGCGCCGGCACCCTACTCGGCGTGTCCCCCGCCCCCGGTCGTGGCACGTCCGGTCGGGAGGCCTCCATGACCGACAGGACCACGACGCAGCCACGGGTCGTCCGGCTGCTGCACGAGCACGGCCGTGCCGCGTGGATGCTCGTCGGGATCCTGCTCGCGATCGGTCTGCTCGGCTACGTCTTCACGAAGGTCCAGCTGCTCCTGCTCGCGGTCTTCATCGCCCTCGTGCACGCCGCGATCGTGACCCCCGTCGCCCGCTGGCTGGAGGGACGCGGCCTCGGACGTTCTGCAGCAGCCGGCATCGGCCTGCTGCTGGTCGTGGCGGTGCTTGGTGGCGGCACGGTCGTGACGACCTACCGGCTGGTCGAGGGACTCCCCCAGCTGGCCGACGAGGTGAACGAGCGGCGTGACACGATCATGCGGACCCTGCGCCGCCCGCCGCTGGAGCTGACGGAGGACGAGGTCGACCAGGTGCTCGAACGCACGCTCGACCGCGTGGTGTCCCCGCCGTCGACGGAGGGCGGCGACGCCGAGGCCACCGATCGGGCCAGCGCGCCCGACAGCGACGACGCGGCCGCCGAGGACGGTGCGCAGCAGGAGGACGAGCCGGGTCCGAGCCCGCGCACGACGGTCGCGCTGCTGACCGGCGGTCTCGTGGCGATCCGCGTCGCCGGGGTCTTCCTCGTCGGTGTCGTCCTGTCGTTCTTCCTCGTCCGTGACCGCGAACGGATCACGGAGGGGCTGGTGCGCCACCTCGCCGGCGGCGAGCACGACCAGCGGGCGCTCGAGGTCATGCGCGAGGGCTGGCACGCGCTCCACGGCTACGTCCGTGCCAGTGTGATCGTCGGGGCGTTCGAAGCCGCGGTCATCGGCGCGACGATGTTCCTCGTCGGGACGCCGCTGGCCGCCTCGGTCACGCTGCTGACGTTCCTCGCGGCCTTCGTGCCGGTGGCCGGCGCGACGCTCGCCGGACTGCTGGCGGTCGGCCTGACCTGGCTGGGTGTCGGCACGACCCAGGCGATCGTCGTCGGCGTCGTCGTCCTCGTGGTGCAGCAGCTCGACAGCCACGTGCTCCAGCCCTTCGTCGTCGCGCAGCACACACGGCTGCACCCGGCGGCGACCATCCTCGCCCTGCTCGTGGGTGGCGTGGCGGGTGGCCCGCTCGGTGCGCTGCTGGCCGTGCCCGTCGCGGCAGTGCTCACGGCCGTGGCCGGTGAGCTCCTGGCCCCCGAGGAGGCGGCCGCGGTCGACGTCGCATGACGAGACGCGCACGGCCGGGGGGCCGTGCGCGTCGCGAGGCGGTGAGGCTCAGGCGTGTGCCTGGTGCTCCTCGATCTCCTTCTTCACCTCGTCCATGTCGAGGTCCTTGACCTGCTTGATGAGGTCCTCGAGCGCGGCCTCGGGGAGGACACCGGCCTGCTTGAAGACCATCACGCCGTCACGGATCGCCATGATCGTCGGGATCGAGCGGACCTCGAACGCGGCGCCGAGGGCCTGCTGCTCGTCGGTGTCGATCTTGCCGAAGGTGACGTCGTCGTGCTGCTCGGAGACCTTCTCGAAGATCGGGCCGAACGTCTTGCACGGACCGCACCACTCGGCCCAGAAGTCGAGGAGGACGATGTCGTTGTCCTCGACCGTCTGGTTGAAGTTGTCCTGGGTCAGTTCCACGGTGGCCATCTGCGGCCTTCCAATCGTGTCAGGGAGGGGTTGTCTCGATGCACAACGGTAGGGCCGGCCGCCGTCTTCCCGGCGTCCGGCCAGCGTGCAGTGGACGGTCAGTCGCCGGTCGCGACAGCGTGCGAGACCTTCTTCCACAGCAGCTGCTGCCCGCGAGAGCTCGCACCGCCCGTGGTGAAGGCCGACAGCTCCCACAGGAGACGGCTCAGCTCGCCCTCCTGGGCGACGACCTCGCTGAGGCGGTCGATCGCCGCGTAGTCGTCCAGCGAGAGCAGCGTGCGGTACTCGCCGTTGGACTGGTCACCAAAGACGTTCGCGTACGTCCCGACGTACTCGATGCCCTCCGGGTAGGCCGCGGCCAGGGCGTCCTCGTTCTCGAGGAGCCACTCCTGGAACGCCTCGAACTTCCCGGTCTCGAGGTCGTACGTGGTCTCGTGCAGAATTGGCATGACTCGTCTCGTGTCGGGTGGGAGCCGTCGCGGCGCACGTGTCACGCGAGCCGCGGCCCCACACGCGCCGCCCCCGACGCCGTGTCGGCCGGTCGCGATCGCTGTCCCCCGGGTCGCCCTCCTACGCTGCGGCGGACGACGACCTGACCCGGCTGCCGGGCGCTCGAGGAGGACACGATGCCGGACCGCGCACTCGCCCAGCTCCGCGAGGGCAACGCACGCTCGGTCGCAGGACAGCGGCTCCCACGGGACCTGGCCCACGAGCGGGAGGCCCTCGTCGGGGGCCAGCACCCCCGCTCGTTCGTCATCGGCTGCATCGACTCACGCGTCCCCCCGGAGGTCGTCTTCGACGCCGGGCTCGGTGAGCTCTTCGTGTGCCGCACCGCCGGCACGGTCGTCGACGACGACGTGCTCGCCGGCGTCGAGTACGGCGTCGCGATGTCCGACGTCAAGCTGGTCGTCGTGCTGGGCCACACCAGCTGCGGCGCCGTGACCGGTGCGTGCGCCGGCGTCCAGCTCGGGCACCTCACGGGGCTGCTCGAGCTGATCAAGCCAGCGGTGGTCGAGGTCGCCGGCACCGAGACGCCCGGCGGCGACGACCCCGAACTGGTCGACAAGGTCGTCGAGGCCAACGTCCGTCACCAGATGGCGCAGGTCCGCAGCCGCAGCGACGTCGTGCGCGAGGCCGAGGAGGCCGGCGACATCCGCGTCGTCGGCGCGGTCTACCACCTGGACTCCGGCGAGGTGACGTGGCTCGAGTGATGCGTCACAGCGCCGTCGCGCTCGCGACGACGGTGCTGCTGGCCGGGTGCACCGAGCCCGCCGTCACGACCGACCGTCCGTTCGTCGACGTGCACGACGACGCCGATGCAGCGCTCCTGGCCGGCACGCGCGCGGTGACCGAGGTGCTCGCATCCGTCGCCGAGGGCTGGGAGGGCGCCGCGAACGACGCCATCCCCGCTGACCTGTGTGTCGACGAGGACGGCGCGCCGATGCTCGAAGGCTGGGCACTCGCAACCGGCGACGTCGTCTGGTCGCTGTCGACACCGCTGCCGGACGACGCGACCGAGGCGTTGGAGACTGCGCTCGTCGACGCAACGCCCGGCTGGGACGACGGGAGCCCGATCCCGCCGGCGAGCCCCGTCCCACCCGAACCCCGCACCGTCGAGCGCACCGACCCGTCAGGGACCGTGACGGTCACGCTCGGCGCACGAGCCGTCGGCGACGGCGCCATCGTCGCGCTCCATGTCGTCACGGCCTGCGTGCAGGCGGGCCTGCCGACGACCTACGACGACGTCGTCGGCGAGGGCTGGATCGAGGAGCGCCCAGCCCTCGTGGAGGCGTGGGTCCGCCCGTAGGGGCGCCCGATGGCGCACCACGGCTGCCCGGCCGATACGGCTTGTCGCCCCGAGAGCTCAGGTCGCCGAACCCCGACGTTGCTCGAGGCGCTGGGCGAGCTCGCGGACCTGCGAGTGCCGCGTGAGCCCGAGCCAGAGCGTGGCGCGTGGCCGCTGCGTCGTGGCGAGCGACCGACCGGCCTCCGCGAGACCGAGGTGCACGCCGACATCGAGGACCACGAGCGGGCCGATCTCGCCGACCTCGTCCCAGCGGACCCGCTCGTAGCGGCCGAACCGTCGCAACAGGCTGCACCCCTCGGAGTCCGCGACGAGCATCGGGACGCCGACGAGGAGACGCACGGCGAGGTCGGCGGCGGCGATCGCTGCAAGGAGCGCGAGGAGTCCGAGCGCCACGATGAACGGGGGCCCCTGCGTGAGGCAGACCACCGCCAGCGCCCCGACGACCAGCGCACCGGTGGACAGAACGAGTGCACCGACCCGACCAGCACGCACCTCGAGCCGAGCCTCGGACTCCGTGACGCGCATCGAGCGACCCTCCGGCCTCTGGCTCAGTCGTCGGCGGGGCCGGGGCCGCGGGAGCCGAGGGCGGAGATGAAGGCCTCGGGCGGGATCTCGACCGACCCGATGTTCTTCATCTTCTTCTTGCCCTCCTTCTGCTTCTCGAGCAGCTTGCGCTTGCGGGACACGTCGCCGCCGTAGCACTTGGCGAGCACGTCCTTGCGCTTGGCCTTCACCGTCTCGCGGGCGATGATCCGCGAGCCGATCGCGGCCTGGATGGGCACGTCGAACATCTGCCTGGGGATCAGCTCCTTCAGGCGCTCGACCATCCGCTTGCCGAACTCGTAGGCGTCGTCGCGGTGGCAGATCGCGCTGAACGCGTCCACCGGGTCGCCGTTGAGCAGCAGGTCGACCTTCACGAGGTCCGCCTCGCGGTACTCCCCGAGCTGGTAGTCCAGCGACGCGAAACCGCGGGTCATCGACTTCAGCTGGTCGAAGAAGTCGGTGATGATCTCGGCCAGCGGCAGGACGTAGCGCAGCTCGACGCGCTCCTCGGTGAGGTAGTCCATGCGCGTCATGTCACCGCGACGACCCTCGCAGAGCTGCATGACCTTGCCGACGTACTCGGCCGGCGTGAAGACCATGGCCTCGACGGTCGGCTCGGTGATGTGGCCGATCTTGTTGGGCGGCGGCAGGTCCTGCGGGTTGCTGACCTCGACCCACTTCGGCTCGTCCTCGCTGATCGCGGTGTCGTCCATCCGCACGCGGTAGCGCACGCTCGGGGCGGTCGCGACGAGCGGGATGTCGAACTCGCGGTCGATGCGCTCCGTGATGATGTCCAGGTGCAGCAGGCCGAGGAAGCCGCAGCGGAACCCGAAGCCCAGCGCCGCCGACGTCTCGGGCTCGAACGTGAACGAGGCGTCGTTGAGCTGCAGCTTGTCGAGCGCGTCGCGCAGGTCCGGGAAGTCGTCGGAGTCCACCGGGTAGAGCCCGCTGAAGACCATCGGCAACGGCTCGCGGTAGCCGGGCAGCGGCGCGTCCGCGCCCTTCTTGCCGGCGAGCGTGATCGTGTCACCGACCTTGGCCTGGCCGACCTCCTTGATGGCCGCCGTCAACAGCCCCACCTCGCCCGGGCCGAGCTCGTCGATCGGCACCTCCTCGGGCGCGTGCACCGCGAGGTCGTCGATCGGGTTCTCGAACCCCGTGGCCATGAGGCGGATCTCGTCGCCGGGCTTCAGGCGACCGTCCACGACACGGAAGTAGACGAGCGCACCGCGGTACGGGTCGAAGACCGAGTCGAAGATCAGCGCCTTCGTCGGCGCCTCCGGGTCGCCCTTCGGCGGTGGGACCTGCGCGACGATCGCGTCGAGGACGTCCTTGACGCCCTCACCCGTCTTGGCGCTGATGCGCAGCACGTCCTCGGGCTCGCCGCCGATGATCGCGCAGATCTCGCGCGCACGCTTCTCGGGCTCGGCCGCCGGGAGGTCGATCTTGTTGAGGACCGGGATGATCTCGAGGTCGGCCTCGATGGCGAGGTAGAGGTTCGCGATCGTCTGCGCCTCCATCCCCTGCGCCGCGTCGACGACGAGCACCGCGCCCTCGCACGCGTTCAGGGCACGCGACACCTCGTAGGAGAAGTCGACGTGGCCGGGCGTGTCGATGAGGTTGAGCTGGTACTCCGGCCCGCCCTTGCCCTCGGGCCGGTACGGCAGGCGCGCGGCCTGGGCCTTGATGGTGATGCCGCGCTCGCGCTCGATGTCCATCTTGTCGAGGTACTGGTCGCGCATCTTGCGCGGGTCGACCAGCTCGGTGACCTGCAGCATGCGGTCGGCCAACGTCGACTTGCCGTGGTCCACGTGGGCCACGATGCAGAAGTTGCGGATGAGATCGAGCTGGGTCACGTGGGGAGGGCCTCGGAGGACGCGGGACGACCGCCGAGGGTACTTGGCACCGTCGGGGCTCCCGCGCCGCCACTCGGCCCCGGGCGCGGTTGCCCGATCAGTACGCCAGGCGGTACCGTTCTGCGGACCGCAGTCGGCGGACCGATCACTGCTGCCGTCGCTGCGATCCGGGACCGCTTGCACGCGACCCACCCGCCGCACCGACCGGCACCTCCCCAGTCGCGCCAGCGCGCACGAATTCCGACGAACGAGCCAGGACGCACCCGTGGCGAACATCAAGAGCCAGATCAAGCGCAACCGCCAGAACCTGAAGGCGCGTGAGCGCAACAAGGCCGTGCGCACCCGCACCCGCACGACCGTCCGCCGCTTCGAGGAGGCCGTGGCCGCCGGCGACAAGGAGGCCGCCGAGGCCGCCTACCGCGACGCCGCCGCCGCACTCGACAAGGCCGCCGGCAAGAACGTCATCCACGACAACGCCGCCGCCCGCCGCAAGTCGCGTCTGGCCAAGAAGCTCGCCGCCCTCTGACCTGACGGCGACACCGTGCGACCCCGCGCTCCGGCGCGGGGTCGTCTCGTCGTGCGCACTCCCCTCGCGAGCGTCGGGCCGCGCAGTACCGTGCGCCCGTCGACACGCGGGAGAGCGACATGGCGGAGGTCACCGCCGGTGACATGACCCTGCCCGACGAGTTCGTCGTCGCGGTGGCACGTCGTGCCGCCGCGCGCGGTATCGACGAGGCCCTGGCTGCCGCCTTCGTCCGCGCCGTGCTGCGGCGACTCCCCAGCGACCTCGCCGAGGGCGCCGACCCGCGCGCAGCGATCACGGGCCTCCTCGAACTGCTCACGCAGGTCGCCGCCTCCGCCGGCCCGATG
>JBFKQZ010000109.1:0-9965 GCA_041627475.1 Nitriliruptoraceae bacterium | reverse complement strand
GTGAGCAGCGCGAGGTCGCCGCCGATGCGGACCTGCAGGTGCTCGCTGGCGAGCTCGGTGCCTTCGGTGAGGGCCTTGCGCAGCCGCGTCGGCCGCTTGAAGTCCTGCGGGTTGACGAAGCGGCTGAGCCCGACCTCCTTCATCGGGTTGACCGCCACGATCGTCCCGCCGCCGTCGACGCACTGCTGCAGCGCGGTCAGCATGCGCGGCGCGTTGGTGCCCGGGTTCTGGCCGAGCACGACGACCACGTCGGCGCGCTCGAGGTCGTGCAGGTGCACCGTGCCCTTGCCCACGCCCACGGTCGGCGACAGCGCGGTGCCCGTCGACTCGTGGCACATGTTCGAGCAGTCGGGGAGGTTGTTCGTGCCGAGCGTGCGCGCCCACAGCTGGTAGAGGAACGCGGCCTCGTTCGACGCGCGACCGCTGGTGTAGAACACGGCGCGGTCTGGCGTGGTGGCGGCCAGGTGCTGCGCGACGAGCTGCTCGGCGTCCTCCCACGCGATCGGCTCGAGGTGCGTCGCGCCCTCGCGACGGACCATCGGTGTGGTCAGGCGGCCGGCGTCGTTGAGCCACCTGTCGGTGTGGCCGAGCAGGTCCTCGATCGCATGGCCCGCGAAGAAGTCGGCGTCCGCGCGGTGCCGGTCCGCCGCGTCGGCCACGGCCTTCGCGCCGTTCTCGCAGAACTCGGCGATCGACCGCTCGTCCTCGGGATCGGCCCAGGCGCACGACGGACAGTCGAAGCCGTCGAACTGGTTCACCCGCGCCAGCTCACGCAGTCCCCTGGGTCCGGCCCGTCGGAGCACGACGTCAGCCGACGACACCACGGCGGGGATGCCCGCCGCCCGTTCGGGCTCGGGTGTGTGCCGCAGCTCGGCGTCGGGGTCCGCGGGCGGGCGCGCGCCGGGCACGGGCGGGTGCGTGGTCATCGGTGGGCTCCGGTGGGTTGCAGGTCGAGCCGGTCGGCGTGCGTCAGCACGGTGCCGCCGTGGTCCCGGCCGACGAACGTGACCAGCGTGATGCCGGCCGCCTCCGCCGTCCCCGCGGCGAGGTCGGTCGCTGCGCCGACGGAGGCGACCACCGGGATGCGGGCGGCGACGGCCTTGGCGACGAGCTCGTACCCGGCGCGGCCGGACAGCAGCAGGACGTCGCCCTGTTCGCCGGCCCGCGTGACGGCGCCGACGACGGCGTCGACGGCGTTGTGGCGTCCGACGTCCTCGCGCACGGCCAGCAGGTGGCCCGACGCGCCGGCGAGCGCCGCGGCGTGGCACCCGCCGGTGGTGGCGAACAGCGGCTGGTGGCGCACCAGCTCGTCGGCGAGGTCGTGCAGCACCGTCACGCGGACCCGCACGCCGGTCCGGGGCGCTGGCGGGCAGCGGTCGAGCAGACGGTGGAGCTCGTCACGCCCGCACAGCCCGCAGGCCGCGGTCGATGCGCCGGCGCGGCGCAGACGGTCGAGGTCCTCGAGCTCCGTCCGGTCCAGCCGGACGGTCACGGTGTTCGCGTCGGGCGCGCCGTCCTCGGTCGTGCAGTGGTGGACGTCGACCACGTCCGACAGCGAGCGGACGAGCCCTTCGGCGACGCACCAGCCCAGCGCCAGGTCGAGGTCGTGGCCGGGTGTCCGCAGGGTCGTCCAGACGGGCGTGCCGGGGCCGCCCCGGGCCGCGAGCCGGACCGTCAGCGGCTCCTCGCGGACCATGACGTCCTCGGTCGGTCCCGTCCGCCGGACGGCCGGGACCTCCACGTCGCGTCGCACGTCGACTCCCCCCTGCCGTCGCCCCATGGGAGCAGGCGCGGCCGCGCCGTGCACGGTCAGACGTCGAGGTTCGTCGCGAACTTCGCCTTCTCGATGATCCACTCGCGGCGCGGGTCGGTCCGGGAGCCCATCAGCAGCGCGAACTGCTCGTCGGCCTCCTCGGCGTCGGTGATGTCCACCCGCAGCAGCGTCCGACGGGCCGGGTCCATCGTGGTCGCCCACAGCTGCTCGGCGTCCATCTCACCGAGACCCTTGAACCGCTGCACGTCGACCTTCTGGGACTTGAACTCGGTCTTGATCAGCCGCTCGCGCTCGCGGTCGGTCATGGCGTAGGCGATCCGGTCGCCCTTGCGCAGCTGGTAGAGCGGCGGCTGGGCGAGGAACAGGCGTCCCTCCTCGACCAGCGGGCGCATCAGCCGGAAGAAGAAGGTCAGCAGCAGCGTCGTGATGTGCCCGCCGTCGATGTCGGCGTCGGCCATCAGGATGATCTTGTGGTAGCGGAGCTTCTCGGCGTCGAACTCGGGCTCGACCCCGGTCCCGATCGCCTTGATCAGCGCCTGGATCTCGTTGTTCTCGAGCACGCGCCGCAGCTGCGCCTTCTCGACGTTGAGCACCTTGCCGCGCAACGGCAGGATCGCCTGGGTCTGGCGGTCCCTGGCCTGCTTGGAGGAGCCGCCCGCCGAGTCGCCCTCGACGATGTAGAGCTCGGTCTCCTCGGGGTCGCGGCTGGTGCAGTCGGCGAGCTTGCCGGGCAGGCCCGCGGACTGCTGGTCCAGCAGCCCCTTGCGCCGGGTGAGGTCGCGGGCAGCACGCGCCGCGGTGCGCGACCTGGCCGCGAGCACGGCGCGCTTGACGACCTTGGCGGCACGAGAGCCGTGGGCGTTGATCCAGTCCTGCAGGTGCTCGCCGACGACCGTCTGGACGTAGCTGCGGGCCATCGACGACCCGAGACGCCCCTTCGTCTGGCCCTCGAACTGCGGGTCGGGCAGCTTCAGCGAGATGACCGCGACCAACCCCTCACGCAGGTCCGAGCCCTCCAGGTCGGGGTCCTTCTTGGTCTTGGCCCGCGAGGTCTTCGCGTACTCCTTGAAGACCTCGGTCATCGCCCGGCGGAAGCCCTCCTCGTGCGTGCCGCCGTCGGCGGTGCGCACGATGTTGACGTACGACCGCAGCCGCTCGTCGTGGAAGCCCGTGGTCCAGGTCAACGCAACGTCCAGCGCGACCTGCTCGCCGTCGATCTCGCGCGAGTCGTGGAACCGCACCGTCGGCACCATCGGGCTGTTGCCGTGCAGCAGCAGCTCGACGAAGTCCGACAGACCGTCGTCGAAGCGGAAGGTCGTCGAGCGCTTGCTGTCCTCGCGCTCGTCGACCAGCTTGCACGTGAGACCCGGGTTGAGGAAGGCGGTCTCGCGCAGACGCTCCACGATCGGGTCCCAGCGGAAGGTCGTGGTGTCGAAGATCTCGTCGTCCGGCCAGAACCGGACGGTCGTGCCGTGGCCCGACTGCTTCTTCCGCTGCGCGAGCTCGTCCACGACCGGACCGCGCTCGAACGCGATGGTGTGGAGGTGGCCGTCACGCACGACCTCGACCTCGGTGCGGGTCGACAGCGCGTTGACGACCGAGACACCGACCCCGTGGAGCCCACCGGAGACGGCATAGGTCTGCGAGTCGAACTTGCCGCCCGCGTGGAGGGTCGTCAGTGCCAGCTCGACGCCGCTCTTGCCCTCCTCCTCATGGAGGTCGACGGGGATGCCGCGGCCGTCATCGGTCACCTCGCAGCCGCCGTCCGCCAGCAGGCGCACCGTGATCGTCCCGCAGTAGCCGGCCAGGTGTTCGTCGACGGCGTTGTCCACGACCTCCCACACGAGGTGGTGCAGGCCGCGCCGGTCGGTCGAGCCGATGTACATGGCGGGGCGTCGCCGGACGCCCTCGAGGCCCTTGAGGACGGAGATGTTGCCGGCGCGGTACTCGCTCACGTGGGAAGCCCTGGCGTCGTGTCGGGGGAGGGGGTCGGTCCTCGCCGACGGTAGCCAGCCACCGTGACACGGCCGTGGAGGCACGGGCGTCCCGACCGCGCCCCATGGCGGTGACTACGGTCCTGCGGAGTCGTCGACGGCAGGAGGCACGGTGGCGACCGCACCGCTGCCCGACCCGGGTGCCTCGTCGTCGCCCGGCGAACCGATCGTCGAGGACGTCGAGGTCGACATCACCGACCCGGACGCCGTGCTCGACCGCCTCGGGGACGCGGTGGGGGAGCTGTGGGCAGGCTTCATCGGCCAGCTGCCGCTGATCCTGCTCGGCGTGGTGGTCCTCGTCGTCGGACTCCTGTTGGTCCGCTTCGTGCAGCGACTCGTCGTCCGCACGACGGACGGCAGTCGGTTCGACGTCGCCGTCGTCAAGCTCATCCAGACCGCGACGCGTGTCGGCATGGTCGTCGTCGTCCTGCTCGTCGCCCTCTCCGTCGCCGGCGTGAACGTCGGCTCCGCGCTGGCCGCGCTCGGCATCGCCGGCCTCGCGCTCGCCTTCGCGATGCAGTCGATCCTCGAGAACTTCATCGCCGGCATCCTGATCCTCGCGCGGCGTCCGTTCCGGCCCGGTGACCAGGTCCGCCTCGGTGACTTCGAGGGCACGGTCATCGACGTCAACATGCGGGTGACGGCGCTGGTGCAGTACGACGGCGAGAAGGTGCTGCTGCCCAACGCCACGGTCTTCAACGAACCCATCACGAACACGACCGAGCGTGGCCGTCGGCGCACCGACGTCACGGTCGGCGTCGACTACCGGGACGACCACGACCGGGCCCGACAGGTCCTGTTCGACGCCGTGTCGGGCGTCGAGGGCGTCCTCAGCGACCCCCCGCCCCGCGTCCTGCTGAGCGAGCTCGGCGACTCCAGCGTCAACTTCCGCGTGCAGTACTGGACGCTGCCCGAGCAGGCCGAGGTCAACGGCGTCAAGGACCGGGTCCTGGGTGCCGCCAAGCGGGCCGTCGAGGAGGCAGGCATGACCATCCCGTGGCCCATCCGCACCCTCGTCGTCGACCCGGACTCGGCGCAGCTGCGCGGCCGATCGGACGATGTCGACTGAGCCACACGGATCCCCCGGCCGGAGCCGGATGGCCATGCGTGGGCATCGATACCGTCGTCGGATCGGACGTGCGGGGGGCGCGGTGACCAGACAGTTGGGTGCCAGCGAGTCGCGCGGCGTCGAGGAGGAGCAGGGCGGCGACGGAACGAGGAACCGCCTCCTGGAGCTGCGTCTGACGCTCTACGTGGCCGGTGCCGGCACCGTGCGGTCGTTGACCGCCAAGCGTCGTCTCGACCAGCTGGCCGGTGCGGTGGACGCCCCGGTGACGGTCGAGGTCGTCGACGTGCTGGACGACCCCGAGCGGGCGGACCGGGACGGGATCCTCGCAACCCCGACCCTGGTCGGGCAGTCCACGCGGTCGAGGCAGCGCGTCGTCGGGGACCTTGCAGGAGTGACCGACCTCGCAGCCGCGCTGGGCCTGTACGGGTCGCTGCGCACGTCGGGTGGCGAGCAGTGACCGCGCTGCCGGTCACCGTCGAGGACCCCGGGAGCATCGACCTGCTCGTGGTCGAGGACGACGACGACCTCGCCGCGCTGCTCGAGCAGGTCTTCGTCGACAACCCGGACTACGCGACCTCCGTGGCCCGGGTCTCGACGCTGTCGGACGCACTGGAGCACGTCGAGGGCTCGACGCCGGACGCCGTCCTGCTCGACCTCGGGCTGCCGGACTCCGACGGCTTGATGACGGCACGCCGGATGCTGGAGGCCGTCGCACCGCCGACCGCCATCGTCATCTTCACGGCGCTGCGCGACCAGGGGATGGCGTCCCGGGCGCTCGCCCTCGGGGTCCAGGACTACGTGGTGAAGGAGGACATGACCTCGCCGCTGGTCACCCGCGTCGTCCGCTACGGCGTGACCCGCGCACAGCTCGTCCACGAGCTCGAGCTCGCCCGCCAGGGCGAGGCACGCGAGCGCGAGCTGCGGCGCCTCGAGCGCCTCGCCAGCGACCAGCAGTCCACGACGACCGTCAGCGCCGCGATGATCGGTGACCAGTCCGTCGCCCAGCGGCTCGGACCGACGAGGTACGACCAGGACCTCGTCCGCGAGTACCTGCGGATCCTCCGCCGCTCCCTCGACGAGCAGGCCTACCGGGGACAGGACACGGTCGACGCCGACCTGCGTAGTCTCGCGACCGTGCTCGGGTTCCTCGGGGCGGGGCCACGCGATGTGATCGACCTGCACACCCGGTCGCTCCGCGAGGCCGTCGACTCGCTGGACGGGCTGCGAGCCACCGGGGTCGTCGAGGAGGGGCGTGTGGTCGTCCTGCAGCTCATGGGACGACTCGTCTCCTACTACCGCGACCGCGCTGTCGGGACCGCCCGCGGGAACAGCACCACGACCCCCGCGGACAAGGACCAGACATGAACGAGCGTCGCTACCTCCTCCGGCTCTACGTGACGGGCCGGACGCCCCGCTCCGACCAGGCCATCGCGAACCTGCGCTCGATCATGGAGACCGATCTCGACGGCGCCTACGACCTCGAGGTCATCGACGTGCTCGAGCGTCCCCAGCTCGCCGAGGACGAGCGCATCGTCGCCACGCCGACGCTGATCAAGGAGCTGCCGCCACCACTTCGCCGCATCATCGGCGACCTCACCGACCGCGAGCAGGTGCTGCTCGGACTCGATCTGCAGCAGGACTGAGCAACGACGGCGGCGAACGCGTCGCAGGGCGACTGGACACCAGATGGACACCACGAAGATCCCGACCGGCATCGAAGGGGTCGACGACGTCATGCTGGGCGGGTTGCCGGAGGGGCGCACGACGCTCGTTGCCGGGTCCGCCGGTTCGGCCAAGACCATCTTCGCGCTGCAGTTCCTGAGCTCCGGCATCGCGCGTGGCGAGAGCGGTGTGTTCGTCACGTTCGAGGAGTCCCCGGACGACATCCGACGCAACGTCGCCTCGCTGGGCTGGTCGATCGACGAGTGGGAGACCGAGGGCCGGTTCGCGTTCGTGGACGTCTCGCCCGCCCCCGAGCACGAGACGATCTTCGCGGGTGACTTCGACCTCGGTGCCCTGATGTCGCGCATCGAGCATGCCGTGCGTCGTACCAACGCCAGCCGGGTGGCACTGGACTCGCTCGGGGCGGTGTTCGCCCACTTCGACGACAGCCGGACGGTCCGCAACGAGCTGCGTCGCATCGCGGGCGCGCTGCGCAAGATGGACGTCACCGCAGTGCTCACCGCGGAGCGTGAGGAGGAGTACGGGCCGATCGCCCGGTTCGGCATCGAGGAGTTCGTCGCCGACAACGTCGTGATCCTGCGCAACGTGCTGGAGGAGGAGAAGCGGCGGCGGACGATCGAGGTCCTGAAGTTCCGAGGTACCACCCACATGAAGGGGGAGTACCCGTTCACCATCGCGGACGGCCGGGGCATCATCTCGATCCCGTTGTCGTCCATCGAGCTCAAGCAGCCGTCGTCGAACGTGCGCGCCTCGTCCGGGTCGGTGGAGCTGGACCGGATGCTGGGCGGCGGGTTCTTCCGCGACTCGGTCATCCTCGTGTCCGGGGCCACCGGCACCGGCAAGACGCTCACCGCGATGCACTTCATCGCCGGGGGACTCGAGGCGGGCGAGAAGGTGCTCTTCCTGGCGTTCGAGGAGTCCCGTGAGCAGCTGTTCCGCAACGCGGTCGGCTGGGGGTTCGACCTCGAGCGCTACGAGCGCGAGGGGATGCTGGAGGTGGTCTGCCACTACCCGGAGGTCAAGTCGCTGGAGGACCACCTCCTCGACATCAAGGACAAGCTGCAGTCGTTCGGTCCCAAGCGCGTCGCGATCGACTCGCTCTCGGCACTCGAGCGCGTCGGCACGGTGCGGTCGTTCCGCGAGTTCGTGATCGGCGTGACGAGCGCGATCAAGCGCCTGGAACTGGCGGGTCTGTTCACCAACGCGACGCCCACCCTCCTCGGTGGCACCTCGGTGACCGAGGCCCACATCTCGACGATCACCGACACGATCATCCTGCTGCGGTACGCCGAGATCTACGGCGCGATGCGGCGCGGCATCACGGTCCTGAAGATGCGTGGCTCGTTGCACGACAAGGACATCCGCGAGTTCTCCATCGACATGGAGGGCATGCACATCGGCCTGCCCTTCCGCAACGTGGGGGGGATCCTCGCGGGCAACCCGGTCCAGCTGCCCCGCTCCGAGATGGACCGCGTCAGCGAGCTGTTCGCGGACGAGGCGCGGGGGGGCGACGAGGAATGAACGCTCGACGCCCGCACACGATCGACACCGAGGCGCTCGCAACGGTGGTCTACGCGGGTGCGTCCGACCCGATCCTCGTCCTCGACGCCCGTGGCGTCGTCCTGGAGGCCAACGACATCGCACTGGCCGCGTTCGGTGGCGACATCATCGGCCGGGACTTCGGCATCCCGACGACCTCGGGGACGTCCGAGATCGAGCTGCACACGACCGATGGCCTGCGCGTCTCCGAGCTGCGGGCCGGCAGGGCCGAGCTCAACGGCGAACCCGTGTTCGTCGCGACCATGCGTGACGTCACGGACCGCAAGCGTGTGGAGCAGTCGTTGCGCGACTTCGTCTCGACGGCCTCGCACGAGTTCCGGACGCCGCTGTTCGCGATCCAGGGCTTCGCCGAGACGCTCGAGCTCCAGTGGGAGAGTCTCGAGGACGAGGACCGCCGGCAGTACGTGGAGACGATCCACAGGCAGGCCCAGCGGCTCGCCCGGCTCACGGACGACCTGCTGACGGTGACGAGGCTCGACGGCGAGGCCCTGGCCGCGACCCTGAGGCCGACGCTGTGCGCGGTGGTCGTGCGGCGTGCCCTGGAGGTCGTGGACCTGGACGTCGAGGTCGTCGTCGACGAGGAACTGCGCGTGCTCGTGGACCCCGACCACCTCGAGGACGCACTGGTCAACCTGCTGACGAACGCGGACAAGTACGGGAAGCCGCCCTTCCAGGTCCACGGTGTCGCGGACGGCTCGTCGGGGCTGCTCCGGGTCGTCGACCACGGCACCGGGGTCCCCTCGGAGTTCCGCGCCCGGATGTTCGAGCGGTTCTCGCGGGAACGTCGTGCGGCGCGCGACAACCCGGGCACCGGCCTGGGGCTCGCGATCGTGCAGGGCCTGATGCGGCGCAGCGGCGGCGAGCTGTCGTACGAGGCGACTCCGGGTGGCGGCGCGACGTTCGTGCTGCGGCTGCCGCGGGTGGACTGGTGACGGGACCCCGACGCTGGTCGCCGGACCCCGTCCACGTGGCGGTGGACCTGACCCTGTTCACGGTCGTGGACGGGCGGCTGCGTGTCCTGCTCCACCGCCGGTCGTACGACCCGTCCGCGGGACGCTGGGCGGTGCCCGGTTCGTTCACCCGCCCCGGTGAGACGCTGGCCGAGACGGCCCGGCGGGCCGTGCAGGACAAGGCGGGACTCGACGAGGTCTGGCTGGAGCAGCTCCAGACCTACGACCAGGCCACGGCGTCGGGGGCCACCCGGGTCGTGTCGGTCGTCCAGCTGGCGCTGGTCGACGCGGACCGCGCCACGCCAGCGGGCGAGGCCGACTGGTGGCCGGTCGACGACCTGCCCGGCCCGCTCGCCTTCGACCAGGACCGGTTCGTGACCGACGGTGTCGCACGGCTGCGGGCCAAGGCCCGCTACGCACCGCTGGCGTTCCAGCTGCTCGGGGACGCCTTCACGCTCGCGGAGCTGCAGGTGGTCTACGAGGCCGTGCTCGGCCACGAGCTCGACGTGCGCAACTTCCGTCGTGACGTCCTCGCCTCGGGCACGGTCGAGGAGACCGGGGCGGTCCAGCGGGAGGGGCCGGGGCGGCCGGCGAAGCTCTACCGCCACACGGCTGGTGAGTTCGCGGTCGACGGCGGGGAGCGTCGCCTCGCGCGCCTCATCGTGCGCCAGTCACCGCCGGCCCCCTGAGTACCTTGCCCGACATGGACCAGCTCGAGACCCTCACACCCGGCATGCCCCTGCTCTGGGGTGGTGACCGCGTGACCCACGTCGACGAGGCGACCGCCGCCGCCTTCGAGCCCGGCGACGCCCTGCTCGTGCTGCAGCACGACGGCACGGTGCTGCACCTGCCGGCGGCGGAACGTGGCGTCGCGCGGGCGGCCGTCGACCGCGCCGTGACGGCCTTCGGGCGCATGGGGCAGGTGACCGACGACC
>JBFKQZ010000108.1:0-10080 GCA_041627475.1 Nitriliruptoraceae bacterium | reverse complement strand
CTTCGTCAACGTCGCCCCGCACGTCGCCGGTCCGATGCGCGGCTGGGTGCTGTGGCTCCTCGAGGAGGGCTACCGCGTCTTCGCCAAGCCCAAGGTCGACGACTCGGACGTCGACGACGACATGGTCGACCACCTCTGGGCACGCTTCGACGAGGGTGATCTCGAACGCGTCTACGTCGGGTCCAACGACGCCCGTTGCTTCGAGGAGCCGCTCGAGGAACTGGCAGAGCAGGGTGTCGGCGTCACGATCCTCGGCTTCCCCGAGTTCGCGTCCGGGATGGCGACCAACCCGGCGTTCCGCTTCGTGGACCTCGAGGAGATCGAGGGACTGATCCCCACGCCGCTGCCGCGACTCAACCTCGCCGCCCTGCCCGAGGACGGCAAGTGGTTCGAGCCGTCCGGCCAGCTCGGTGCGCACTGAGTCGTGGCCACGATCGACGAGCTGCGCCCCGCCGTGCTGGCGGCGCTGCGCACGGTCGGGCCCGGCGAGGTCGTCACGTACGGCGAGCTGGCCATGGAGGCCGGCGCGCCGAAGCAGTCGCGGTTGGTCGGTCGCATCCTCGGTGAGGGGCACCCGGACGTGCCGTGGTGGCGGGTCGTCAACGCCAGCGGCCGGCTCGTGCCCGGCCACGAGGCGGAGCAGCGCCGCCGGCTGGCCGAGGAGGGTGTGCGCCTGACGCCGGCAGGGCGCGTCCCGATGCGTCGCCAGCCGCCGCCTCCGCCTACGGTCCCCACGTGACGGGGAGGGATCGATGGCGGACGAGGACGCACGGCCGGAGCGGCCGGCACCGAGCGGGATGAGCGACTGGGCAGGTGCGCGCGTGACGCTGCACCTCACCGGCGCCGGGCGCGTGAAGTCGCTCACCGGTGCACTCGCGGACGTGGCCGGTGACGGGTTCGTCATCGCCGAGGACGACGCCGACTGGTGGGTCCCGCGCGAGATGGTCCAGGCGGTCCAGCGGCCGCACGAGGAGGACGAGGCATGAGCAGCCACGGGGTCCGTTCCGAGGTCGGCCAGCTCCGCAAGGTGCTGCTGCACCGTCCGGGGCTCGAGCTGCGGCGCATCACGCCGTCGAACATGGACGAGCTGCTGTTCGACGAGCTGCTGTGGGTCGAGCACGCCCAGCGGGAGCACGACGCCTTCGCCGACCTGCTGACCGATCACGGTGTGGAGGTCCTGCACGTCGAGCGGCTGCTGGCCGAGGTCCTGCGGGACGCCGACGTCGCACGCGAGGTCGTGGAGCGGCACGTCACGGCGTCCACCTGCGGCCCCCAGGCCGTCCACCGCGTCCGGGACTTCCTGCTCGAGCTCGATGCCCAGGACCTCGTCGACCACCTCTTCGGTGGCGTGACGGTCGAGGAGGTGGGCCCGGGTCCGGGTCTGGTCGGTGCGGCGTCGCCGCCGAGCGAGCACTTCCTCGACCCCCTGCCCAACGCGGTCTTCATGCGTGACTCGAGCGCGTGGATCGGCAGCGGTGTGATGCTGTCACCGATGAACCGGCCGATCCGGCACCGCGAGACCGACCTGCTCCGGCTCCTCTACGCGCGGCACCCGATGTTCGAGGGCACGCCGGTGTGGTTCG
Organism: Nitriliruptoraceae bacterium; assembly: GCA_041627475.1. Classification (GTDB taxonomy): domain Bacteria; phylum Actinomycetota; class Nitriliruptoria; order Nitriliruptorales; family Nitriliruptoraceae; genus JBFGFG01. Next base: position 8,497 of record JBFKQZ010000108.1, on the reverse strand, counting down.
GCGACGGACCGTTCGCGCGCATCCCGGCGACCGTCGAGGGCGGTGACCTGCTCGTCGTCGGCGAGCAGGGCATCGCGGTCGGCATGAGCGAGCGCACGACCGCGCAGGGCGTCGAGCTCCTCGCCGTCCGCCTGTTCGAGGCCGGCGTCGTGGAACGCGTCCTCGCCGTGGACCTGCCCAAGGTCCGTGCGGCGATGCACCTCGACACGATCGTCACGCAGGTCGACACCGATGCGTTCATCACCTACCCGTCGATGACCTCGGACATCCGCACGTTCATGGTCACGCCGAACGTCGCTGCGGACGGCGAGGTCGGCGTCCACGTCAGTGAGGCGGACACGCTCCTCCAGGGTCTTGCGTGGGCTGCCGGGCTGGACCACGCCCGGGCGATCGAGCCCGCGCTGGGCTCCACCCGCGCCGAGCGCGAGCAGTGGAACGACGCCAACAACACGCTGGCGATCGCACCCGGCAAGGTCGTGGCCTACGAGCGCAACGTCGCGACCAACGAGATCCTCGATCGTGCCGGGGTCGAGGTCCACACGATCCCGAGCTACGAGCTGCCCCGCGGCCGTGGCGGCCCCCGCTGCATGAGCTGCCCGGTCCAGCGCGACCCCCTCGGCTGACCGCTGGCTGACGACCGTCGTGGGCGGGTCAGCCCAACGGGTTGATGCGGATGGTGGACACGTTGACATGTGCTGGGCGCGTGGCCGCCCAGAGCACCGCGTCCGCGACGTCCTCGGGATCCAGCATCCGCATGTCCGCGGCCGCGCCCTCGGGCTGCATCGGTGTGTCGACCTCGCCCGGTGAGATGACCGTCGCCCGCACCCCGCGCCTACGGAGCGCCAGCTCCGCGGAGCCGGCGAAGCCGCGGACGCCCCACTTGCTCGTGACGTAGGCGGGGTACTCCGGCGAGAAGAATCGGTCGGCGCCGGACGAGATCGTCACCACCGTGCCTCCGGGCCGCACGTGCGGCGCTGCGAGCCGGGTGACCGCGACGACGCCGCGGAGGTTGACGTCGAGCTCTCGCAGCCAGCCGTCGAGGTCGGCGGTCAGGAAGTCGGTGTCGTCCCACCTGCCGATCCCGGCGTTGTTCACCAGCACGTCGAAGCCGCCGTCACCGGCCTCGACCGCCCGTGCGACCAGTCCCTCCACGGCTGCGCGGTCCGTGACGTCGGTCGGGACGGCGATGGCCGCGCCACCGGCGGTGCCGATCTGCTCGACGACCTCCTCGAGCACGTCACTGCGTCGCGCGGCGAGGACCACCGTGGCCCCCTCCCGCGCGAGCGCGACCGCGGTCGCGCGGCCGATGCCGCTGGACGCCCCCGTGACCACGGCCGTCGTCCCGTCGAGGCTCCCCATGCTGCGTCCTCCCACCGGAGGACGACCCTAGGCACCGTCGGGTCAGGCCCGGGCGACCGTCCGGAGCTTCCCGCGGACGTCGTCGCGGACGGGCGTGCCGTGGGCCAGCAGCAGCACGGACGGGTCGAGCTCGGCCAGCGCCAGGATCGATGCGAGGTTGCGGCCGGCGTCGCTGCAGAGGAAGCCGGGCGACGGCGTCATGCGGAAGACGTTGAAGACCGTGTCGCCGCCCAGGACGACCCCGCTGTCAGGGAGGTGGAAGGCGGTGTGGCCGTCGGTGTGCCCGGGCGTGTGGACCGGGACGAGCTCACGGTCGTCGTCGAGCGGCAGGGGGCCGGTGAGCGGCTGGATCGGTGCGACGCCGGGGTAGCCGGGCAGCGGTAGCGGCGACCGTTCGAGCAGCGACCCGGGGTCGCCGCTCGCGTTGCGGCCCGCCCGGACGTCGTCGACGTCGGCAGCACCCACGAGCACCTCGCGCGCTCCGAAGGCCGCACGCACGCGCTCGACGCCGCCGGCGTGGTCGCCGTGTCCGTGGGTCAGCACGATGCGTTCCACGTCGCCGTGACGGATCCCGAGCTTCCCGAGGTCCCGCACCAGGCGCTGGGCGGTCTGGGGGAGGGCTGCGTCCACGATCGTCCAGCCGTTGCCGCCGCGGACGGCGACGACGTTGAGGTACGGCAGGGGGGCGAGCTGGAAGACGCCGTCGGCGACCTCGATGGCCATGGATCGGACTCCTCGTGCGGTGGGGCCGGGCCACCGACCGGTGGGCAGCAGTCCCGGGGCAGCGGCGACAGTACGGTGGCGCGACGAACCGTCACGCAGGAGCAGGTCATGCCCGAGGCAGTCATCGTCGCAGCAGCTCGGACGCCCATCGGGCGCGCGTTCAAGGGCTCACTCGTCAACTGGCGGCCCGACGACCTCGCCGCGTTCGCGGTGCAGGCCGCGATGGACCAGGTCCCGGAGGTCACGCCGGACATGATCACCGACCTCCACCTCGGCTGCGGCCTGCCGGGCGGTGAACAGGGCTTCAACATGGGGCGCGTGGTCACCACGCTGCTCGGCTGGGAGGTCCCGGGGACCACGATCACCCGCTACTGCTCCTCGAGCCTCCAGACCACGCGCATGGCGATGCACGCCATCAAGGCGGGCGAGGGGGACGTCTTCATCTCGGCCGGCGTCGAGACGGTGAGCCGCTTCGCTGCGCCCGACCCCGACGGCAACCCGATCGGCAACTCCGACCCCTCGGGCCGCGGCGAGAACCCGAAGTTCGACGACGCTATGGAGCGGACACAGCAGCAGGCGCAGGGCGCCGACTCCTGGCAGGAGGCCGACGGGCTGCCCGACATCTACATCCCGATGGGGCAGACCGCGGAGAACGTCGCGCTGAAGGAGGGCATCACGCGCGAGGAGATGGACGACTTCGCCTGGGAGTCGCAGACGCGCTACCAGAAGGCTGCGGCCGAGGGTTTCTGGGCCAACGAGATCACGCCGGTGCCGCTCGGTGACGGGCAGATGATGACCGAGGACGACTCGCCCCGGCCGCCCGACCGCGAGAAGATGGCGGAGCTCAAGCCCGTCTTCCGCCCCGACGGCCGCATCACCGCCGGCAACGCGTGCCCGCTCAACGACGGCGCGGCCGCGCTGGTCGTGATGAGCGACACCAAGGCCGAGGAGCTCGGCCTCACGCCGCTCGCCCGCGTCGTGTCGACCGGCGTCTCGGCGCTGAACCCGGAGATCATGGGGCTGGGCCCGATCGAGTCGTCGCGGCAGGCACTGGCCAACGCCGGGATGACCATCGACGACATGGACCTCGTCGAGATCAACGAGGCCTTCGCCGCGCAGGTGATCCCGTCGGCGCGCGCGCTCGGCATCGACCACGACAAGCTCAACGTCCACGGCGGCTCGATCGCGGTCGGCCACCCGTTCGGGATGACCGGGGCGCGCATCACCACCACGCTCATCAACGGGCTGCAGCACACCGACGGGACGTTCGGGCTCGAGACGATGTGCGTCGGTGGCGGCCAGGGGATGGCGATGGTCATCGAGCGTCTCAGCTGACGTGACCGACACCCTGGGAGGCGGTCAGCGATGACCGACGGCGACGACTCACTGGTGGCGGCGGGTGACGAACCCGTCGTCCGCCTCGTGCAGTGGCGCCCGGACCTCGAGGGCGACGACCCGGACACCGACTACAAGCTCGCGGTCGCGGGGTCAGCCCTGGTCGACCCGATGGAGACCGTCCGCACCGCGGCGAGCAACCTCGGCGTGCCCGTCGGGGCGCTCGTCCGCCATGTCCTGGCGGAGTGGGCCAGCGCCGGCTCCTCGGCGATCCTCGAGGCCGGCCCCGCGGTCATCGATGACCTCGCCCGTGCCGCCGACGCGGTCGACGCGGCACCGCAGGGGCTCGCACGGGACGAGGCGTGGGCGGCGCTCCGGGGACGGATCCAGTGGCTCGCGCACGGCGTGCAGGACCCCTCGGCGACCTATCCCAACGGCGGTGCGGGCACGGTCAGACGCCGCCGGATCGGCGCCTACGGCGTCGCCGTCGACGAGGGACGCGTGCTGCTGATCCGGGTCCGCGAGGGCTACCCGGGCGCCGGTCGCTGGACGCTGCCGGGCGGTGGCCTGGAGCACGGCGAGCACCCTCACGCCGGCCTCGTGCGTGAGTACCACGAGGAGACCGGTCTGCAGTGTGAGATCGGCGACTTCGTCCTCACCGACAGCCACCACCTGAAGCGGGACGACCGTGACCTGCACCTGCTGCGGCTGGTGTGGCGCGTCAGCGTTCCCACCGACGAGGAGCCACGTGTCCTCGAGGAGGACGGCTCCACCGAACGCGTCGAGTGGATCGAGCCGGACCGCCTCCAGCGGCTGCCGCTGCTGTCGGTCGCGACCAAGGCGCTCGAGGCCGTCGGCGTCCGCGCGCCGGCGCCGGACCGCCGTGGTGGCGCCGTCTGACAGGTGCACGGCCCTCGCCGAGGCGAGGGCCGTGAAGAGGGGTCCTGGTGGTCGGGCGTGCGCCCGTCGACCTCAGCTGATGAGGCCGCGACGGAAGCCCTGCGCGACGGCTCCGGTGCGGTCGCGGGCGTCGAGCTTGACGAGCAGGTTCTGCACGTGCGTCTTGACCGTCCTCGGGGAGAGGTCGAGCTCCTCGGCGATCGAGGCGTTGGTCATGCCCTCCGCCAGCCACTGCAGGACCTGGAGCTCACGGGCGGTCAGCTGGGACTCGGCGTTCGCGGGCTCTGCTGTCCACGACCCGGCCAGCTGGAGCGCCACCTCGGGGGCGAGCACCCGGTTGCCGTCTGCGGTCTGCGTGATCGCGTCGCGCAGCTCCTCGAGCGTGCAGTCGGCGAGCAGCAGGCTCTGGACACCGGCGACGATCGCCTCGCGCAGCTCGATGATCGAGGCCGCCTCGGTGATCGCCAGGACGTTGCAGTCCGGGTGCACGGCCGTGATCCGGGCGATCTCGGTGAACGGGTCGCCGCCGTCGTCGGTGATGGCCACCACGACGAGGTCCGGCCGCGCGTCGGCCACGGTCATCACGAGGCTCTCGGGCGTCGCCGTGCCCTGCACCGCGAGCCCGGCGCCGTCGACGGTCGCCTCGAGGCCTGCTTGCAGCAGGGGTCGGCTGGCGGCCACGACGGCCGTCCGGGTCGTGACCTGGGTCGCGCTCACGGCTGCTCCACAACGGGCTGCCGGCGGCCGGTCCGCCGGATCGTCGGGCCGGGGCACGGGTCCCGGTCCATGACGCAGCGTGGCCGTCCCAGCGCCGCTCTGCATGGCACGAAATGACCATCCATCGGTGGTCAGTTCGTACTGGTCACCGCAGTGGAAAGCCGCAGAACCGGCAGGTCAGACGGGTCACGGGGCGTCGATGCCGCGGACCGTGATGTCGACCTTGTTGCCGTTCGGCAGCGTGGCCGTGCGCGTGTCGCCCTTGCGGGCACCCATGATCGCCTGCCCGATGGGTGAGTCGGCGGACAGCACCTCGTGGTCGGGGTGCTCGTCCTCGCGGCTGCCGACCAGGTAGGTCTCGACCTCGTCGAACATCTCGACCTCGACGAGGAGGCCCGGCTTGACGCCCTCGTCGACCGGTGGTGTGCCGATCTTGGCGTTGTCCAGCAGCTGCTTCAGCTGGCGGATGCGGGCCTCCATCTTGCCCTGCTCCTCCTTGGCCGCGTGGTACTCGGCGTTCTCCTTGAGGTCACCGTGCGAGCGCGCCTCCTCGATCTCCTTGGAGATCTCGGCACGACCCGTCGTGGTCAGCTCCTCGTACTCGGCCTGGAGGCGCTCGTGGGCCTCCTCGCTCAACCAGGTCTCGCTCATCGGGTGCTCCTCACGTCGGGGCCCGCAGGAAGGGATGACATCGGGGCCGCGCGCGGTCGGTGGGGTGTGTCGTCGTCGTGACGACGCGCCGCCCGGCGGCGGCCGGGCGGTCGACCATCCAGCCTACCGACGGTCCCCGTCGCGCCGAAGGGCGTGGGCGGTCCACGCCGCGGCCGCATCCACGGCCGCCGACGACGTAGCCTGCAGCCCATGGCACTGATGGACCCGCTCTACCGGCTCTACGAGTCCGGCCTGGAACGCCAGGTCCGGGCCGAGCCCCTGCCGTGCCACGTCGGCGTGATCCTCGACGGCAACCGGCGCTACGCCCAGGAGCGCGGCGACGCCCCGACGGTGGGGCACGCCGCAGGTGCGCGCAAGATCCACGAGTTCCTGTCGTGGTGCCACGAGCTCGAGCTGCCCTACGTGACGCTGTGGATGCTGTCGACCGACAACCTCGAGCGCGACGACGACGAGCTGCGGGCCCTGCTGGACATCATCGGCGAGACGGCCGCGGAGCTGGCGGCCGACGAGGTGACCCGCCGCCGGGGCCTGCGCGTCTCTGCGGTGGGTGCGCTCGACCTGCTGCCCGACGACCTGCGCAGTCGGCTCAAGGAGGCCGAGGAGGCCACCGAGGCCAACACCGGCATGCACGTCCAGCTGGCGGTCGGCTACGGCGGGCGGCGAGAGATCACGGACGCGATGCGCTCGATGCTGCTCGAGCACGCGGCCGCCGGTGACTCGATCGAGGAGATCGCCGACCAGCTGACGCCCGAGCACCTCGAACGGCACCTGTACTCCACCGGCATCCCGGACCCGGACCTCATCATCCGCACGAGCGGTGAGATCCGGCTGTCCGGCTTCCTGCTGTGGCAGTCGGCCCACTCCGAGTTCCACTTCGCCGACCCGTACTGGCCGGCCTTCCGCCGGATCGACTTCCTCCGGGCGCTGCGCGACTACCAGGCACGGACCCGCCGCTACGGCCGCTGACCGGGAGGCGTCACGTGTGGGTCACCGGGCACGCGCAGCGGGGCCCAGGACCTGGGTACGGGTGAGCCGGTCGTGCACGGCACGTCGGGAGGGCCCGAGCGCCGGGGCGTACAGCGCCACCCACCACACGACCGCGGCGAGCCACAGGCCGACCACCACGAGTGCCGTCGGCAGCAGCCACTTCAGCACGAACCGGCCGATCGCCTGCCCCGTGGCGAGGGGTGGCCCGGCGGTCGTGTCCCGCGCGGGCCGGGCGTGGTGCAACCCCGTCAGCACCTTGCCGAGCGAGCGGCCTGCAACGCCCTCCGGGAGGTAGGTGGGCAGTCCGATCGCGAGCAGGAGCAGGCCCAGGCGCACCGTCGGCTCGACCCCGCTCGTCACCGTCAGCACCAGCGAGCCCGCGAGCAGCACGAGCAGGAGGTCGACCCCCGTCGCCGCGAGACGGTCGCGGGGGTTCGCAGGCTCCAGTTCGACGTCCGGCACTTGCGTCCTGCCTCCGGGGCCCGGGGTGTGCCAGACGTTACGGTCATCGTCGCCCGCCTGTCCCGACCAGACCGCGAGGACACAGGTGCCCGAGCACGTGCCGCTACGGCGGCCGGACGACCCGCCGGGGTTCCCCCCGACGAGGATCTCGCCCGGCCGACACGCGCGCCGCGCCCCGGACACCGACCTGTCTCGCGTCCACGTCCACCTGCTGATCACGCCACCCCACCGGGGTGGCGTTCGTCGTCGATGGGAGGACAACGCGTTCCCACGCGCCCTCCCGCGAGGGAGCTGCCGAACCAGATGACCACCTACGTCCTCGACACCAACGTCCTGCTCGCCGACCCCCACTCGCTCCACCGCTTCGACGAGCACGACGTCGTCGTCCCCCTGGTCGTCATCGAGGAGCTGGACCGCAAGAAGTCCCTCCACGACGAGATCGGGCGCAACGCGCGGACGGCACTGCGGATGATCGAGGAGGTGCGGGAGCGCTCGGGCTGCGGGCTGCGTGACGCCGCACCGCTGCCGAGCGGGGGGACGCTGCGCGTCGAGGCGAACCACGTGGACGTCGAGCTGCCGGGCTACCTCGACCCCCACAAGCCGGACCACCGGATCCTCGCGGCATCGATCGGCATCGGCGGGACCCTGGTCACCAAGGACACGGCGCTGCGGATCAAGGGTGCCCAGCTCGGCGTCAACGTCGAGGACTACCGGGGTGACCAGGCAGAGGTCGACCGGGCCTGGACGGGCATCGCCGAGCTCGAGGTCGAGGCGGACGTGCTCGACGACCTCCACCAGGACGACAAGGCGCAGCTCAGCGAGGCCACCGGCCAGGTGCCCGAGGTCGGGTTCGCGCTGAACCAGTGCCTGGTGCTGCGTGCCGGTCGGTCCGCCTCCGGACTGGGTCGGGTCATCGCCATCGACGACGTCACCGGAGCGGCGACGGTCAAGCGGGTGCCGGGCCACCGCAACGTCTTCCGCATGGCGCCCCGCGACGTGCGGCAGACCTTCGCCATCGACCTCCTGCTCGACCCCGACGTCCCGTGCGTGTCGCTGATGGGCATGGCCGGCACCGGCAAGACCTTCCTGGCGCTCGCCGCTGGGCTGGAGCAGGTGCTCGAGACCGGGATGTACCGCCGCCTCAGCGTGTACAGGCCGCTGATCGCGGTGGGTCGCCAGGAGGTCGGCTACCTGCCCGGCGACCTCGACGAGAAGCTGGCGCCGTGGATGGCGGCCGTGCACGACAACCACTACGCGTTGCTGCGCCGCGACGACGGTCGCGTGCGCGGTGGCCGTGAGCACCGCGCGGTCCAGAGCCAGGTCGAGCAGCTGGTCGACCGCG
>JBFKQZ010000107.1:0-10087 GCA_041627475.1 Nitriliruptoraceae bacterium | reverse complement strand
GCGACCGGCCTGCTCGGGGTCACGGGCGTCAAGGACGTGGCTGCCGAGACGGAGCAGCTGGTAGCCCGCATTCGTCCGCACGCCGACGTGCCGGTCTGCGTCGGCGTCGGCATCAAGACGCCGCAGCACGCCCGCGACGTCGCCACCTATGCAGACGGCGTGATCGTCGGCTCGGCCGTCGTCAACGCCGCGGCCGACGGCGACCCCGCCACGGCCCCGGAGCGGGTCGGCGAGCTCGTCGCCGCCCTCCGCGAGGGCTGCGAGCGCGGCTGACTCCGCGCACACGACGAACGGGCCGCCCACGAAGGGGCGGCCCGTCCGCATCGGGGGGAGTGGGTCAGCCGATCAGACCCTCGGACTGGAGGAAGTCGCGGGCGACGTCCTCGGGGTCCTCACCGTCGGCCGAGACGCGCTTGTTGAGCTCGGTCATCTTCTCGAGCGTCAGCGCCGAGGCGACGTCCGAGAACAGCCCGGACAGGGCGTCCGGGGCCTGCTCGTAGGCCTCCTCGCGGATCGTCACGGACGGGTTGTACGGCGGGAAGAAGTTCTGGTCGTCCTCGATGATCTCGAGACCGAGGTTGGCGATGCGACCGTCGGAGGTGAAGACCTCGCCGAAGGTGCACTCGCCGGCGTCGGTCTGGGTGTAGACGAGGCCGGTGTCGATCACCTGGACCTGGTCGTCCGGCCAGTCGAAGCCGTAGAACTCCTCGAGGCCGGGCAGGCCGTCGTCACGGGTCGAGAACTCCGACTCGACGCAGAGCGAGACCGCGGACGGGTCCTCCTCGGCGAGCGCGGCGATGTCCGAGATGGTCTCGACCTCGTCGAGGACCTCGGCCTCCTCACGCACGGCGAACGCGTACGTGTTGTTGAAGGGCGCGGCCTCCAACCAGCGGATGTCGTTCTGCTCGAGGTCGCGGGTGCCGACCTCCTCGGTCAGGTTCTCGGGGAGGTCCTCCGGTGCCAGCGAGTTGCCCAGGTGGGTGCCCCAGCCGGTGCCGTTGTACTCCCAGTAGAGGTCGATCTCGCCCGACTCGAGGGCGTCACGAGCGGCCGAGGTGCCGGCCAGGTCGGTGTACTCGACGTCGGCGCCGGCCTCGCGCAGTGCGAGGGTCGCGATGTTGCCGAGCACGAGCTGCTCGTCGAAGTCCTTGGAGCCGACCTGGAAGGTCTGGCCGTCGAGCTCGTACGAGGCGAGCTCGCCGGTGCCGGCGACCTCCGCCTCGTCGCCGCCGCCGAAGCTGCAGGCGGCGAGGCCGAGGCTGAGTGCGGCGACCGACGCGGCGGTGCGCAGTGTGCGTGAACCTGTCACGGGTCTTCCTTCGTGTGTTGCGGGTGCCGTCCGGCGGGCAGGCTGGCGCCCACCCCCGGGTCGGCGGGAGGTGTGGGGTCGTGCGGGTCAGAGGCCCTCGGGGGTGAGGGACTCCTCGACCAGCGAGCCGATCCAGTCGACCGCGAGTGCGAGGACCGCGGTGAGGACGGCGCCGGTCAGCAGCACCGGGGTGCTGTTGAGCTTGATGCCGTTGTTGATGAAGTCGCCGAGGCCACCGCCACCGACGAAGGTGACGAGGGCGGCCGTGCCGACGACGATGACGAGGGTCGTGCGGACCCCGGCGAGGATGACGGGGACCGACAGCGGCAGCTCGATGCGGGTCAGCACCTGCCGCTTGCTGAGGCCCATGCCCTTCGCGGCGTCGATCACGTGCTCGTCGACCTGCTCGATGCCGACCATCGTGTTCCGCAGGACGGGCAGGATGGAGTAGACCACCAGGCCGAAGATCGACACCCAGAGCCCGGTCGTGGCCGTGAAGACCACGACGAGCACGAGCACACCGATCGACGGCGTCGCCTGGCCGAGGTTGGCCAGCGCGAGCGCGGCGGGGCGGAAGCGCTGCAGGGCCGGCCGCGTCAGGGCGATGCCGAGCGGGATCGCGATCAGCAGCACGAGCAGCGTGGCGATCGCGGTCACCTGGACGTGGGCCAGCGTCTCCTCGAGGATCCGAGGACCGTTGAGGATGTTCTGCTCACGGTTGAGCAGGTCCTGGCTGAACACCCACGCCAGCGTGAGGCCGGTGACGGCGGCGAGTGCGATCGGCGTGCCGACGAAGCGGACCCACGAGGGCAGCATCGAGCCGCCGCCCGTGACGTCCGTCCCGGTGTCGGTGACTGCAGGGGCTGCCATCGTCATGCCTCTCTGATCGCGGTGGTGCGGTCGCGCTCGGCGCGGAGCGCGGCCTCGCTGTCCTCGCGCATCGTCTGCACGGCGTGCGTGACGGTCGTGATGTCCACGACGCCCTGGTAGCCGCCGCGACCGTCGACGACCACCGCCGAGCCGTGCCGGCTGTTGACCATCTCCTCGAGCGCGTCGGCGAGCGTCGCCTGCGGCTCGACGAGCGCCCGGACGGTCGACCCGACGGACTGGACGGTGCGCTCCTGGCTGACCTTCTCGAGGTCGCCGGCCGTGAGCCACTTCTGCGGTCGCTTGTCGTCGTCGACGAGCAGGAGGGCGGTGACGTCCTCGTCGTCGAGGCGCTGCCGCATCGTCGTGACGGGCGTGTCGGACTCGACGACGGGCACCTGCTCGACCGGGACGTCCCGGACACGGGACAGGCTGAGGCGCTTCAGCGAGGCGCCGGAGCCGACGAAGTCGGACACGAAGTCGGAGGCGGGGTTCGACAGGATCGCCTCGGGCGTGTCGTACTGGGCGATCTGCGAGCGCTCCTGGAGGATCGCGATGCGGTCGCCCATCTTGATCGCCTCGTCGATGTCGTGGGTGACGAACACGATCGTCTTGCCGATGTCGGCCTGGATGCGCAGGAACTCGTTCTGCAGACGCTCACGCGTGATCGGGTCGGTGGCACCGAACGGCTCGTCCATCAGCATCACGGGCGGGTCGGCGGCCATCGCCCGGGCGACGCCGACGCGCTGCTGCTGCCCGCCGGAGAGCTCCTTGGGGTAGCGGTCGCCGTAGACGCTCGGGTCGAGACCGACGAGGTCGAGCAGCTCGTTGACGCGGTCGCGGACACGGTCGTCGTCCCAGCCGACGAGCTGGGGGACCGTCGCGACGTTCTCGAAGATCGTCTGGTGCGGGAACAGCCCGATCTTCTGGATCGCGTAGCCGATCTTCCGACGGAGCTGGTCGACGTCCATCTCGATGGCGTCCTCGCCGTCGATCAGGATGCGACCGCTGGTCGGCTCGATGAGCCGGTTGATCATCCGCATCGTGGTGGTCTTGCCGCACCCGGACGGGCCGACCAGCACCACGAGCTCACCTGCGGGGATGTCCAGCGTGATGCCGTCCACCGCGGGCTCGTCGGTCCCGGGGTAGACCTTGGTCAGGTTCTCGAGGCGGATGGAAGCTGCGTGGTCAGACACGGATACCTCGCGGGGTCGTCAGGCGGGAGAGCAGGAGGAGTGCGCCGTCGAGGACGAGGCCCATGGCGGCCAGCAGGATCGTCCCGGAGAGGGCGAAGTTGACGGCGTTCGCGCCGCCGATGGTGGACAGACCACGGAAGATGAAGTCACCGAGGCCGGTGACGCCGATGAACGCGGCGATGGCCGAGATGCCGACCACGATCTGCACCGCGACACGGACGCCGGTGATGATCACGGGCCATGCGAGTGGCAGCTCGATCTTCCAGAGCACGCGGTTGCGCGACATGCCCATGCCCCTGGCGGCGTCGACGATCGCCGGGTCGACGGCCTGCAGGCCCACGATCGCGTTCCGCGTGATGGGCAGCAGGGAGTACATGACCAGCGCCACGATCGCCGGTCCTGCACCGAGGCCGAACAGTGGGACGAAGAGGCCGAACAGCGCGAAGCTCGGGATGGTCAGGAAGACCGAGAAGATGCTCAGCATCGTCCGCGCGACCCGCGGGCGGCGGTAGGCGTACAGCGCCACGAGCACGCTGAGGGCCGTCGCGATGCCGGCGACCACGAGGATCAGCTGGAGGTTCGCGACGGAGAGTTCGAGGAGGTCGTCGCCACGGGTCGTGGCGAAGTCGATCAGATCGGACACGTCGGACTCCGGACTGCAAGCGGCGGCAGGGGGTCGTGCTCGAGCGGTGCGGGGCAGCGTCATGCGCTGCGGGCAGCGGTGCGGGGCGTGGTCGAACGCGCCCTCAGCACTCGTCAGTCGCCGCAGGCGGGGCCGCTGCTCGGCCCGCGCGCCACTGCGTCGACGGTTCGAAACCTAACGGCCGGTCCCCGGTGCTCGCAATTGCAAGCCGCCGCTGGCCGGGTGACTCGGTGTCACCGGTCGGGCCGCGCCGACGGGCGACGTATCCTGCGGGCCGCCCTGCGCCCCGGTAGCCCAATCGGCAGAGGCAGACGACTCAAAATCGTTCCAGTGTGGGTTCGAGTCCCACCCGGGGTACTGCGAGCCGGCCCAGTCCGGCGTCGGTCGTGTGGTGGCGCGGGCCGCCCCGCGAGTACCGTGCGCCCACCACCTGCTCGAGCCACGACCACCACCGGAGGACAGCCGACGAGTCCGCTGCGCGAACGCGATCGCATCAGCGACCGCCTCACCCGCCTCTCGGACCGCCTGACGCGGCTCCGCGGGGAGGCCCGGGTGCTCGCTGAACAGGTGGACCACCTGGCCGCCACCGCCGACGACGCCCGGACCCGTCAGGTCGTCGCCAACAACCCGGTCACCGACCGCGAGTGGCACGCGGCCGAGCGCGACCTCACCAACCACCGCCGTCTGCTCGACGAGACCCGCGACCGGATCTCCCAGCTGGAGTCCGAACGCGACACCCTGCTCGAGCGCCTGTTCGACCTGGAGGACGACACGTGAACGACGCCGCAACCGAAGCGCCGCCGACCCGCGTCCTCATCGCCGAGGACGAGGCCCTGATCCGGCTCGACCTCAAGGAGATGCTGGTCGAGGAGGGCTTCGACGTGGTCGCCGAGGTCGCCGACGGTGCCTCCGCGGTGCGTCTGACCCGTGAGCTGCGCCCTGACCTCGTGATCCTCGATGTCAAGATGCCCGTCATGGACGGGATCGCTGCGGCGGAGCAGATCGCCAACGAGCGGCTCGCGGCGATCCTGATGCTGACGGCGTTCTCGCAGCGCGAGCTCGTCGAGAAGGCGCGCCGGGCCGGCGCGATGGCCTACCTCGTCAAGCCGTTCCAGAAGCACGACCTGCTACCGGCCGTCGAGATCGCCGCCGACCGGTTCCGCGAGCTGTCGGGACTGGAGCGCGAGGTGGACGACCTCCAGGGTCGTCTCGAGGCGCGCAAGGTCGTCGAGCAGGCCAAGGGGTGGCTGCAGGAGCACGAGGACCTCACCGAGTCCGAGGCCTTCCGGTTCATCCAGAAGCAGGCGATGGAGCAGCGGCTGACGATGCGCCAGGTCGCCGAGCAGGTCCTCGAGCGCTCCGGGGACCAGTGAGACGGGTCGCCCTCGGCGTGGTCGCGCTGACGGTCGGCCTCGCCGGCTGCAGCGCCGACGATCCCGCCGGTCCCGACGCGCCACCCGACCTGGCGACGCTCGAGCCCGGGACGCTGACCGCCTGTGTCGCGCCCGGTCCCGGCACCGCGGTGGAGACAGACGCCGGGCTGGAGGGCTTCGACGTCGCCGTGCTCGGGGACGTGGCCGACGAGCTCGGCCTCGACCTCGACGTCGTCACGACCTCGTTCGACGAGGTGGTCTCGGGCGTCGCGCTCAACGGCGGGGTGTGCGACGTCGCGGCCGGTGCGGTCGTCGGGGGGCCCGCGCTCGGTGACGTCGTCACCACCAGCGCCCCGTACCGCACCGTCCACCGGTTGGTCGTCGCGCCGGGCACGCCGGCGACGGTTGAGCCCGAGGCGGTCACGGGTGTGGTCGGCGTCGAGGAGGCCGGGGCTGCGCTGGACGTGGTCGACCAGCTGCCGTCGGCCGAGGTCTTCGCCTACCCCAGCCGTGTCGACCTCGGGCGGGCGCTCGAGGTCGGGGCCGTCGGTCAGGCGCTGGTCACGGTCGCGGGTCGGGCCTCGATGGAGGACCAGCTCGGGGTGCCGCTCGCGGTCGTCGCTGCAGTGCCCACGGAGCGCCACACCGTCCTGCTGCTGCCGCTCGACGGCGACGACGAACTGGCGTCGGCCATCGACGCAGCGATCGCCGCGCTCACGGCCGACGGGCGTCTCGACGCGCTCGTCGCGGCCTGGCTGCGCGCCTGACCGAGAGGCCCTGCCCCGTGCGCTTGGTGCGCGACAGGAGGGCCTCCTACGAGCGGTGTCGTAGACATAGGGGTTGCGTGACCCGCGCTCCCGCTCGGGTGACGACGTGAACACCCACCACAACGAGAGAGCTCGCACCCATGCGTTTGAACAAGAGCCTGCGGATGGCGGCCGCCGTGACCGGTCTCGCCCTGGCCGCGACCGCCTGCAGCGGCGGTGACGCCGAGAGCAGCGGCGACCTGTCGCTCGTGGCCGACGGCACCCTGACCGTCTGCTCCGAGGTCCCGTACGCGCCGTTCGAGGTCGAGGACCCCGACGCGCCGTCCGGCTACTCGGGCTTCGACATCGACCTGATGCAGGCGATCGCCGACGAGCTCGAGCTCGAGCTGGCCGTCGTCAACGCCACCTTCGACTCGCTGACCTCGGGTGCGGCATTCGCCGCCGACACGTGTGACCTCGCGGCCACGGCCATGACGATCACCGACGAGCGCGACGAGAACATCGACTTCTCGGACGGCTACTACAACGCCGCCCAGTCGCTGGCCGTCCCGGCCGACTCGGACATCGCGGCGCTCGCCGACGTCGAGGGCAACCTCGGTGTCCAGACCGGCACGACCGGTCAGGCCTACGCCGAGGAGAACGCCCCCGAGGGCGTCACGCTCGTCGAGTTCGACTCGGGCGCGGACCTCTTCCTCGCGCTGACCGCCGGTGAGATCGTCGGGATCCTCCAGGACCTCCCGGTGAACGTCGACCGTGCGCAGCAGAACGGTGACATCAAGGTCGTCGAGACCTACGAGACCGACGAGAACTACGGCTTCGCCTTCCCGGAGGAGGGCGCCGAGGCGCTCCAGGAGGCCGTCAACGGCGCGCTGCAGACGCTGCGCGACAACGGCACGTACGACGACATCTACAACGAGTACTTCGAGGCCTGAGGTACTTCCGCGACCCACATCGGTCGCGGACATCCGGCCCAGAGGGACCCTGCGCGAGTAGGGTCCCTCTGGCGTAGGCCCAGGACACACGACAGAGCGGAGCCACCCGTGACGCCACGGCAACGACGGGAGCTGCGACGTCGCGTCCTCTACGGGGTCCTCGTCGTCGGCGCGGTCGCCGTGGCCCTGGTCGTGGACTGGGCACAGCTGCAGGAGACGTTCTTCAACGTCGAGATCGCGCGGGACATGTTCCCCGAGGTCGCGACGATCGCGGTGAAGAACACCGTCATCTACACGATCCTGGCCTTCGCGTTCGGGCTGGTGCTCGGACTCCTGCTCGCGCTGATGAAGATGTCGACGATCGGGCCCTACCGGTGGATCGCGAACGTCTACATCGAGCTGTTCCGCGGGCTGCCCGCGCTGGTCACGCTGATCCTCGTCGGGTTCGCACTGCCGATCGCCCTGGGGATCAACATCCCGGGCGGCACGCTCGGCAAGGCGACCGTGGGCCTCGGGCTGGTCGCGGCCGCGTACATGGCCGAGACCATCCGGGCCGGCATCCAGGCGGTGCCCAAGGGCCAGATGGAGGCAGCACGCTCGCTCGGCATGAGCCAGGGCCGGGCCATGGCGTCCATCGTCATCCCGCAGGCGTTCCGCATCATCATCCCGCCGCTGACCAACGAGCTCGTGCTGCTGATCAAGGACACCTCGCTGGTGTTCGTGCTCGGCTCGACCCCGGTGTCGAAGGAGCTGACGAAGTTCGGCCGTGACCTGCTCCTCGAGCGGGCCAACGGCACGCCGCTGACCGTCATCGCCCTGCTCTACCTCGCGATCACCCTGCCGCTGACCCGACTCGTGGCCCAGCTCGAGAAGCGCCAGGCCCGCGCCCGATGAACGAGGAGCCGAGCATGACCAACGGCACGTCCGTCCCGGCCATCGACGTCCAGCAGCTGCACAAGCACTTCGGTGAGGGCGAGAACCGCCTCCACGTCCTGAAGGGCATCGACTTCCACGTCGACGATGGCGAGGTCGTCTGCGTCATCGGGCCGTCGGGGTCGGGCAAGTCCACGCTGCTGCGCTGCGTCAATCGGCTCGAGGAACCCACGGGTGGGCGCATCCTCATCGAGGGCAGCGACATCACCGACCCGGACGCCGACGTCGACGCGATCCGCACCCGCATCGGGATGGTGTTCCAGCAGTTCAACCTGTTCCCGCACATCGACGTGCTGAACAACCTCACCATCGCGCAGCGTCGGGTGCTGAAGCGCTCGAAGGACGAGGCCGAGAGGATCGCTCGCGCCAACCTCGAGAAGGTCGGCATGATCGACAAGGTGCACGCCTACCCGGCGCAGCTGTCAGGGGGCCAGTCGCAACGCGTCGCGATCGCCCGGGCCCTGTCGATGGAGCCCGACATGATGCTCTTCGACGAACCCACCTCGGCGCTCGACCCCGAGCTCGTCGGTGAGGTGCTGGAGGTCATGCGGACCCTCGCCAGCGAGGGCATGACGATGATGGTCGTGACGCACGAGATGGGGTTCGCCCGCGAGGTGGGGGACCGGGTCGTGTTCATGGACGGCGGGGTCGTCGTCGAGGAGGGCCCGCCGGCCCAGCTCATCAACGACCCGCAGGAGGAGCGCACGAAGGCGTTCCTCAGTCAGGTGCTCTGACGCGGGAGAGCCAGAGCACCCGACGGAGGAACGCCGGCGTCAGCTCTGCAGTGACAGCCGCGCGAGCGCGGCCTCCACGTCGGCCAGTGCTGCCGCCACCTGCTCCTGCTCGCGCTCGTCGCGCGGTCGGGAGAGGGTGGCCAGCGCGCGCTGGATCCGGACACGGAGTCGCAGCAGTTCGCTGTCGCTCATCGTCCCACCTTCCACCAGGTCGGTCCCCGTTCGGGGAGCACGGCGGGAACGCTACGAAGGTCGTGTTCCGGGCGTGTTACGGCCCGATGAGCGTCCGTGACGCGTCAGTCGCGTGGGGGTGAGCGATCCGGACGCCACGTGCCGACCCGCTCGATCCGCTCCTTGCGGACCTCCCGGCGGATGAGCGCCTGTGCCTCGCGCCGCTCGTCCTCCTCGGTCTCGCACAGCAGCGGTGGGACACGCGTCGGCTGGAAGTCGTCGTCGAGTGCCACGAACGTGAGGTAGGCCGAGGTCGTGTGGCGCCGCGCACCCCCGCGCCCGGGCTCGGCCTCGACCCGCACGCCGACCTCCATCGACGTGCGCCCCGCCGCGTTGACGCTGGCCTTGACGATCAGCAGGTCGCCGACGTGCACCGGCTGGAGGAAGGACAGTTCGTCCACCGAGGCCGTCACGGCGACGTGGCCGGCGTGGCGGGCGGCGGCCGTTCCGGCGGCGTCGTCGATCATCCGCATGATCACCCCGCCGTGGACGTTCCCGAGTCCGTTGGCGTCGAGCAGGGTCATCCCGCGCACGAGCTCGATCCGGGACGCACTGACGGGACGGGGCTCCAGGTCGGTCACGATCGGCTCCTCTCAGAACAGCAGACGGGCGAGGCGGCGGCGAGCGTCCGGCACGCGTGGGTCGTCGTCCCCGAGGACCGACAGGACGTCCACGAGCACGCCGCGCAGCTCGTCCTTGTGCTCGCCGTGCAGGCCGATGCCGTGGAGCAGGACCTCGATGGCCTCCTCGTGGTGGGCCGCGGCGGCCAGCGCCCGGCCGTAGGGGAGCATGGCGCCGTCGTCGTCCTGGTTGGCCTCGGCATGGTCGCTGAGCGCCTGCAGGTCGCCGGCGCCCTCCGCGAGCGAGACGCGCTGCAGGACCGTCTCCGCGCGAGGGTCGGGACGGTGCGGTGTGGCCAGCTCGGTCGCACGGTCCGGGTCCTCCTCGACCAGCAGCTCCGCCAGCCCCAGCGCGGCGCCGCGGTGGTCGCCATCCTCGGCCAGTGCCTTCTCGAACGCCGCACGGGCCGCAGCAGGATCGCTGGTGGTGAGGCGACGGCCGTCGGCGGCGAGGCGGTCCGCGACGGTGGGCACCACGCCGT
>JBFKQZ010000106.1:0-10151 GCA_041627475.1 Nitriliruptoraceae bacterium | reverse complement strand
GACGAAGATCGCCGCGATCCAGTCGAACCCGAACACCCGCATGACGACCAGGCCGCCCGCGAACGGCACGACGAAGCCACCGATCGCCGCGTACAGGCCGGCCCGCGACGCCTTGCGGAGGTTGTTGAGGTCGAGCTCGGTCCCGATCCACAGCATCATCAGGATGACGCCGAGCTCGCCGAGGACGTCCAGGCCGGCCCCGTCGGACAGCCAGCCGAGCAGCGGCGGCCCGAGCACGATCCCGGCGAGCAGCTCGCCGAGGACCGAGGGGTAGCCGACACGCCGGGCGACCCACCCAGCGCTCCACGCTGCGACCAACAGCGTGACGAGTGCGACGACATCGACCGGTGGGACGTGCCCACCGGTCGTGCCCTCCGCGGCGAGGAGCTGGACGAGTTCTGGTGCCATGGTGTGAACGTGGGGGACGGAACCTGTGGGGAACCTGAAGCAGACCTGAAGGTGTCCTGAAGAGGCGCCGAGGATCCGGGGGGTGGGTCCCGTACGATCCCGCCCACATCCGGAGGACGCGTGGACACCGCCGCAGCCCGCCTGCTGCTCGTCGAGGACGACGCGACGGTGCGTGACGCGCTCGAGACCGCCCTGCGCGGGGCCGGCTACGTCGTCCAGGGCCTCCCCGACGGCACGACCTTCGACCGCGAGGTCGCCGCGTTCCGACCGGACCTCGTCCTGCTCGACGTCCGTCTGCCGGACGGCCCCGACGGACTCGCCCTGGGTCGCAGGCTCCGCGCGGACTCCGACGTGCCGCTGGTCTTCCTGACCGCGGCCGACGAACTGACCGACCGGCTCGACGGCTTCGCGGCCGGGGCGGACGACTACCTCACCAAACCGTTCTCGGTCGCCGAGCTGCTGGCCCGGGTGGAGGCGCTCCTGCGCCGGGCCGGCCGTCTCGCGTCACCGACGTGGCAGGTGGGGGACCTCGTCGTGGACGAGGGCGCGCGCATGGTGCGCCGTGGCGACGAGGAGGTGGAGGTCACGCGCACCGAGTTCGAGCTGCTCACCGCCCTCGGCCGACGTCGCGGCCAGGCCGTCTCCAAGGAGCACCTGCTGTCCGCGGTCTGGCAGTTCGACTCGTACGACCCCAACCTCGTCGAGGTCCACATCTCGGCCCTGCGGCGCAAGCTGGAGGCCCACGGCGACCGCCTCATCCACACGGTGCGCGGCATCGGCTACGTGCTGCGCACGTGATCGAGACCCCGTCGCTGCGGACCCGCGTCACGATGGTGACCATCGGGGTCGTGGTGCTGCTCGTCGTGGTCCTCGAGGCAGCGGTCTACCTGACCCTGCGGGACCGTCTGGAGGGTGGGCTGGACGAGGTCCAGGCGGTCCGTACGGCGCTCGTCGCCGAGCTCGCCGCGGACGCGGACGACCTCGTCGCACTGGAGCGCGCACTGACAGATGCCGAGGTCCCCGCCGTCCTGCGGAGCGGCGCGACCGAGCTGCGCACCGTGCCGGCCGGCGTCGCACCGGTCGACGTCGGGGACCAGGCCGGTGCCGTTGCCAGCACGGTGGACCTCTCCGACGGCACGACCGTCGACGTGCTCGTGCCGCGCGGCTCGGTCGACGACACGCTCCGTGGGGTGCTGCTGGTCGAGGTCGTCGGGTCGGGCGCAGCCCTGGTCCTCGCCGCGCTCCTCCTCCTGCGGGCCTCGTCGGTCGTGACGCGACCGCTGGACCGGATCGTCGACACGGCCGGCGAGATCGCCGCCGGTGACCGCACACGACGGCTCGACCCGTCCGACCCGACCACCGAACTCGGACGGATGGCATCGGCCTTCGACCGCACCATCGACGCGCTGGACCGCGCACTGACCGACGCCGAGGAGGCCGAGTCGCGCAGCCGGCGCTTCCTGGCCGACGCCGCGCACCAGCTGCGGACGCCCCTGACCGGGCTCCGCGCCTCCGCCGAGAACCTGCTCGCCGATCCCGACGGCCCGGACCGCGACCGGATGGTCGCCAACGTCTCGCGCGAGGCGACACGGATGTCGCGCCTGGTCGACCGTCTCCTGCGGATCGCGCGCATCGACCGTGGTGAGCCGCTGCGACCCCGGCCGACGGACATCGTCGAACTGGCCCGCGCGGAGGTCGAGCGGCAGCGGCCGCTCGCGCCGCAGCTGACGTTCACGCTGCGCCACGCCGAGCCGGTCCCGGTCGTCCACTGCGAGGCCGCCGCCGTCCAGGACGCACTGGCCAACCTGCTCGACAACGCGCGCCGGTTCGCGAAGTCCCGCGTCGCGGTCGAGATCAGGACCGCGCTCGGCAGTGTCGACCTCGTGGTCAGCGACGACGGCCCCGGGGTCGACCCCGCACGGACGGAGGAGGTCTTCCACCGGTTCACGACGACGTCGGACGGCTCCGGACTCGGTCTGCCGATCGCCCGGGGCATCGCGGAGGCACACGGCGGCGCGCTCGTGCTCACCGAGGGCGCGTTCGTGCTGACCCTGCCGGTCGCACCGCTCGAGGGCTGACTCAGCCGCGCTCGACCGGCGTCGCGATGGCCTCGAGGAGCTCCCCGAGGAGGTGGTCGGACTCCAGCGGGTGGCGCATCGGCAGCTCGGTGTGCACCTCGTAGTGGTTGCGCCGACCGAGCCGCTCCTTGTCCACGTAGCCGTCGCGGACGAGGTCGGCCACGATGCCCTGGACGGCGCGTTCCGTGATCCCGACCTGCTCTGCGACGTCCCGCAGCCGCGCGTCGGGGTTGCGCGCGAGGCACACCATGACGTGACCGTGATTGGACAGGAAGGTCCAGCCCGGGCCCTGACCCATCGGCGTCTCCCGCGTCGTCGCTCGTACCGGTCCGAAGGTCGTTTCCGGCAAGGCCGATCGTACTTCGGCACGGCGCCGCGCGGCGCGACACGCCCGGACGAGCCACGTGCGCGCCCTCCACCCGCCACACTCCGGGTGACGAGCAGGACGACGATGCAGGAGCGCCCCACCCCCGCCGCGCTCCGCGCGGTCACCGACGCACTCGCCACGCCGATCGCGGGCGACGTCCTCCGGACGGCCCTCGCCACGACCGGGGACAGGCTGCGCGACTGGTCGGTCCGCTCCGTCCACCGTCGCGGCGACACGGGCATCGCCGTCGTGCTGCGGGTGGACCTCGTGGACGTGCACGGCGAGGCGCGCGACCGACTCTACGTCGTCCACGCCTCGGCGCGCGCTGTGCCGCCCGGCGCGACCCGCACGCGCGTCGAGGGCGTCCCCGTGCACGTCTGGGCCTTCCCGCACGACCCGTACCTGCCGGGACTGCCCACCGCCGTGAGCACCGCCGCTGCACGGACGCTCCTCGCCCGCCACGGCTCCACCAGCACCGCCCCGGCGATCCGGACCCGCAGCTACCGCCCGACGCGCCGCGCCGTCGTCGAGCTGCGACCGGCAGCCGCTGCCGAGCCCGCGCTGTACCTCAAGCTGCTCGGCGGCCGCACCGCGCGCCGTGTCCACGACCGCACCACCCAGCTCGTCGGGACCCACGACGCACTCACCGCCGGGGGGCTCCCGGTGCCGCCCGTCCTCGAGCACGACGTGGAAGCCGGGTGCGTCGTCCTCGGCGCGGTCCGCGGCCGCACACTCCGCGACCTGCTCCGGTCCGGCGCGGCCACGCCCCCGGCAGCGGAGCTGCTGGACGTCGTCGGCCGCATGCAGCGCGTCGGCCCGCTTCACGCTGGCGGGGACCCGGACGGCTTCGCCGACGTGACCCGCCACGTGGCCCTGCTCGGCGACCGCCTGCCCCGCCGGCGTCGTGACCTCCGGGACCTCGCCGCGGCAGCAGCAGCAGTCGCGGGGCCTGTCGGCACGGTCCACGGCGACCTCCACGACGGGCAGGTCGTCGTCGACGACGGCCGCGTCACCGGCCTGCTCGACGTCGACGGGGCGGGGACCGGTCACGTCGCCCACGACCTCGGTCGCCTGCTCGCCGGGATCGAGGCCAGCGCCATGGCGGCCCAGCAGGACGACGAAGGAACGGCCGAGAAGGCCGAGCTCTGCCTGGCCGCCGTCCTGCGTGGCACCGAGGCCCTGTGCCCGCCCGCGGACGTCGCGAGGGCCACGGCCGCAGCGTGGGTCGGTCTGGCCACGGGCCCACTCCGCGTGGCGTCGCCGACGTGGCGCCAGGAGACCGAGCAGCGCCTCGACCGGGCGCTGGACTGGGCGCGACGCGCCGACTGACGGCGAGTCGCCCGTCTGCGCGCCCGGATGCGCGACGATGGCGACGACGATCTTGACGTATCCGGACATACCGGACACGGTGATCGTTGACCTCGACCGGGGCGACCCGACTGGAGCCCCTCCGTGCACCACGACGACGGCGCGAGCCACGAACCACCACCCGAGACGGGCGGCGGCGGATGGTCGCGTGACGAGTACCGCGCGCTGTTCGAGGGGGCGCCGGAGCCGTACCTGCTGACCGACGCCCGTGGGTCGGTCCTGCTGGCCAACGAGCGCGCGCGGGAGCTGTTCCGCGGTGACACGCTGACCGGCCGCACGATCGCCGAGCTCCTCCACCCCGACGACCGGGACGGCCTCGCCCAGCAGCTCGAACGGGCCGGGCGTGGGGAGGGCATCCACTCGTGGGAGGTCCGGTTGTGCGACGAGGCCACCGAGCCACGGGTCCTGACGAGCATCGAGCCGGCCCACGCCCATGCCGAGCACGGTGACCTGCGCTGGGTGCTGTGGGACGCCATGCCCCTCGAGCTCGTCCGCGACCGGCTCAACCGTCTGCTGGAGGACTCGCAGGGCGACGCCGCCGCGCTGCGCTCGCTCGCCGAGTGGCAGGCGACCCTGCTCGGGTCGGCCGCACAGGACATGCGCGCCCCGCTGCAGGTCATCGCGTCGACGATCGACTCGCTGCTCGAGGACCGGACGGCGCTGGCCACGCCGGTCGCCCGCACCATGCTCGAGCGCGCGGCCCGGCAGGTGCTGCGGCTGCGGCGCCTCCTGCCCACGCTGCTGCAGCTCGGCCAGCTCCAGCTCGAGGGCCCGAGCGTGCACCGGTCCGACGTCTCCCTCCCGGACATCACCAAGCAGACGCTGCGCGACCTCGGACCACTGCCTGCGGTGGTCGACCTCGACTTCGCCGTCACACGGGTCCACGCCGACCCGATGCAGCTGGCGCGGGTCCTGGTCGAGCTCGTCACCCACGCGGTCGAGTACGGGCCACCGGCGGCGACGCTGCGGATCGGCACGATCGCCCGGGGCGTCGACGTGGAGCTGTACCTCGACGTCAGTGACTACGAGCTGACCCAGAACGTGCGCCAGGTCATGTTCTCTCCCTTCCTCGGGACCGGACGCGGCGGCGAGGAAGCGAACGGCGACGACCTCGGCCTCTCGCTGGTCGCGGTGTTCGCCCGGATGCACGGCGGCCGAGCCTGGGTCGAGGACACCCCGTCGGGCGGCGCGTCGTTCCGCGTCCTGCTCAGCAACGCCCTGCCCGACACCCACGAGTCGACGGACTGAGTCAGGCGTCCTCGCCACGGAGGCGGGTGCGGAGGAACTGCTCCACCTCGTCGGGGTCGATCGTCCGCCAGAACGGTGGCAGCGTCGCCAGGATCGGGCGCCGGTAGTGACGGGTCGCCAGCCGCGAGTCCATCACCGCGACCACGCCGACGTCGTCGACGCGTCGCAGCAGGCGCCCCGCCCCCTGCGCCAGGAGCGTCGCCGTGGCCGGGATGTCCACCTCCTCGAAGGCGCTGCCGCCCGCGGCCTCGACCGCTTCACGGCGGGCGTCGAGCAGCGGGTCGCCGCGTCGCGGGAACGGCAGCTTGTCGATCACGACGAGGCCGAGGCTGTCCCCCGGCACGTCGACGCCCTCCCAGAAGCTGGTCGTGCCCGCCAGCACCGAGGTCTCGTCGGCCCGCATCCGCTCGATCAGCCGGCCCGTCGGCGCCTCGCCCTGGACGTGCAGGGTGATACCGGCGTCCTCGAGCCGCGGCCGGATCCACTCGACCGTGGCGTCGAGGTTGCGGTAGCTGGTGTGGAGCAGCATTGCCCGACCGCCCGCGGCGAGGACGAACCGCAGCGCCAGCTCGCGGTAGCGCTGCGGCCACGACGGGTGCCGCGGGTCCGGCCACTGCTTGGGGACGTAGAGCAGTGAGTTGGCCCGGTGGTCGAACGGCGACCCGACCTGCAGCGTCAGGGGGTCGTGCCGGTCGTCGAGCCCGAACTGGTGCGTCACGTGCTCGAAGGTCCCGCCGACCGCCAGCGTCGCGGAGGTGGCGACGACGACACGGTCGTCGAACAGCAGCCGCCGCAGCAGCGGGGCGACGTCGATCGGCGCCGACGTCATCGAGGGGCGGCGCCGCCCGGACGACCCCTCGACCCAGACGACCGTGCCCGCGGTCGCCGCGGCGAGCGCCTGGATGTCGGCCGAGAGGCTCGTCAGCGCCAGCCGCGCACGTTCGCGCCGGGCCTGGCCCTTCTCGTCGTCGGCCTCGTGTCGGTCGACCTCGCTGCGTGCGGCGCTCACGTGACCTGCCACCTGCCGCAGGACCCCGGCCCATGTCTCGTCGCCGAGCTCGAGCCGACCCTCGTCGTCCTCGGCCCAGCGGTCGAAGTGGTCCTCCAGCAGCGCGGCGTCGTCCCGGAGCGTCGCGACCGTGTCGTCGTCCACCATCGGTGCGATCGTGCGGGCAGCGGCCCGCAGCCGCCCCCCACTGAGGTCCGTGCCGAGGACGCGGGACGCGATGTCGGGGAGCTTGTGTGCCTCGTCCACGATCGCGAGGCGGTGGCGGGGCAGCGCGTAGCCGCCGGCCGGGCGGCTGTCGGGGTCGAACGGGTCGTGCGACGCGAACGGATCGGTGTCGGCGTCGAGGTCGTCGGCACCGATCGCGGCGTCCAGCAGCAGCATGTGCACGTTGGTGACGACGATGTCGCTGGCGAACGCGCGGGCCCGCGCCTGCTCGGCGAAGCAGTCGTCGTAGAAGGCGCACTTGCGACCCGTGCACTCGCGGGGGCCGACGGTGAACTCGTTGAAGAGCCGGCCGCTGACGCCGTCGGGGACCTCGGCCTCGTCACCGGTGTCGGTCGTGGCCGCCCACTCGAGCAGCCGCTCGGTCTCGTCCCCGTCGGCACGGAACGAGAAGGTGGCCTGGCCCTGCTCGGCGTCGTCGAGCTTCGCCAGGCAGAGGTAGTTGTTGCGGCCCTTGAGGATCGCGTACGACAGACCGGGGAACTGCTCGGCCAGCGCCGGCAGGTCGCTGTCGACGAGCTGCTGCTGGAGCGTCTTGGTGGCCGTGGCCACGACGACCGGCTCGCTGCCCGACGCCAGCGCAGCGGGCACGAGGTAGGCCATCGACTTCCCCACGCCCGTGGGTGCCTCGACGAGCACGGGGCGGCCCTCGCTGATGCCCTGCGCGATGGCACGCGCCATGGCCACCTGCTGCGGCCGCTCGGTGCCGCCGGGGATGCGGCCCACGATGCCCTGCAGAGCCCGCTCGACGTCGTCGGGGTCGACGGCGTGCAACGGGGCGACCTCCTGGTCGTGCTGGTCGTCGATCACCGTCCCCGCCGGTCGTGGCCACGCGTGCTGTGTACCCGGCCGGATCGCACCACCCACGCAGCCGTCCGGGCCCGGTGTGGAGTGCCCGTGCGCCCCGCTCCGCTCGGTGGCAGGATGCCCGGCGCAGCCGACCCGGAGCGACCATGTCCCGCCACGACGCCTTCCGCGCCGCCGTCGAGGCCGAGGACGTCGAGGCGATGGTCGCCTGCCTCACCGAGGACGCGACCTTCCACTCCCCCGCGGTCTTCGCGCCCGTCGAGGGACGACCTGCCGTCGCGGTCTACCTCGGTGCGGTGATGCAGGTCTTCGAGGATTTCGTCTACACCGGCGCGTTCACCGCCGACGACGGTCGGGAGATCCTCGAGTTCCGCACGCGCGTCGGCGACCGCGAGGTCCAGGGCATCGACCTGCTCACCTTCGACGACGACGGCATGGTCACCGACCTGACGGTGCTGGTCCGTCCCCTGCGCGGCCTGGAGGCGACCGTCGCCGCCATGGGCGAGCGCCTCGCGGCGGCCGCGGGCGACCGCTGACTCAGCTGTCCTCGACGACGGACCGCAGCGCCTCGAGCTGGGCACTGTCGGTCCGGCGCATCGCGTCGCGCAGCACCGGACCGAGCAGCCGCTGCACGCCGCTGGTGGCGCAGGTCGCGACCAGGGACACCCGTGTGCCCCCGGGGACGTCCTCGAGGGCATAGGCGTAGTCGGCCGTGATGCCGCGGAGCACCGAGCGGATCGTCAGCGCCTCGCTCGGTGCGGCGTCGAGGATCGACGACTGCCGATCCCGGCCGTTCGCGGTGAACGTGAGCACGGTGCCGGGTGCGACCGGCCCGTCGGCAGCCAGGGCCTCGACCCCGTCCATCCACTCGGGCGCCCGGGACCAGTCGGTCAGCGTCGCCCACACCGCCTCCCGCGGTGCCGAGATGACCGTCTCGGCGTCGAACACCGGCTCCACACGACCTCGCACGACGGCAGTTGGAGGCAGTCTGCCCGGGCGACGCGCGCCGCGAGCCGCTTGCGCGACCGGTCTGCTGGCGCAGCGACTGGTCCCGACACCGGGGGCCTTCCGTCACTGGCACCCTCGCGGCCCAGCTCTGACGCTCGTGGGGAGGGAAGGACCGACCATGACGATCCGACGAGGCCTGCTCACCGGCTGTGCACTGGCCCTGGTGCTGACCGCATGCGCTGGCACGACCGACGAGCCCACCGACCCCGACGCGGTCGCTGCCGAGGAGACGACTGAGGACGAGGGCACCGGCGCGGCCGCAGACGACGAGCCGGTCGACGAGGAGATGGCCGACCACGACGACGAGGAGATGGCCGACCACGACGACGAGGAGATGGCCGACCACGACGACGAGGAGATGGCCGACCACGACGAGATGGGCGATGACGCGGCCGCCACGGCCGAGGACGTCGACCGGGTCGTCGAGATCGACATGGAGGACATCAGGTTCTCGGTGGAGGAGCTCGAGTTCACCGTGGGCGAACGTGTGAAGTTCGTCTTCGAGAACGTGGGCGCGGCACCGCACGAGGCGCTCATCGGTGACATGCACGTCCAGGACGAGCACGAGGAGGAGATGGCCGCTGGTGGCGGCCACCACGACGACGAGGGCCACCACGAGGACCTCTCGATGATCAGCCTCGAGTCCGGGGAATCGGGCTCGTTCGTCCACGAGTTCACCGAGGCCGGTGAACTGTGGATGGGCTGCCACGTGCCCGGCCACTGGGCGGCGGGCATGCGCACCCGCATCACCGTGACCGGCTGACGACGACGCGACCGACGAGACGGGGACCGCACCAGCGGGCCCCGTCGTCGTGTCAGTCCAACGTCACCGACACGGTGTGGTGGATCGCGTCGACGGCCGTGGCCACGTGGAGGTCGTAGGCGCCGGGCTCGACCTGCCAGCCACCGTCCCAGTGGGCGAGGCGGCGCCGGGCGATGCGGACCTCCGCCGGCGTGCTCGCTCCGGCGTCCGCGCGCACCTTGGCGTGACCGACGAGCCAGCGGAGTGGACGCTCGACGACGCTGTCCTCCCGCGAGGCGTAGACCTGCACGACCGTTCCACCGGCGCGGTCACCGGTGTTGGTGACCGGCACGGTCACGACCAGGTCCCCCCCGTCGCGGGCCACCTCCGGCCCGCCGAGGTCCCAGGTCGTGTAGCCGAGGCCGTGCCCGAAGGCGTAGGCGGGCTCGGTGCCGGCACGCAGCCAGGCGCGGTGGCCCACGTGGATGCCCTCGTCGTACGGGAGCACGCCGTCAGTCGGGGTGACGTCGAGGACCGGCACGTCCTCGGCCCGTGCCGGCCACGTCGTGGGCAGGCGCCCGCCGGGCTCGGTCGCGCCGGCGACGACGTCGCCCAGTGCCGTGCCGAACTCCTGGCCGCCGAACCAGCCGAGCAGGACGGCGGCGACGTCCTCTCGCCACGGCAGCAGCACCGGCGCGCCGGCGTTGACGACCACGACGGTCCGTTCGTTGGCCGCCGCGACCGCGGCGACGACGTCGTCCTGCCGTCCCGGCAGTGCGAGGTCCGGACGGTCGTGCCCCTCGGACTCGACGATGTTGTTCGTCCCGACGACCACGACGGCGAGGTCGGCGTCCGCCGCGGCAGCGGCGGCCTCGGCGATCAGCGCATCCGGGT
>JBFKQZ010000105.1:0-10165 GCA_041627475.1 Nitriliruptoraceae bacterium | reverse complement strand
GGTCAACGTCAACGGCGGTGCGGTCGCGCTCGGCCACCCGATCGGCTGCACGGGTGCACGCATCACCGTCACGCTGGTCAACGAGCTGCGCCGCCGTGGCGGCGGTCGCGGTGCCGCTGCGCTCTGCGGCGGTGGTGGCCAGGGCGACGCCCTGATCATCGACGTCGAGGGCTGACCGACACGTGGCTGACCTGACGATCGCCTCGGCGCCCGCGGACGGGCCCGAGGCGATCGCATGTCTGCAGGCGTACTACGACGAGCTCGACGAGCGCTTCCCCGAGGGCTTCGACGCGGAGCTCACCACCAGTGCCGACGTCCACGAGCTCACACCGCCCAGGGGCGACCTGCTGCTGGTGCGCGACGGCGGCGACGTCGTCGGGGTCGGGTGCGTGAAGCTGCTGGAGGACGGCGCCACGGTCGAGATCAAGCGCATGTGGGTCGCGCCGTCCCACCGCGGACGCGGCATCGGCGCGCAGCTGCTCGCGCGGCTCGAGGAACGTGCCCGCGAGCTCGGGGCGACCAGCGCCGTCCTCGACACGCGGCGGCTGCTCGGCGCGGTGCCGCTGTACGAACGCCACGGCTACCGGGCCACGACCCCGTTCAACGACAACCCGTATCCCGACTGGTGGGGCGAGAAGACGCTCTGACCGCGTCAGCCGGACTTCGCCTCGATGTGGACGTGGGGGAGGGGGCCGACGACGTCGTCGATCTGCGACCGGAACGGGAACTTCGTGGCCTGGGCGGCGATCGGCTGCCCGACCGTGACGTGGTCACCGACCCGGACCTGCGGTCCGGTGACGTGCAGGACGGTCACGATCGTGGACGGTGCGTCGTCGGGCCGGATGCGGATCCGGGCGTCCGGATACGTGCCGTAGAGCATGTAGCTGGTGGCCTCGACCACGGTGCCGCTCACCGGTGCCAGCACGGACGTCCCCGGCTGGACGGCGACGTCGATCGCCGACCGCTGGTGGCTGCCGCGACCTCGCGACGGCAGGACGAAGGCGCGGTCGGCACCGAGGTCCTCGGGCACGAGCGCCGCGGGGTTGCTCGACTGGTGCCACCCGGCCCGCACGACGTGGGTGCTGGGCAGGTGCAGCGTCGTGCCGCCGAGCGCCCCGTAGGGCGTGAGCTGCGCGGCCTGTGCGTCGAAGGCCGTCAGGAGCGCGTCGAGCTCTGCCGGGCCGACGCCGCTGTCGACGTCGGCGCCGAGGGCGCGGGCGAGGGCCACGGTGTCTGCCGGGTCCACGGCACCACCGGCGTCCAGGCCGAACCGCGCGAAGTGCGGCGTGAGGGTCTGCAGCCAGGCGTGGTGGAGCCGACTCGCGTCGTCCGGCGAGGGGACGGCGGGGAGCTCGAGGCCGAGCTCGGCGGCGACCGCCGCGGTGTCGGACGGTCGCAGCGGACGTCCGAGGTCCAGCCCGACGGCGCGGGCGTACGGACCGACGACGCGGTCGAGGTGGTCGGTGACCACCTCGTCGCCGGCAGCAGCGACCGCTGCGACGAGCTCGGGGGTGCAACCGGACGGCGCGGGGACCTCCAGGGCGTCTGCGGCAGCCAGGACGTCGTCGGCCGTCACGGTCCGCCGTCCCGTGAGCAGCCCGAGTGCCCGGACGGTGTCCTCGACCGGGTGCAGCTGGGCACGCCGCAGCCGCTCGACCCGGGCCTCCGTGACCCGGGCCGCACCCAGGCCGAGACCCAGCTCGTCCTCGGCCCGTCGGAGGTCCTCCTCGTCGGCGATGCCGACGCCCGGGACGCCCGCAGCACGGACCCACGGCGTCGCCCGGTGGAGCAGGTCGGTGTCGGCCGCCCCGATCGCAGTCACCGCGGTCGGCAACGGACGCTCCGCGGGGAGGTCCGGCGCGACGGCCACGCCGGTGACCGAGGCAGCGACGACGGACGCCTGACCGAGGACGTCCCAGTCCGGGCCTGCAGGGTCCGCCAGCGAGGTCGGCAGGCCGTCGAGGACGAACAGGGGCGCCGTGAGACCGGTCGACGTCGCCGCCGCGAGGATCCGCCGCCGTGTGGCGGGGGCAGGGCGTCGACCACGCCGCAGTCGCAGGCCGTGCCCGACGACACGACCGCGCGTGGCCGCCACGAGGGCTCGCCTGCGCGCACGGCCGATCCGGTCACGTGCACTGTCCTGTGCTGTGTCGTGGTCGCGCACACACCTTCCGTCCGTTGCGGCCACGTCCAGCACGTGCCACGGACGGCAGGGGGCTCACCCGTGCGTCAGACGGACTGGAGGTCGTCGTGCATCGCCTCGTGCGCGGTGCGGCGGGCGTCCGACTCGTCGATGCCGGGCGTCGGCAGGTCAGTGCCCTGACGGAGCTCGGCACGCTGCTTGACCAGCAGCGCGCTGGCGAGCAGCGCGACGATCCCGGCACCGAACGAGAGGCCGGTCTCGGGCCGGATCACGCGCTCGGCCGTGTTGATGAACACGCCGAGGTAGGCCGCCGCCAGCGCGACCACCGAGGCGGTCATGAGCGCGACGCTCGCCAGCGGCGCGAGGACGTCGCGGTCAGACGTGTAGAGCAGGCCGGCCAGCACCACGGACGCGATCCCCTGTGCGAGGAACGCGGGGCCGGTGATGGCGACGTCCATGTAGTCGGTGAAGTACAGCACGACGTGGAGGACACCGGTGGTGAGCAGGGCAGCGGCTGCGGAGTGACGGGTGACGGTGATGGGAGGGGTCCTGATCGGGGTCATCGTGTGTTCGTCGCGGGTGGCCGGTGCGGGTGTGGACGTTCGGGAAGGATCGGACGCCGGACCAGGTGGGACGTCGGTCATGCTTGGCTCAGGCCGGACGAAGGAGAGCGTGTGGACGTCGACGTGGTGGTGCTCGGTGGTGGCAGCGGTGGTGAGGCCGTCGCGCGCCAGGTGGCCGGGGAGGGCCGGACGGTCGCGGTGGTCGAGCGCTGGCTCGTCGGGGGCGAGTGTCCCTTCACCGCATGCATGCCCAGCAAGGCCGTCCTCCACGCCGCCGCCGAGGGCTGGGGCTGGGACCGCGCCCGCGCCCATCGTGACGAGGTGGCGGAGCACCGTGACGACAGCGGGCACGTCGAGGACCTCGAGCGGCGTGGGATCGCGGTGCTCCGCGGCCGGGGGGAGATCACCGGCCATGGGCGTCTCGTGGTGCACGACGACGGCGGCGGCACGACCCCGGTCGGCTGGGACGACCTGGTCGTCGCGACCGGGGCGGGCGTGGTCGAACCCCCGGTGGACGGACTCGACGGTGTCGACTGGTGGGACAGCGACGACCTCTGGGTCGCCGACGTCCTACCACCGTCGGTCCTCGTGCTCGGCGGCGGCGCCGTCGGCCTCGAGGCCGCCACGGCGCTCGCCGCGTTCGGGACCGAGGTGACGCTGGTCGACCGCGGCGACGTGCTCGTCGACGGCTTGCCCGAGGCGGACGACATCGTCCTCGCCAACCTGCGCGAGCGCGGTGTGACCTGCCACCTCGGCGCGACCCTCGCAGCGGTCCGGCCCGACGGCGACGGGGTCGCGGGGACGCTCGCGGACGGCACCCGCGTCGCGGCGTCGCGGCTGCTGCTGGCCACGGGCAAGCAGCCGCGGGTGGACGGCATCGGGCTGGAGACGCTCGGCCTCGACCCGGGGTCGTTCACCGTCGGCCGGGACGGCCGCGTCGCCGGGGCCGACCGGGTGTGGGCCGTCGGCGACGTGACGGGCATGCCCGCCTTCACCCACACCGCGAACCACGTCGGCGCCGTCGTGGCCACCAATCTCACCGGTGGTGCACGAGAAGCGGACCTGGACCACACGCCGCGCGGCATCTTCACGACGCCGCCCGTGGTGGTCGTTGGGACCCTGGACCCTGTCGAGGGCGCCGTCCGGGTGACCGCGTCCTACGACGACGGCGCGCGGCCGCTCACCGACCGGACCGGACCGGGCGTGCTCGCGTTGCAGGCAGCCGCCGACGGCACCGTGCTCGGCGTCGGCGGTGCGGGCGCGACGGTGGACGAGCTCGCCAGCGCCTGGACGCTCATGGTCGCGCTGGGTCTGTCGGTGCACGACGTGGCGCACGTGCAGCAGCAGTTCCCCAGTCACGGGGAGCTCACGAAGCTGCTGGCGGAGCGTGCAGTGGCCGCGCTCGGTTGAGCGTCCCTGCCTCCTTGCGTCGGCTGCCTAGCATGCGCGCGCAGGAGGGGTGTGGATGGCGCGTACGAGCTTGCCGACGGGCTTCCAGCGCGTGCTCGCGGCGGCCGTCAGCTCGAACCTGGGTGACGGGATCCGCCTCACGGCGCTGCCGCTGCTGGCCGCGACGCTGACGCGGGACCCGCTGGCCATCGGTGCCGTCACCGGGGTGACCATGGCCCCGTGGCTGCTCGGGCCGATCGGCGGGGCGATCGTCGATCGCGGCGACCGGATCCGCATCATGCAGGTGGGCCAGGTCGCCCGAGCCGGCGCCGTGGCCGGCCTCGGCGTCGCGGCGGCGATGGGTGTGGTCCAGCTGTGGATGGTCTTCGTCGTGGCCCTCCTGATCGGGATCGGCGAGGTGCTCGTCGACTCGGCGCTCCAGGCCGTCGTCCCGGCCCTCGTCGAGCCGGCGCAGCTCGAGCAGGCCAACGGGCGCATGGTCGCCGGCATGACGATCAGCGGTGAGGTGGTGGGCGGCCCCGTCGGCGGTGTCCTGTTCTCGGTGGGTGCCGGTCTGCCGTTCCTGGTCGATGCCAGCACGTTCCTGCTCGCCGCCGTCCTGCTCGTCGGTGTGCAGCTGCGGGCGCGGACGCCGAACGTGGCGCGCGAACCCGTCCAGGTCGGCGTGGCCGCCGGCGCCGGTGGGACGGCGGTGGTCGACGGTCCACCGTCGACCCGCCTCGACCCACCGCCGACGAGGTTCTGGTCGGACGTCCGTGAGGGCATGCAGGCCCTCTGGCAGGACGACCTGCTGCGCCCGCTCGCCGGTGTGGTCGGCCTCGTCAACGTCGGCACCTCGGCGGTCGGGGCACTGCTGGTGCTGTTGGCCCTCGACGAGCTCGGTCTCAGCGAGGCCGGCTTCGGCTACCTGCTCGGCGTCGGCGCCGTCGGGGGACTGGTCGGCAGCATGGCCGCCGACGAGCTGCGCATCCTGTTCGGCCGCCCAGCCGTGCTGGTCCTCGCGGGCGTCCTCGTCGCGACCGGCGAGTGGCTCGTGGCGGGTGCGCCGACCTGGCGCGTCGCCGCGTTCGGGATCGCGCTGGTCGCGTTCGCCGGGGGCACGTTCAACGTCGTGGGTCGCTCGCTGCGCCAGGCGGTCGTGCCCGACGAGCTGCTCGGTCGGGTCATCGCGACCTTCCGCGTCGTCGGCGTCGGCGGCGTGCCGCTCGGTGCGTTCCTCGGCGGCACGATCGCCCGCTACACCTCGGTGCGCCTGACGATGGCACTGGCGGCCGCGGTGCTCACCGTCGCTGCGGCGCTCCTCGTCGTCGTCGTCCGCCGGATCCCGCTCGAGCACCGCCGCTGACGCGGGCCCGGCACGACCGCCGCAGTAGCCTGCGCGGTCGCCCGAGCCCGCAGTCCCGCGACCTCCCGGACCGATCCGTGCCCGACATCGACGCACTGCTGGACGACCTCGACCACGACCTGCGTGGCCGTCGTGCCCTCGCCCGTCTGCTCACCATCGTCGAGGACGGCAGCCCCGAGCAGCTGCGCGAGGTCGTCGCCCGCCTCCACCCGCGGACCGGTGGTGCCCGGGTGCTGGGGATCACCGGTCCGCCCGGCGTGGGCAAGTCGACGCTCACGAACGCGCTCGCCGCCGCACTGCGCGCCCGCGGTCGGACCGTCGCCGTGATCGCGGTCGACCCGTCGTCGCCGTTCTCCGGCGGCGCCCTGCTCGGCGACCGCGTCCGGATGCAGCAGCACCACGCCGACCCGGGCGTGTTCATCCGCTCGATGGCATCACGCGGCCACCGCGGCGGGCTGTCCTGCGCGACGCCGCAGGCCGTCATGGTGCTCGACGCCGCCGGCTTCGACGACGTCGTCATCGAGACGGTCGGGGTCGGGCAGTCCGAGGTCGAGGTCGCCGCCAGCGCCGACACCACGGTCGTGGCGTCCGCGCCGGGCATGGGCGACGGCATCCAGGCCGCCAAGGCCGGGATCCTCGAGGTGGCCGACGTCTTCGTCGTCAACAAGGCCGACCACAGCGGTGCCGGGAAGCTCGTCAGCGAGCTGCGCGCGATGCTCGAGCTGGGCCACGCGACGGGCGGTGACGGTGCGTGGTGGCCACCGATCGTGCGGACCGTCGCGGTGCGGGGCGAGGGCATCGACGAGCTCGTCGACGCCATCGACGACCACCGGGAGCACGTCGCCAGCACCGGTGAGCTGGCCACGCGTCGTCGTCGTCGTGCGCTCCACGGCGTGCGCGAGATCGCGCTGGGGCGGGTGCGCGACCGGTTCGCCCGTCTGGGTGGCGACGACCCGCTCCTCGATGACCTCGCGGCTCGGGTCGAGGCGCGTGAGCTCGACCCCTACAGCGCCGCGGACCAGCTCCTCGCCGCCGTCGAGAACGGCTGACTCAGGGGCCGGTCGGCAGCAGCGTGTCGAGCGGGTCGTCCGACGGCTCGTCCGACGGCGCGGGCTCGGGCTCCTCGGACAGCTCGTCCGCGGGGGCGTCCGGTTCGTCCGTGGGCTCGTCCGACGGGGCAGCTGTGGGCGCCTCGGTCGGCTCGCCGGTCGGCGCCTCGTCCTCCGCGGCCGGTTCGTCGGCCGTCGTCGGCCGGGTCTCGCGGACCACGACCTCGTCCTCGGCGACGACCGGCGTGTCGCCGTCGGCGCGCAACTGCTGGACGCCGACGGCGTCGGTCACGGCCTCGGCCACCACCAGCGGCACGTCGCCGTCGACGGCACCGGCCAGCGCGTTGGGCAGGCCGACGAGGAGGGCCCCCACCAGGCCCGCCACGGCGACCGGTGGCGCGAGCCATGCCAGTCGCGACGGGACCTGCCGGGCCGTGCTCGCGACGAGTCGGTCGTGCAGCGACGACGGCGCGGGGACGACGGGCAGGGTGGCCAGCGTCGCCGTGACGTCGATGCGCTGGCCGCCGACGGCGGCGAGCGCGGTGCGCACCCGCTCAAGTGCGTCGGCGCGGACGGCGGCGGCCTGCCGTGCGTCGAGGCCGAGGCACGACGCGGCGGTGGCGGTGTCCATGCCATGGCGGATCGTCAGGTCGAGCAGTGCGGCGGCGCGCTCGCTCGGCGCGGCGAGGGCGCCCGACAGTGCGCGAGCGGCCGGGTCGCCGGACGGCGCGAGCGTCCGGAGCGTCGCGGCGTCGAGGTGGTCCGGCGCCAACCGGGCGACACGGGCGCGGGCGAGCCGCAGCAGCAGCGCCAGCGTCGTCGACTCCCCGGTCTCCTCGGCACGTGCGTTGGCGCGCAGGACCACGTCCAGCACCAGACGCTGGGCGGTGGAACGGTCACCGACGATGCGCAGCACGTGGTCGTGGACGATGTCGAGCGCGGTGCGGGGACCGCGGTCGAGGGCCGGCCGGGCACGATCGGTGGTCGGCAGGAGTGAGAACGCAGCGGACAACGTCGGTTTCCGGGATGGGAGGTGGGGGAGATCGCGGACATGCGACGTGCCGGAGCGACGCCCGGCACGTGCGACATTCTGCCGAGGATCGCGACCACCGACAAGGCCTCGGGCGCGCACCGAGCGGTGACAGCACGTCAACCCAGTGGGGGGCACTCGACGGTGACCTGCGCGGTGTCCTCCGCAGTGGCCTGGTCGGCGGTCCGGGTGACGTCGACCCGCAGCGTCACGACCTGTTCGATCGTGCAGCCCTGGATGTCGAACTCGACCGTGCCCTCAGCGCCGCTCGGTGCTGCCACGAGGGTCCCGCCCTCCACCGACCAGGACCACTCGAGTCCGGTGTCCTGCGACGTCGCCCGGACCGGGACGCGCACCCGGCGAGTCCCGTCCCCGTCCGGCGGCCCGGCCTCGACGCGCTCCGGTGCCTCGATCGTGACCTCCGGCGGTTCCTCGCAGGTCTCCAGCAGCTGGACGGGGATGCTCGCGGCCGCGGTCTGGTCGTCCACGGGGTCGGTCACGGTGACGGTGACGACGTGCTGGGCGTCCGTGCAGGGGTCCGGGAGCCACAGCAGCAGGTCACCGGACGCCGACGTGAGCAGCGTGCGGTCCGGCGCGAGGTCGCTCGTCCAGACGATCGACGCGTCCTCGCTTGCGCCACTGACCGTCGCGACGACCGGCACCACCGCGGCGGGGCGTCCTGCCGCGTCCTGGGTCGTCGCCGCGAACGCCGCACCTGACGCCGGGTCGTCGATCGCCACCGTGAGCACGGAGGTCGTCGGGGTCGGGTCGGGCGTCGGGGTCGGGCTCGGTGACGGTGTCGGTGCCGGCACGGTCGGCTCGGGCGAGGCCATCGGCACCTCCGACGGCGACGCGAGGGCGTCGAGCGTCGGGGTCGGGGACGGGTCGACCTCGGGCGTGGGGCTGGGCACCGGCTCGGCCGCGGCGGTCGCCGTGCCTGCGGTCGGGACGACGTCACTGCCGCGCAGCGCGTTGATGCCACCGACCGCGAGCACGAGGAGCGCCACGCCGCCCAGCGCACCGACGGCCCACAGCCGGAGCGTGGTCGCAAGTGGCCGCGGGGCCCCGAGGGCCGTGACAGCGGCGCGCGTGACGGCCGTGCGTGCCGCCACGGGAGCGGGCAGCGTGGCCAGCGCGCCGTAGGCGGTCCGCGTCGCCGCGTCGACCCGGCGCTCGACCGTTGCGAGCAGGTCCTGGACGGCCGCCTCCGGCTGTCCCAGGATCGTTGCCAGGTCCCGCGACGAGCTGCCCTGCCGGACCGTGAGGTCGAGCACGCTGAACCAGGGCGCTCCGAGGTCGTTCGCCGCGGTCCAGGCCGCGGCTGCCGCTCCGGGTGTGGTCGTGGTCGCACCGCTGGCGGCCAGGACTGCGGGCGGGACGGCGGGCCCCGCGTGGTCCTCCGACGCGAGCAGCCGGGACGCGTGCGACCGCGCGGTGCGGAGGAGGCCGGGACGGACGGCCGTGGGGGCCGTGCCGGCCGCGACGTCGTCCAGCAGGGCGGTGAAGGCCGCCACGGTCGCGGCAGCGGCGAGCTCGGCGTCCTGCGTCCACCGGGCGAGGTGGTCGTGCACCGCGTCGGCGTGCCGCTGCCACAGCAGGTCGAGCGCGGCGTGGTCCCCCTCGGCGAGCCGCGCGACCAGCGCGGCATCGCTCGCGTCGTGGGGGAGGGCCATGGCACGGTCCGGCGGGGTCGGGTCGGGGCGCACAGGCTGCCCCGTCGCGGCGGCGGATGCACCTCCGGATGACCACGAGCCGCACGGTGGGGTCCGCGAGGGACGTCTGGACGTACCCTGCGCACGGACGAGGCCGAAGCGTCACACGAGGGAGTCGGACGTGCAGAGCTACGAGGAGCAGTACGAGGCCTGGAAGGCCCGGTACGCCGCAGCAGGGGAGCGTGACAGCGACTTCCAGACGCTGTCGGGCACCCCGCTCGAGCCGCTGTACGGCCCCCACAACACCGAGCTCGACCTCGAGCGGATCGGGGTGCCGGGCGAGTACCCGTACACCCGCGGTGTCTACTCCTCGATGTACCGCACCCGGCCCTGGACGATCCGGCAGTTCGCGGGCTTCGCGGACCCGGAGGAGACCAACCAGCGCTTCCACGACCTCGTCGAGGCCGGCCAGCACGGGCTGTCGGTGGCGTTCGACATGCCGACGCTGATGGGCATCGACTCCGACGACGACCGCAGCCTCGGCGAGGTCGGCCACTGCGGGGTCGCGATCGACACGGTCGAGGACGTGGAGCGGCTGTTCGACGGGCTCCACCTCGGCGAGCTCACCACCTCGATGACGATCAACGCGCCGGCAGTGACGCTGTTCGCGATGTACGTCGTGGCGGCGGAGCGCCAGGGCGTCGACCCGGCGGCCCTCGGCGGGACGCTCCAGACCGACATCCTCAAGGAGTACATCGCGCAGAAGGAGTGGCTGTTCCCGCCGGAGCCGCACCTGCGCCTCATCGGCGACCTCATCGAGTGGTGCACGCAGCACACGCCGCGCTACCACCCCGTCTCGATCAGCGGCTACCACATCCGCGAGGCGGGCTCGACGGCCGCGCAGGAGCTCGCGTTCACGCTCGCCGACGGCTTCGCGTACGTGGAGGCCGCCATGGCTCGCGGGCTTGACGTG
>JBFKQZ010000104.1:0-10244 GCA_041627475.1 Nitriliruptoraceae bacterium | reverse complement strand
GGCCTGCACGCCGAGGTCCGGGTCGGCCAGCGCGTGCGTCGTCAGCCGGGCCCCGTTGGAGTGGCCGCCGACGACCCAGCCCCGCCGCGGCCCGAACGTGGTGCGCACCGCAGCCGCCACGGCGGCGTAGCCCGGCAGGGCCCGCGGTGGTCGTGGCGGCACGGCGCGACCGGCCTGCTTCCAGGGTTGGTTCGCACGCACCACGAGCACGCCCGTCGCGGCGACCGCGTCGGCCAGCGCGACGAGGTGCGGCGCGTCGAGGTCCTTGCCGGCGCCGTGGGTGAGCAGGACGCCGGGGCCACGCGGACGCGTCGGACGGTGCACGACGACCGTGACCGCGTCGACGGTCTCGTCGTCGACCGGCAGGTCACGACGTTCGCGCGCGACCCTCACGAGGCGGTCACCATCTCGCCGCGCTCGGCCGCGGCCACGGCGATGGCGGTCGCTGCCTCGCGGTCGACCTTGCGGTTGTTGCCCCGCGGGATCTCGTCGACGACGACGACGCCACGCGGTCGGCGGTAGCCGGCGACCGCATCGCCGGCCGCAGCGAGGAAGGCGCGCGGGTCGAAGTCACCGCCGGCGACGACCAGCGCCACCGGTCGGTCCCCCAGCCGGTCGTCCGGCAGGCCGACCACCGCCACCTCGCCGAGCCCGGGGATCGCGTCGTGCAGCTCGTGCTCGACCTCGGCGGGGAAGACCGAGAAGCCGCCGACCTTCAACCGGTCCTTCTCACGCCCCGCGAACTGGAGCACGCGCCCCGGCCAGAGACGCGCCCGGTCCCCCGTCGCGAACCACCCCTCGGCGTCGGGACCGGCGTCGGGCCGGCCCTCGTAGCCGCGGAGCACCCCACCGCCGCGGAACTGCAGCTCGCCGATCTCGCCGGGCCGGCACGGGCGACCGTCGTCGTCGACCGTGCGGACCTCCAGCGACGGGCTGACGAGGGCCGGGGCGGGCAGCGGCACCCAGGTCGGGGCGAACACGCGCACCGCAGCCAGCCCGGACAGCTCGACCATGCCGTAGCCGTCGACGAACAGCGCAGGGGCGACCCGGATGCCCGCGACGGTGGCGAGCGCGCCGCGGCGCTGGAAGCGCCGGGCCCGCGCGTCCGGCATGGCGTCGGCGGCCGAGCTGAACACCTGGATGCTCGTGAGGTCGCGGCCGTCGGCACCCGCGGCCTCGAGGTCGGCGTACATCGTCGGGACCATCACCAGCATGTTCGGGCGGTCGCGCTCGATGACGTCCAGCACCTCGTGGGGGTCGAACTGCGGGACGTGGAGGACCTCCACACCGGCCAGCAGGGCATTGAGCAGCACGCCGAAGCCCATCACGTGCGCGAGCGGCAGCGGCGCGAGCAGCCGGTCCCGTCCTGCCCGCGGGCCCCGGGTGTGGCCGACCGGGAGCGCCGCCAGGAGCCGGCCGTACCCGAGCAGTCCGGCACTGGTCAGCGCCGCGGCCTTGGGGTAGCCCGTCGTACCGGACGTGGCGAGCAGCAGCGCGACGTCCTCGGGCGCCCGCGGCTCGGCGCTGCGCGGTTCGATGCTGCCCTCGTCCAGACGCGCGGCCAGCTCGTCGCCGAGGTCCTCGGTCGACGCCACTGCCACGACCTCGCCCAGCCGCAGGCGTTCGAGCACCTCGGCGTCACCGACCCCGGCGACGGCATTCGCGGCGTCGGCCACGTGGTGCGCCTCCTCCGGGGTGAGTCGCGGGTTGACCAGCGCGGGGACGCACCCGAGCCGGGCCAGCGCGCTGGCGTGCAGCAACGTGTCGACCCGGTTGCCGATCGCGACGACGACCCGATCCCCCTCGACGCGTCCCTGTTCGGCGTGCAGCGCCGCGAGGAGCCCGACGTGCCGCTCGAGGTCGCCGTAGGTCCGCAGGCCACCCGCGTGGAGGCCGGGTGTCGGCTGGGGGTCCCGCACGGCCGGGCGCGTGCCGTGTCGCGCCGCCAGGTCCGCGGTGAACGTGCCGAGGTGGTCGCGCAGCTTCGATGTGCCCAACGGTGCCCCTTCCACGCGAGGGACGGTAGCCACGCCGCCCTGCGCCACCGTCCGCGGCCTAGGCTCCTGGCCATGGCGAAGTACCCCGAACGTCTGCTCACCGACGACGAGAACGTCGTGGTCGCGCTGCGCCCGCACTGGCGGGTCCTGCTCGCGCCCGCGTTCTGGTTCGTCCTGACCGTGGGCGCCGTGGTCGCGGCGTTCCAGGTCCCCGACCCTCCCGGCTGGCTGATCCCGGCGGTCACGGTCCTGTCGCTGGTCTTCCTGCTCGGGCTCGGTGTCCCGCCGCTGGTGCGGCGCGCCTTCACGCTGTACGCGCTCACGACCGAGCGGATCGTCGTCCGCACCGGCGTCCTGACCCGGTCGAGCAAGGAGATCCCGGTCGAGTCGATCAGCAACGTCGTCTTCAGCCAGCGGATCATCGAGCGCATGCTCGGCTACGGCGACGTGCTGCTGGAGTCGTCGGGCGAGACCAGCGCGACGGTCCTGGAGGACGTCCCCGACCCCGAGGACTTCCAGTCGCAGGTCTACGCGGTCCGTGAGCAGCGCACGACCCAGCTGGCCGGCGGCGGTCGCGCGCGGGACCGCGCCTCGCAGCTGGCCGAGCTCGCCGAGCTGCACGACCGGGGCAAGCTGACCGACGCCGAGTACGAGGCCGAGAAGGCCCGGCTGCTCGCCGAGGACTGAGCTCAGGCCGGGAAGTCGGGCTCGCCCGTGCAGACCGGTTCATGGTCCCAGGGGGTGGCGAGCAGGCTCGGCCACTCCGTCGCGATGCGCCACGCGCCCCGCAGCGTGACCGGCTCGGTCTCGCCGGCGACCCACAGGACCCGCAGGCCCGGCGCGAGCCGCTCGGCACAACGCGTGAACAGCACGCGTGACCGCGTGACGTGGTAGTCGGACGTCACCACGACGAGTCGTTCCCACCCGGCCTCTGCCGCCATCGTGACGGCGACGGCGGCCTCGCCGGAGGTGGTGAACGGCTCGGGCACGAGACACCGCACCTCGACCGCCGGCGCGGCGTCCAGCGCGCCACAGGTCAGGAGCGGCGCGCCGTACGGCACGGAGAGGAGCAGGACCGGGGCTGGCTCGGGCAGGCGCGGCAGCAGGCTCCTCGCCGTCGCGATCCGCTCGCCGTCACCACCGCCGAGCACCAGCACCGCGTCCACGGGCGCGGCCCGGACGTCCTCCGGCTCGTCGACCGCCGGCAGCACGAACAGGGGCAGGGACGCCAGCACGAGCAGCAACGCGGCCAGCACGAGCGGGCCGAGCCGGCGCCCCCGGCGCCGCCGTGGCTGTGGCCGCTCGCCGCTCACGCCGCGACCTCGATGTCGACGACGTCGGCCCAGGCCGGCGGGTCAGGTGGCGGCTGGTGGTGGACGGGGCCCGCCCCACGGACCAGCACGACGACCCAGCGTGTGCGGGCGGGTGGCTCGGCCGGCCACGGGGTGAAGCCGTCGGTGCAGACGACCACGACGTCAGGACGTGGGTGGCCCCGCACCGCGGCGTGCAGGCCCGGGGTCAGGTCCGTCCCGCCCCCGCCGGCCAGGACCATCTCGGCGGCGCGGGAGATCGAGCGGACCTCGTGCACTGCCGCATCGACCGCGAGCACACGGAGTCGCTGGCCGCTGGCACCGACCTGCCGGGCGATCCCCTCGACCTCACCGAGCACGGCGCGCAGGGCCTCCTCCCCCATCGAGGCGGAGGTGTCGACGACGACGGCGACGCTCGGGACCGGGCGTCGGGTGCCGGGGAGGACGACGCCGGGCACGCGCCGCCGCGAGGGCCGGGTGTAGGTGGTGTCCACGGCCCCCGCCGCGCTGGCCAGCCCGCGCCGGACGGCA
Organism: Nitriliruptoraceae bacterium; assembly: GCA_041627475.1. Classification (GTDB taxonomy): domain Bacteria; phylum Actinomycetota; class Nitriliruptoria; order Nitriliruptorales; family Nitriliruptoraceae; genus JBFGFG01. The sequence continues at coordinate 6,406 of JBFKQZ010000104.1, read as the reverse complement.
CCGCGCAGGACGTCACGCCACGGCACCTGCGGCGGCGCGAGCTCGTCACCCGCCCAGCGCCGCAGCCCGGCCGGGACCGAACCCGGCGCGGACCGGTGCGCCTGTTCGACGGCCTGCGCGACGGCGCGGCGGGTCAGCCGCTGCTCGGCCGGCGTGACGCCCGGGTCGCCGTCCGGCGCCTCGACGGCGTGCACGACTGCGCCGGCGACGCCGCCGCAGGACGTCGACGGGTCCTGCTGGCGGCCGGGCACGCGGACCACCTCGCCGGTCGGTGCGGCACCGGGCGGGCGGGCCACGCCGTCGTCGACCCGCTCGTGGACCTCGCGGACCGGCAGTGCGTCGTAGTACGCGAGCGCGGTGCCGCCCGGACGCATCGGTTCTCCGGCGGCGTCGCGCAGGTCGCCGGGCAGGATCGGGCCGCCCGGCAGCGTGACCCCGGCGGCGACGAGGTCGTCGTTGATCGCCGCGTCACCGCAGCAGTTCCACGCGTACCGGTCGAGGTCGCTGCCCAGCAGCGCGGCCTGGCCGGCGTGGTCGCGCAGCGCGTGACCGACCTCGTGGAGCAGGACGCCAGCGCTCACCCGGACGCCCCAGCGCTCGAGCACGTCAGGGTCGACGAAGACCCGCCAGGACCCGTCCACACCGAAGGTCCCCAGCCCCTCCACGGCGTACGGCTGGAGCCGGAAGACCGCCGTCGCCAGGTACGGCATCAGCCGGTGGACCGCGTGGAGCCGCGCCGCGGCGTAGGCCTGGCGCTCGTCACCCGCCAGCGGGCGGGGACGGAGCGTCGCCGTCGCGCCGCTCACGCGGGGACCAGACCCGCACGCTGCAACAAGGGCCGGAACGCCGTGACGACCGACGCCGGCACGGGCACGCCCTCGGGTCGGACGCGGAAGAGGTCCTGCACGTACGGCGCGGCGAGGTCGCCCGTGTCGGCGGCCGCGGCCGCCTCGACGACGGCCAGCGCATCGGTCCAGGTGGCAGCGTCGCCGCGGGTCACCGTGTGCGCGGCGACGGCGCCGAGCACCGCCCAGACGCGGTCCGCCCGGTCGCCCCAGTCGACCAACGACGGGTCGGCGAGGACCTCGACGGGGTCGGGGAGGTCGTCGTGGTGCCACCAGGTCAGCAGCTCGACCGCTGCACCGTCCCCGACCAGCCCACCGGCGACGACCTGCTGCGCGTCGAGGTCGTGGTCGGCCAGGTGCGCGAGCGCCTCGGCCGTGTACTCCCACGTGCGTGGGCTCGGCCAGGCCCCGGCCGCCGCGGTCGCGTCGGTCGGACAGGCGTGGAGCAGCGACGGGCGGTGGCGGACGAACGCGGCGACGCGGGCCCGGACGACCGCGCGCCGACCGTCGGCGTCCACGGGCGACGTCGTCGTCGGGTCGGGACGCACGGCGTCCCAGCCGACCGTCATGCCGGTGAGCCAGTCCTCCAGGTCCGCGGCCCACTGGACGTGGCAGAACCGGTTCGCGGTGGCCGGGGCGAGCAACCAGCCGTCGGCCGCGGTGGCCAGGTCGTTGGCCGCGGCGATGCGCACGACCTCGTCGGGCAGCCGGACGTCGCCGACCCACCCCTCCTTGCACACCCGCAGCATCGCCGCCTGCACGGCCGGCGGCGCGGTCGAGAGCTCGTCGAGGAAGAGGTAGCCGCCACCGGCCTCGACCAGCCGCTTGGCCCACATCGGCGCGGCCAGGACCACGCCGCCGTCGGCCGTCACGACCGGCAGGCCGTTGAGGTCGCTGGGCTCGCGGATCGATCCGACGACGACCTCGAGCGGCACGCCGTCCGCCGCGGCGAGCGCCTCGACGAACGCGGTCTTGCCGATGCCCGGCTCGCCCCACAGCAGCACGGGCACCCGTGCCCGTGCGACCGCACGCACCGCGCGGAACCGCGCCTCGTCCGCCACGCCTCGACCTCCACCGACCAGCGCGCGGCACGGTACGGGGCCGGTGCGACAGGACCCGCGCACCGTGCCCGCGCCCGGTCGCGGTCCGACCGCGTTGCGGCGTCGTGTCACGCCCTCCTCGTACGGTCGTCGTCATGCCCCCGTCCGTGCGCAGCTACGACCCCGACGCCGAGTTCGGCCCCGTCGGGGGTGGCGACGTGCCCGACGACTGGGACACGCCCGGGCAGCACGCAGTGCCCGAGGACGTGTGGGTCGACCCGTTCGAGGGCGAGTTCGGTGAGGAGGACACCTGGGTCGACCCGGTCGAGGACCCGGCGCTCGAGACACCGGCCGCCCGGGCCGACTGGGCCTTCGGCCGGGCGGTGGACCCGACCACCCCCACCGCGGTCCTGCGCGACGTCGCGACCGACCTCTGCGCCTGGGACGTCGAGGGCCTGCTCGCCGAGGCCGCGATCATGCACGGCGCGGAGGAGCGGCCCGACCCGACGCCGGGCGACCGCCCCGACATGCAGGTCCTGCGCAGCCTGCTGCGGCATCCCAACCGCCCCGAGGACCTCGCGTCGCTGCTGGTCGGCGGCTGGCTCGCCGCACCGGGCGAGCGCGACCCGTGGCCGGCACTCGTCGGGCTGGCGCAGGACGGCGAGCTCGACGACGACCTGCTCGTCACGGCGGTGACCGAGGCCTCCGACGCTGCCCGGACGCCCGGACCGCCGCCGGACTGGTCGCTGCTCGTCACCGCGGTCGCCGCCGTACGGCCCGGCGGGGGCGCGGCACTCGACCTGCTCGCCATGGTCCCGTTCCCCGTCGAGGACCCGACGCGGCTGTGGCCGGACGCGGAGAAGGCGGCCAAGGGCCTGCCGGGTGGTGTGCGGGCGCGTGCCAAGGCCGGGGCCGAGGCGCTGGGCTGGGACGGACGCCGTCACGCGGGGCTCGTGGACGCCGTGGTCGCGGAGGTGCACCGCCTCGACAAGCAGGCCCGGCGGGCGTCGTTCGCCGACAGCCTCGAGCTGTGCCCCCACGGTCCGGTCCAGGTCACCCCGGGCGCGATCACGCTGCCCAGCAGCACCCGCGGCCCGAAGCCGTACGTCGCGCGCATCGTCGGCAGCCACCCGGTCTTCCGGCTCAAGCGTGACTGGCCGGACCGCGACGACGGGAGGGACGGGACCGCCTGGACCTGGGCCGGCCCCGAGGTGCTGGAGGCCCGCGGGCTCGGGTGCGACGCCTGCCGCGACGAGCCGGACAGGGACAAGCGCTACTTCGTGTCGACGGGCGACGAGGTCGCGATGCTGCGCCTGCGCACGCTGCAACGGGTCCTCGACGCCCTCGACGAACGCGCGACCTAGCGCTCGAACCCCGGCTCGCCGCCGCCCATGTCGCCGAACTCCTCCTCGGCGCCCTGGAACGACGGCGTCCCGAAGCGCACGGTGTCCAGCACCCGGAAGTCGGTGCGGTCCCAGGCGATCACGCCACGCTCACCGATGGTGAGCAGCTGGTCGCCGAGGTCGACCGTGCGCCGCGGTCGCAGCTGCCAGTCCCCGCCGGAGTTCAGCATCCCGACCCGCTGGAGCTCGCCCGTCCCGCTGATGCGGTAGAGCAGCGCCCCGAGGCGGCCGTTCGGGCTCGCGTCCCAGATCTCCACCGGGACGACCGCGAGGCGGTCGGCCGTCACGGTCAGCGCGTGCGGCTCCCACTCGACCTCGCTGTGGCTGTCGGGTGTGACGTCGACGTCGATCCGGGCAGGCGCGGTCGGGTCGACGACGTCGAAGGTCGACACCTGGACGCCACGGGTGATCCCGGTCTCGGGGTCGGCGTCCTGCCCGATCCCGAGCAGCTGCCCGCCGCCGAGCGGGTGGAGGTAGGCCGAGTAGCCCTCGATCTTCAGCTCACCTCGCGTGCGGGGGGCGGTCGGGTCGCTGAGGTCGACCACGTACAGCGGGTCCGTCCTCCGGAACGTCACGACGTAGGCGGTGTCGCCCATGAAGCGGACGGCCTGGATGTCCTCGTTCGGGCCCAGGTCGCCGACCTGGCCGAGCTGGACGAGGTCCGTCCCCTCGACGCGGAACGTCGTCACGAGCGACTCGGTCCTGCCGTCGACGAAGGCGGTCGTCGCGGTGCGCAGGACGCCCTCGTGGATGGACATCGAGTACTGGTTGAGCAGGTTGCCGTCGACCGTGCCCGAGGCGACGTGGCTGACGAGCGTCCCCTCGACGTCGAAGACGTGCAGGTCCGTCATCCCGCCCCAGCCCATCCACGGCGGGGCGATCATCGGCAGGACCTCGACCTCGACGGTCTCCTCCTCGCTGGGCGCCGGGGCCTCCGGCTCGGCGGGTTCGGTCTCCTCCTCGCCCGGGAGGGGCTCGGGCTCGGGTTCGGGGGCGGGCTCACCCGGCTCGAAGGTCGGCTCCGGCTCCGGCAGCGGGACCGGCTCGGGCTCCGGCATCGGCTGGACGTCCCAGCGGGTCGTGGCGATGACGACCCGGTCGGTCGTGGCGTAGAGGTTCTCGCCGCTGGTCACGACGGCCTCGCTGTCGTCGATCGCGAGGCTGTCACCGCGGGCGTCGATCGCGGCCAGCGTGAGCGTGCCGAGACCGGCGAACGAGGTCGGGAACCCGATGCGGTCGCAGTCGACGAGCGGCAGCGTGCGACCGTCGACGGACGCGTACGGCTGCCAGTGCTCGGGCTGGAGCTGCGCCAGCGCCTCCTCCATCCGGCGCTCGTACTCGGCCTGGTACTCACGGTCGAAGCGCTCGTAGTCCTCGTCGGTGGCGTTCTCCCAGTCGAAGTCACGCTCGACGTCGAACTCCCCCTGCGCGTAGATGTCGATCTGTGGGCCTTCGCTGCGCACGGCCAGCCGCAGGATCCCGTCGACCGCGCGGGCGTCGATCGTCCAGCCCTCGACCTCCATGCGTGAGACCTCACGCGGTCGGTCGGGGTCGGCGACGTCGACCAGCGCCACGACGCTGGTCCCCCAGCCCCCGGGCCGGATCATCGAGGTCGCGAGGTCCGCCCGGACCAGACCCTCGCCCTGCGCGAGGACCGCGACGCGGGTGTCGCTGATCCGGAACAACCCGAGGTCGCCGCCCCACTCCTGCACCGCCAGCTCGCCGCGGACGACCGGCGTCGCACCGCTGGTGTCCACGACGCGCAGCATCCCCTCGGTCCCGACGACGAGGAGGTCCTCGGTCAGCCGCTCGACGATGTCGGGCTCGTCGACGCCGATCTCCTGCACGTTGGTGGCGTCGAGCGACCCCTGGTCGGTCGCGGCGAGGCTCGCGCCGTCGTCGCTGGCCATCTCGTCGGCGCCGCCGGCGTCCGCCGTGGTCTCGGCGGCCATCGGCATCGGTCCACCGAACCAACGACCGGACTGGCCGTACTCCTCGGTGAGTGCCTGCATCGTCGCCGCGAGGTCGTCACAGCTCTGGGCGTGCTCGAGGCCGGCGGCGAGGATCGTGCCGTCCGGCGCGCCGATGATCGAGGGCGCGATCGTCGAGTCGCCGACGTCCGGCCGCCCGTCGTCGTCGAGCAGCCACACGCCGGCGGCACCCGCGACGAGTCCGATCACGGCGGCCGTGGCCACGGCGGGGAGGAGGCGGGTGCTCATGCTCGGTCCTTCTGGCAGCGACAGCCTGCACCAACTCTGACGCCACGGCGAGCACGCCGGTTCCCGGGCGTGGAGGGAGCCGCGCTGCGGTGCGCGCGAGGCGACCGTGCGCGAGAGTGTGCGCCGACGCGCAGTCTCGTCCGGAAAGAGCCTCCCGACCTCGGATGTGTGCGCATCCGCGCACATCCGTCCGGGCCAGCGGCTGGACGCTCAGCCGTAGCCGAGGAGCTTCGCGGCGAGATCGGTCAGCACCTCCGTGGCGCCGCCGCCGATGCCGAGCAGCCGCGCGTCGCGGTAGTGCCGCTCGACCTCGGTGCCGGTCATGTAGCCCATCCCGCCGTGGAGCTGGACGGCCTCGTCGGCGACGAACTCGGCGGTCGCGACCGCCATGTTCTTGGCCATGCACGCCTCGGCGACGACCTGCTCCCCCGCCGCAGCGCGCAGGGTCACCTGGCGCGTGTACGCACGGGAGGCCTCGATGGACTCGCGCATGCGGACCAGCTTGTGCCGCACCACCTGCCGGCCCATGAGCGGGCGACCGAACGTCTCGCGGTCACGACACCACTGCACCGTCAGGTCGAGGCACCGCTGCGCGAGGCCGTAGCCGTGCACCGCCAGGCCGATGCGCTCACCGACGAAGTTCTCGCCGATGTAGGCGAAGCCGTGGCCCTCCTCGCCCACGAGGTTGTCGACCGGGACGCGGACGTCGGTGAACGAGAGCTCCGCGGTGTCCGAGCAGCGCCAGCCCATCTTGTCCAGCTTGCGCACGATGTTCACCCCCGGCGTCTTCTGCTCCACCAGGAACATGGACGTGCCGTGGGCCGCCGGCGCGTCGGGATCGGTGCGCGCGGCCACCATCATCAGGTTCCCGTAAACCGCGTTGGTGATGAACACCTTCG
>JBFKQZ010000103.1:0-10259 GCA_041627475.1 Nitriliruptoraceae bacterium | reverse complement strand
CGGCCTCGGCCTGCGCCTCGCCCACGAGAGCCAGGCCGCGGCGGCCGACCGGCTCCTCGGACGTCTCCGCAAGCAGGTCGGTGGCGAGCTCGTCGACGCGATCCGTGGCGCGGACCAGCGCACCGACGCGGGGATCGCCGCGCAACGGGAACGGGTGGCGGCGCTGCGCGAGGCGCTGGCCGGTGCCGCCGGACCGGAGGCGGCGCGGCTCGCGGAGCTGGCCGACCACCTGGTCCGGCAGAGCCACTGGATCATCGGTGGCGACGGCTGGGCCTACGACATCGGCTACGGCGGGCTCGACCACGTGCTCGCGTCGGGGATGGACGTGAACATCCTCGTGATGGACACGGAGGTCTACTCCAACACCGGTGGCCAGGCCTCCAAGGCGACGGCTCGCGGTGCGGTCGCGAAGTTCGCGGTCGCCGGCAAGCCGACGTCGAAGAAGGACCTCGGGCTGCTGGCCACGCAGTACGGCGACGTCTACGTCGCGCAGATCGCGATGGGTGCCAACCAGATGCACACCGTCCGCGCCCTGCGCGAGGCAGAGGCGTGGCCGGGCCCGTCGCTCGTCCTGGCCTACTCGACCTGCATCGCGCACGGCATCGACATGACCAGATCGATGCAGCAGCAGGACCAGGCGGTGAAGTCCGGCTACTGGCCGCTGTACCGCTACCACCCCGAGCCCGAGGAGCACGCCCACCCGTTCCAGCTCGACTCGAAGCGCCCGACGCTGCCGCTGGTCGACTTCACGCGGGAGGAGGGCCGCTACGAGGTCCTGCGCCGCAGCGACCCCGAGCGTGCGGCCCAGCTGGCCGCGATGGCCCAGGCCGACGTCGACGAGCGATGGCGCTACTACGAGCAGCTGGCCGGGGTCGAGCGGACGCTCACCGACGAGCAGACCGACGACCGCTTCGCCGAGGAGGGACCGGCATGACCGACCTGCGCACCACCTACCTCGGACTGCCCCTGCGGTCGCCGATCGTGGCGTCGTCGTCACCGCTGACGGGCCGGCTCGACCAGCTGATCGCCCTCGAGGCCGCGGGTGTCGGCGCCGTGGTGCTGCCGTCGCTGTTCGAGGAGCAGATCACGCACGACGCACTCGCGGTGCACGACCTGCTCGACGTCACGTACGGGGCCCACCCCGAGGCGGCCGGCGGCTACCTGCCGGAGCTGCGGGACTACAACACCGGCCCCGCGGGCTACCTCACGCACCTCGAGGACGCGAAGGCGCGACTCGACATCCCGGTGATCGCCTCGCTCAACGGCGTGACCCCGGGTGGCTGGGTCAAGTACGCCCAGCTGCTCGAGGACGCCGGCGCGGACGCGCTCGAGATGAACGTCTACCGCATCGCCGCCAACGCCGAGACGTCGGGCGTGCGGATCGAGAACGAGACGATCGAGATCGTCACCGAGGTCGCGGCTGCGCTGGACATCCCGGTCGCCGTCAAGCTCGGCCCGTACTTCAGCGCCTTCGCCCACCTCGCGGGTCAACTGGCGTTCGCCGGCGCGAAGGGCCTCGTGCTGTTCAACCGGTTCTACCAGCCCGACATCGACCTGCAGACGCTCGAGGTGACGCCGAACCTGGTGCTGAGCACCTCGGACGAGCTGCGCCTGCCACTGCGGTGGATCGCGATCCTGCACGGCCGTGTCGAGGTCTCACTGGCAGCGACCACGGGCGTGCACACGGCCCGCGACGTGCTGAAGGTGCTGCTGGCCGGTGCCGACGTCGCGATGATGGCCTCGGCGCTGCTGCACGAGGGGCCGGGGCTGGTCAGCGAGGTGCTGGACGAGCTCGAGGCGTGGTGCGAGGAGCGCGGGTACGACTCCATCGAGCAGCTGAAGGGCAGCGTCAGCCAGCGTGCCGTCGCCGACCCGGCCCAGTTCGAGCGCGCGAACTACGTCCGCACGCTGACGCGGTACGCGAGCACGTTCCTGTAGGTCAGCGCGGCTTGAAGCCGAAGCCGCCCTCGTCGCCGGACCGGGTGCGGACCCGCCTGTCGGCCTCCGCGGACTTCTCCGCGATCTCGGCACGGTGCTCGTCGAGCTTCGCGCGCAGGTCGTCGTCGGCCGTGGCCAGGATGCGCACGGCGAGGAGGCCGGCGTTCTGGCCGTTGTCGATCGCGACGGCCGCGACCGGGACCCCGCGGGGCATCTGCACGATCGACAGCAGCGAGTCCATGCCGTCGAGGGCGCGGAGCTTCACCGGGACGCCGATCACCGGGCAGGACGTCACCGACGCGAGCATCCCGGGCAGGTGGGCCGCGCCGCCCGCGCCGGCGATGATGACCCTGAGCCCACGCTCCGCGGCGGTCGTGCCGTAGTCGAGCATCTCGTGGGCTCGGCGGTGCGCGCTCATCACGCGGACCTCGTGCGGGACCCCGAAGTCCTCCAGCACGTCGATCGCGGGCTGCATCACGTCGAGGTCGGAGTCGCTGCCCATGGCGACCCCGACGAGCGGCTGTGTGTCGGTCATCGGTCGTCCTCCTCACCGGTGAGTCTGGCAGCGGCCCGGCGGGCGTGCGCGCGTGCCTCCTCGACGGTGTCGGCCACCGCCGTGACGTGCCCGAGCTTGCGGCCCGGGCGCGGGTCCTTGCCGTAGAGGTGGACCGCCGCGCCCTCGACGGCCAGCGCACCGTCGAGACGGTGCCTCGGGTCGGAGCCGTCGGCCGGTCCGAGCACGTTGACCGTCGCCACCGCGGGCGCCGCGAGCGACGTGTCCCCGAGTGGGAGGTCGAGCACGGCCCGGGCGTGGTTCTGGAACTGCGACGTCCGGGCGCCCTCGATGCTCCAGTGCACGGAGTTGTGGGGCCGCAGGGCGAGCTCGTTGACCAGCAGCCGGCCGTCGGTGGCGAGGAACAGCTCGACCGCCACGATCCCGACACCGCCCACGTGGTCGACGACCGCACCGGCCAGCTCCGCCGCCTGGTCACGCAGGTCGTCGGCGACCGGTGCCGGCACGACCAGCTCCACGCAGATGCCGTCCTCCTGGACCGTCTCGGTGACCGGGTACCGGACCTGGTCGCCGCCAGGACGGCGTGCGACGGCGACGGCCAGCTCCAGCTCGAGGTCGAGGTGCTCCTCGGCGAGCAGCTCAGTGTCGGTGTCGGTCAGCTCGTCGACCAGGGCCCGGGCGGCAGCGGCGTCGTCGAGGACCCACACGCCGCGGCCGTCGTAGCCGCCGCGGACGGCCTTGGCGACGACCGGCCATCCAGTCTCGTCACCGAGCGCCACGAGGTCGTCGGCCGAGGCCACGGCACGGAAGCGCGGGACCGGGAACCCGGCGGCCGACAGCTGCTCGCGCTGGTAGCGCTTGTCCTGCGCGAACCGCTCGGCAGCGGCGCTGGGCCGCAGGACGTGGCCGCGGTCCTCGAGCGCCGCGAGGTGGTCCGGGTGCACGAGCTCGTGGTCGAACGTGACGACGTCGCAGCCGTCGGCGAACCGGTCGAGGTCGTCGAGGTCGTGCCAGTCGCCGACCGTCGCGCCGGGGAGCACGACGGCCGCGCTGTCGTCGGGCTCCGCCGCGAGCACCCGCAGGTCGATGCCGAGCCCGATCGTCGCCTGGTGCGTCATGCGGGCGAGCTGACCGGCACCGATCATGCCCAGGACGAGGGTGTGGTCGGTCACGTGCTGGAGGTCTCCGGCCGGGGCCCCTGCATGCTAACCACCGCTCGCGACCCGTCCGCGCCTCGTCAGGCCGAGAGACCCCGCCGCAGCTGCGCGAGCACGCGCCCGAGTGCGGCGACGTCGAGCGGGTCGTGCTCGAGGACCTGCTCGGCCCGGCGGGCTGCCTCGGAGGCGTCGTGGAAGCCGTACGTCCCCAGCGACCCCGCCAGGCGGTGGGCCTCGACGAGCGCACCCTCCCGCTCCTGGGTCGTCAGCTGCCCGGCCTCGGCGCGCCGCTGGACGGCATCGAGGTCGTCGAGGCGCGTCAGCACGCGGGGGCGGAGCCGGGACCACATGTCACGCACGAGGCCGGCCATCATGTCGCTGTCCGTCGACGCACCGTCCTGGGGCCGCTGCTCGAGCAGCCCGCGGAGCGTGAAGGCCAGTGACGTGGGATCCACGGGCTTGGCCAGCACGGCTGCGACGTCCAGGTCGGCGAGTGCGGCGCGCCCCTCCGGCCCGATCGAGGCAGTGAGCAGCACGACCGGGAGGTCGGCCAACCGAGCCTCGCGGCGGAAGGCGCCCACCGTCGCCGGGCCGTCCATGCCCGGCATCTTGACGTCGAGCACGACGATGTCGGGACGTCGGCGCCGCGCGGCCTCGATCCCCTCGGGCCCGGACGCCGCGACGTCCACCTCGAAGCCGCCAACGGCCTCGAGCCCGGTCGCGATGATCAGTCGCAGGTCGGGGTCGTCGTCGACCAGCAGGACGCGTGCCACGTCAGGCCTCCTGCGCAGTCTCGGCGTCGGCGCTGCGCGGCGTGACGCGCCAGTCGCGCTCGCCCATGGCCTCCTTGACCTGCGCCGTCCGGGCGATGAGGTTCTTGTACTCGGTGTAGAACGGGGACGAGAACAGCAGGAACTGCCAGAACCAGCGACGGTGCTGCTTGATCTGCGGGTCGGCGTTGCGGTACGCGAACCACGTCTGCAGCGGTCCGACGCTGGTCGTGAACAGGGTCGTCAGCACGAAGATCGGGACGACCCAGTCGATCGGGTCGCCACGCACCAACCAGAACGCGATGATGGGGAACATCTGCAGCGACACCCACGGGTAGAGCTCCCGCCACGCCAGCAGGTGCACGAGCCCGAGCTTCTGCCGCAGCGTGAGGTCGCGCGACCGCAGACCGCGCCACAGGTGTTCCAACGACACCTGGAACCACCCCTGGGCCCAGCGCATGCGCTGGTTCCAGACCTGCCGCAGTGTCGTCGTCGCGAGCTCGCGGGACACCAGCCGCGGGTCGGACCGGACCCGACCGCCGCTCTCGAGCACGCGCAGCGACGAGTCGATGTCCTCGGTCAGCATCGAGCCACGCATGCGGACCTCGTGCAGCAGGTCGGTCCGCCAGTAGCCGTTGGACCCACCGAAGATCCCGAAGCCGTGCATGCGGGCACGGCCCGGGTGCGCGACGCCGTAGATGGCCTCGAACTCCACCGCGACCATCCTCGCGACGAACGACGCGTCGCCGTTGCGTGCGAGGCAGTGCCCCTGGACCACGTCGTAGCCGTTGGAGAGCCAGCGCCACGCCCGCCGGAAGCTGTCGGGGTCGGGGTGGTGGTCGGCGTCGAAGACCCCCACGAAGCGTCCCGTGATCTGCGCCAGCGCCGCGTTCACGTTCTGGGCCTTCGAGGTCGAGCCCTCCACGCGGACGACCGTCAGCCGCTCGTGGCGGTCGGCGAGGTCGTGCAGCAGCGTCTCGACGGCCATCGGTTCGGGCGTGTTGTAGGCGAGGACGACCTGCAGGCCGGCCGGGTAGGACACGCGCAGGAACGCCTCGAGCGTCTCGATGATCGTCGCAGCCTCGTTGGGCAGGTAGGCGGCGATGACGGCGGACGCTGGCGGGTAGGGCTCGCCGGGCTCCTCCGGCGGGTCGGCCACGCGCACCGAGAGCATGCCCTCGAGCGTGATCAGGCCACCGGTCACGGCAAGGGTCACGACGACGACGACGTACATGAAGGGCGTGACGTCGATGCCGCGTTCGTCCAGCGCGGCGTAGGCGAGGTACGGCAGCACGACCCCGAGGACGAACGTCAGGGCGACCTGGACCGGCGTGCGGACGCGGCGCCACAGCGTGCCCACCGTCTCGCCGTGACGGAGGCGCTCGGCCTCGGCTCGCTGTCGTTCGACGTCCTTGTCCATCCGGTGCTGCCACTGCAGCGGGACCAGGTCGAGGTGGGCCGTGGCGTAGTCGAGTGCCACCCGGGCACGCGCCAGCAGCTGCTCCGCCGAGTCGGCGTCGTCGAACGGGATGAAGCCGGTGCTGGGCGTGGCACGCAGGCGCTCACGCCCGACCGGCAGCGTCGCACCCGCGATCCGGGCCGTCGCCTGTTCGAGCCGACGTCGCGCGTCCGCAGGTGCCGTCTCCGGGAGGAGCACGCCGACGTGCGTGTTGTCGATCCGCCCGACGAGGTCCAGCGGTGACAGGCTCGCCAGCAGCAGGCTGGCGACCTCGCGCAGGGCGGCGTCCGACGCGGTCGCGCCCAGGCGCACCTCGATGCCCTCGAGCTCAGCCAGCCCGATCACGGCGACACAGCCCTCCGCACCTCCGCGGGTGAAGCGGCCGAACTCGCGACGCAGCTCCTCGTCCAGCTGCTCCCGTGCGAGCAGGCCCGTCGAGCTGTCCACGCGCAGGTCCTCGAGCGGGACCGGCGGCCGGGCGAGACGGCCCTCGATGCGCGCGACGACCTCCTCGAGCCGGAAGGGCTTGCTGATGTAGTCGTCCGCGCCGAGGCTCAGGCCGTGCACGACGTCCGAGCTGTCCGTCCGGGACGTCAGCAGCATCACCGGCAGCCAGCGCGTCCCGGGGTCGCCGCGCAGGAGCCGGAGCAGCTCGAACCCGTTGAGGTCGGGCATGTTGACGTCGGACACGACGAGGTCGGCACCGCGCTCGGCGAGGACGTCGAGCGCCTCCGCTCCGGTCGCCGCGACCGACACCCCGTGCCCCCGGGCGCGCAGCGACTCGGCCAGCAGCTCGGTGATCAGCTCGTCGTCGTCGACGACGAGCACGTGCGAGGCGCCGGTGGGTGCGACGGTCATCGGGCTGCCTCCAGGACGGCCGCGACGCCGTCGAGGTCGAGGTGCAGGGGGTGCTCACCGAGGACCTGGACCACCACGTGGTCCGCACCGGCGTCGAGGTGCGCCTGCACGGCGGCCACCGAGGCGTCGAGGCCGTGTGGCACGAGTGCGTCCTTGAGCCGTCGCGACCCACCGCGCACGTAGTCCTCGTCGGTGAAGCCGAGGCGGGTCCAGCTGTTGCGGTAGTTCGGCAGCCCGGTGTAGATCTCGAGGTGCGTGTGGGCGCGCCGCTGGTGCTCGTCGGTGTCGGCGACGAGGCTCGCCGCCTGTTCCACCACGAGGAGCTTGTCGGGACCGACAGCGGCACGGGCCGTGGCCGTGTGCTCGGGCGTCGTCAGGTACGGGTGTGCGCCGTCGGCGTGCTCGGCGGAGAGCTCGAGCATCCGCGGTCCGAGCGCCGCCACGAGGACTGGACCACTCGCCGGGTCGGGCACGAACGGCTGCGTCGCGCCGAGCCCCTCCAGGTAGGACCGCATCGCGGTGAGCGGCGAGCCGTACTCGTGCTTGCGCATCCCCTCGACGATGGGGCGGTGCGAGACGCCGAGCCCGAGGACGAACCGGTCCTCCGACGACGACGCGAGCGTCGCCTGGGCAGCCCGCGCTGCGACCGGGTCGCGCGCGTGGATGTTGGCGATCCCCGTGCCGACGACGAGGGTGTCCGTACCGGCCAGCGCCAGGGCTGCCTGGGTGAACGCCTCGCGGCCGTAGGCCTCGCCGAAGAACAGCGACCCGGCGCCGGCGGCCTCGACCCGTGCCGCGGCCGCACCGACCTCGGTCGCCGGCAGTCCGTCCAGCCCACCGGTCCAGACACCGACGCGACCGAGACGGTCGCGCCAGGTCTGCAGGTCGTCAGTGGTCAGCATGCCGCGGACGGTACGGCCCTCACCGACGCCGATGCACGACGTGCCCCGCGGCGGCCAGCACCTCGACGGCTTCGTCCACCGCCTCGTCCCGCACGAGCAGCAGGTCGGTGTCGTAGGTCGACAGCACGAAGATCGGGATGCCGGCGTCGGCGAGCGGCTGGGCGAGGCTCGCCAGGACGCCGGTCAGGGAGAAGGCCAGCGGTCCCCGCACGGCCAGGACCCGCCAGCCGCGCTCCGCCACGACGCCGAGCGGCACGTCGTCCTGCTGGGTCACGATCGAGAGCTCGGTCGCGGTGCGGGTCACCGACACCAGGTGCCGGTCGGTGAGGTCGAGCCACGGTGGGAGTGGGTCGTCGGCGTCGAACTGACAGACGGCGACCGGGTCGGGCAGGACGTCGAGCTCGACGCCGGTCATGCGCCGTCCCGCTCGACGGCCTCGGTCACGGCACGAGCCACGGCGGGCGCGACGTCGGCGTCGAACACGCTCGGGATGATGTGGGCCGGGTGGAGGTCGTCCTGATCCACCACGTCCGCGATGGCCCGTGCGGCCGCCACCTTCATGTCCTCCGTGATGTGGCGGGCACGCGCATCGAGGGCGCCACGGAAGATGCCGGGGAACGCCAGCACGTTGTTGATCTGGTTCGGGTAGTCCGACCGCCCGGTGGCGACCACGGCGGCGTACGCCATCGCCTCCGTCGGGTCCACTTCCGGGTCGGGGTTCGCGAGCGCGAACACGATCGGGTCGTCGGCCATGCGGGCGAGCTCGCTCGCGTCGAACAGGTCCGGCCCCGACACCCCGATGAAGACGTCGGCACCGTCGAGCGCGTCGACCAGCCCGCCGGTGCGGCCCGCCCGGTTGGTGTTCGCGGCCAGCCACTCCTTGGAGCTGTCACCGAGCTCGCGGTCCGCGTGGATCACGCCCCTGCTGTCACAGACGACGACGTCGGCGACACCCTCGCGCAGCAGGAGCTTGGTGATCGCCACACCAGCTGCCCCCGCACCGGCCATCGTGACGTGGATGTCGGCGAGGTCCTTGCCGACCAGACGCAGGGCGTTGTGGAGTGCTGCCAGGACGACGATCGCCGTGCCGTGCTGGTCGTCGTGGAAGACCGGGATGTCCAACGACTCGCGCAGGCGCTCCTCGATCTCGAAGCACCGGGGCGCGGCGATGTCCTCGAGGTTGACGCCGCCATAGACGGGCGCGAGGGCCTGCACGATCGCCACGATCTCGTCGGTGTCCTGTGTGTCGAGACAGACCGGCCACGCGTCCACGCCAGCGAACTCCTTGAACAGCGCGGCCTTGCCCTCCATGACGGGGAGCGCAGCGGTGGGACCGATGTTCCCCAGACCGAGGACGGCCGAGCCGTCGGTGACGATCGCAACGGTGTTGCCCTTGATGGTCAACCGGGCCGCGTCGTCCGGCTGGTCGGCGATCGCAAGGCAGACCCGAGCCACACCCGGCGTGTAGGCCATCGACATGTCGTCGCGGGTCTTGAGCGAGACCGTGGGATTCACCTCGAGCTTCCCCCGCAGGTGCAGCAGGAACGTCCGGTCGGAGGTCCGGTGCACCGCGATGCCCTCGAGGCCGTCGACGGTGGCAGCGACCTCGTCGGCGTGCTCGCCGTCGTGGGCGTTCACGGTCACGTCGACGGTCCTGTGCTCCCGCGAGGTGTCGACGAAGTCGACGGCGGTGACGGCACCACCGAGCTCACCGACCGCTGTCGTCACCCGCCCGAGGGCCTGGTGGTCGTCGAGGTCGAGGTGCAGTCGCATCGTGATCGCATAGGACGCGCTCGGCGTGGACATCGTTCCGCTCCCGTTCGGTGCAGCCATGCTGCCACGCTCGCACCGGTCCGGTGGCCGCAACCAGCACCCGTGCCCCGATCGCCGTCCGGCGTCGGGGTGCAGGCTCGCGACCGGACGCGAAGGTCGACGGCCGTCAGGTGTGGAGGTCGGGGGGCGGGCAGGTCCAGCCGACCGGCACCAGGTCCGGGGCGGGCGGTTCGGTGTGGTCGGGCGGCGGCGCCAACGGCGGCGCAGCCCACACAGGCAGCTGGGACGGGTCACGTCGGGGCGGTGGACGGGCGCCGATCGGCATGGTCCCGATCTCGGTCCCGGTCCGGCTGTTGGTCCACGTCACGAGTCCCGTGTCGGGGGCGAGGTGGATCTGCCAGCCCAGCCGGTGGATGTAGCGGAGGTGGTGGAACGAACACAGCCCGATGAGGTTGTCGGGTGCGTGGGTGCCGCCGCGTGAGCGGGGGACGAGGTGGTGGACCTGCATCCGGGCACGGCCGCAGTCGGGGAACCGGCAGCCCCGGTCCCGACCGAGCACCGCACGGCGGACCTTGGCGGGGACGTCGTCGGCGTCGACCGCGAGCTCGTCGAGGGGCCGGGCCCCGTCGCGCAGCGCGACGACGTGGTCGGCCTGGTCGGCGAGCGTCGCCAGCAGCCGCTGCGACACCGGCACCATCTGGCGGTTCGTGCCGACCATCCGCAGCATCTGGGCGAACCGGTCGACCGTGGCGTCCGCGACGTCGACGTGCCACACCCCCGTGGGCCGCGCCGGACGCCCCTTGCCCAGATCACCGGCGAGAAACGCCTGGGCGATCCGGACCGATGCACGGGCGCGGGCCCGCTGGATGCCCAGCTCGGCGACCTCGG
>JBFKQZ010000102.1:0-10328 GCA_041627475.1 Nitriliruptoraceae bacterium | reverse complement strand
TCCTGCAGGAGGTCGTCGCCGGCACGTCCGCGGCCGCCGACGTCGGCGCGGTCTGGGGCCTTCCGCTCTTCGGCGTCATCGTGCTCGGCGTGGCCGCGCTCACGCTGCGGGAGCGCACCTGACCCCACCAGCTCCAAGACCTTCGGCACTGGCAGCCCTGGGCCGACCGGCGAGGCTGGTGGCATGCGGTGCGGAATGGTCGGCCCACTGGTGGCCCTCGCGCTCGTCCTCGCCGGGTGCGCGGGTCAGGTCGACGCGCCTGCGGACGGCCCCACGACGCCACCAGCGTCGGCGCCGCCCGCCCTGACGGCGCCAGCACCCCCCGCGACCGCGGGACCGACACCCCCGCCGACACCGGCCCCTGCGGCCACCTGTGACGACACGATCGTGCTGGCGACCGTGGAGGCTGCCCTCGCGGCCGCCCGGCTGGCTGCGGGTGACGCGTGGTCGACGGACGTCGCTGGCAACCGATTCGTGGAACGCACGACCACCGGTGACGGCTACGCACGCCGCCTCGGCCTCGACTGTGGCCTGCTGGTGGCCGCGGCCGTCGACGACGACGAGCGGCTGCTGGTCGCGGCGTGGACCGACACGCGGGCGGCCTGGCTCGTGCAGACGTCGGACTCGCCGACGACGCCGTACGGCGCCGAGGCCACCGTCGACGTGCTCGTGGGCGCCACCGAGGGCGAGTGGCTCGACGACGCGCGCACGACCTGGGCGGGCACGCTCGACAGCGGCGAGACGTTCGTCGTCGGCCACGTCGGGTTCAGCCTCGGCGCGGCAGCGAAGGACTGGCTCGCCGACCGCGGGCACGACGGCGGCACCGACGACGCGTTGCTGGCTGCCGAGCGCCACGGGATCGCCGTGCTCGAGGCGGCCGGCATGCGCCAGGTCGACATCGCCGAACCCGCCGAGCTCGGCTCCGAGGAGGGCCACCTGCAGTTCGTGTCACCGAACGGGCAGATCTCGGTCGCCGACGTCGCCCCGACCGGCTGGTTCGACCCGACCGTGCCGCGCTACCACGACGGCCCCACCCGGGTCGAGCTCATCGACGGCACCGAGGTCCGGGTGACGGAACCGGGCGACGACGCACCCCCCTGGTCGATCGCCGCCGAGCTCGGCTTCGCCTGCGGCGACTTCGTGTGGCTGCTCCAGCCACCCGGCAACGGCACGACCGACGAGCTCCTGGCCACGGCCACCGCGATCCTGCGCACGGCCGCCTGCCGCTGACGGGCGAGGACGCCCGGTCCACGATCCGGGCCCGGTGGACACCGCCGCGGCCTACCCCGAGCGGCGACGCAGGAGCGCGAGCGAGAGGTGCGACGGCACCTGCGCCACCAGGGAGTGCGGTTCCCCCGCAGGGAGGTACACGCAGTCACCCGGGGACAGCTCGTGCGACGAGCCCGCCACGTCGAACCGAACGGCACCTGTCAGGAGGGTCACCACCGCCGGGAACGCCGCGGTGTGCTCCGTGAGCTCCTCGCCCGCGTCGAAGCTGAACGCGACGACGCGCACCTCCTCGTTGTCCACGAGGCTGCGGGACGTCGTCGCCGAAGCTGCGACCGGCAACGCCTCGACGAGTCCCGTGACGACGATCGGTTCGCTGTCGGACGTCCGTGTCATGCGTCAGTCCCTCGATCGTCATGCGTGTCGGCGCGCTCCCCGACGAACGCTAGTTCCCCGGAGCCTGCACCCGAGTCGGGACCAACGACTCAGGCGAGGGCACGCCCTCAGGTACAGACTGGACACGGTGCACAGGGACAGCTGTGGCGTGCCGCGGGTCCCGCGTCGCGTCCCAGCCCCGGGGAGGGGGCTGCCATGGACACCCGGTACCTGTTCCGGCGGGGCAACGTCTGGTGGGTGAAGGTCTCCGTGCCACCGTCCCTGCGCGGCGAGCTCGGGTACGACCTGCGTCGGTCGACCCAGACACGCGACCTCGACGAGGCCCGAGCCACCCGGGACCGGCTCGTCCCGGAGCTGCGCGAGGAGATCGCCGAGGCCCGGGTGCGGTACGACCGCCGCTGCCGTGCCGACGCAGCACCGAGCCCGTTCCAGGTGACGCGGCGCGAAGACTTCTCGGACGTGACCTTCCTGCTCGAGATCCACCACCCGCGGCTGGCGCGGGTCGCCGAACCGGGTCAGTTCGTCCTCGTGCTGGGCCACGACCACGGTGAACGCGTCCCGCTGACGATCGCGGACTTCGACCGTGAGGCAGGCACCTTCACGCTCGTGGTGCAGGCGATCGGCAAGACGACCAGGGAGCTCCAGCAGCGCTGCCGCGTCGGCACCGAGCTGTACGCGGTCGTGGGGCCGCTCGGTCGTCCGGCAGACTTCCGCGGCGTCACCAAGGCGGTCTGCGTCGGCGGCGGCCTCGGCGTCGCGCCGGTGTACCCCCAGGCCCGGGCACTGCGGGAACAGGGCGCCTACGTCATCGGGGTCGTCGGGTTCCGCAACGTGGACCTGATCTTCTGGGAGGAGAAGTTCCGCAGCGCCTGCGACGAGCTGATCATCTGCACCGACGACGGATCGGCGGGGATCCAGGGGCTGGTGACGCTCGGGCTCGAGCAGGCGATGGCCGAGCACGACGACATCGACCGGGTGATCGCGATCGGACCGCCGATCATGATGCGCGCCTGCGCGGAGACGACCCGCCCGCACGGCATCAGCACCGTGGTGAGCCTGAACCCGATCATGGTCGACGGCACCGGCATGTGCGGCGGGTGCCGGGTGCACGTCGGCGACGAGACCCGGTTCGCCTGCGTCGACGGCCCCGAGTTCGACGGCCACGCCGTGGACTTCGGCGACCTCATGGCCCGCCAGCGGCGGTTCGTCACCGAGGAGCGCGAGGCGCTCGAGGCGTGGACACGAAGCCCGGCAGGGGCGGGGGCGACGACGGGCTGACGACGCGGCGGCGCACGGAACGGGAGGAGCACGAGGTGGCCAGGCGGACGATCCGGACCATCCCGCAGGAGCGCGCACCCATGCCGGTGCAGCCCCCTGCCGAACGCGTGACGAACTTCGGCGAGGTGGCGCTCGGCTTCACACCCGACCAGGCCCTGCACGAGTCGGCGCGCTGCCTGCTGTGCCCAGTCGCCGACTGCGTCCCGGCCTGCCCCGTGGCGATCGACATCCCCGCGTTCATCGAACGCATCGGCGAGGGCGACCCGCGCGGCGCCTACGACATCATCAGCGACGCCAACCTGCTGCCGGCGATCTGCGGGCGCGTCTGCCCCCAGGAGGACCAGTGCGAGCTGGTCTGCCCGGTCGGCGACACCCTGGAGCCGGTGGCGATCGGGCGGCTGGAGCGCTGGATCGGCGACCTCGCGCTCGCCGAGGGCTGGCGGCACGTCCCGCACGTGGAGCGCACCGACTTCCGGGTCGGGATCATCGGCTCGGGTCCCGCCGGGATGGCCTGCGCCGCCGACATGGCCAAGGCCGGCTGCGAGGTGACCGTGTTCGAGGCACTCCACGAACCCGGCGGGGTGCTGCGCTACGGCATCCCCGAGTTCCGGCTGCCCAACAGCGTGGTGGATGCCGAGCTGCAGGCCCTGACCGACCTCGGCGTGACGATCGAGTGCAACACGCTGGTCGGTCGACTGTTCACCATCGAGCAGATGCTCGACGAGATGGGCTTCGACGCCGTGTTCATCGGCACCGGTGCCGGCTCCCCGCGCTTCATGGGCATCCCCGGCGAGTCGCTGCACGGCGTGCTGTCGGCCAACGAGCTGCTCAGCCGGGCCAACCTGATGCACGCGCTGGAGTTCCCCGCCTACGACACACCGATGGAGATCGGCCGGCACGTCACGGTCATCGGTGCCGGCAACACGGCGATGGACGCCATGCGCGTCGCGCTCCGCGCGGGTGCCGAGGTGCACTGCCTCTACCGCCGCAGCCGCGACGAGTCCCCCGCCCGCCTCGAGGAGCTGCACCACGCCGAGGAGGAGGGCATCGTCTTCCACTGGCTCACCGCACCCGTCGAGGTGCTGGGCGACGAGGACGGCCACGTCCGGGCGCTGCGGTGCATCGAGATGGAGCTCGGTGAGCCGGACGACTCCGGCCGACCCCGGCCCGTGCCCGTCGCCGGCAGCGAGCACGAGTTCCCGACCGACACCGTCGTCGTCGCCATCGGGACCAGGGCCAACCCGATCATCGGCCAGACCGCGAGGCTGACGCTCGACGGGCGCGGCTACATCGAGGCCGACGAGGACATGGCCACGTCGATGGCGGGTGTCTTCGCCGGCGGCGACATCGTCACCGGCGCCGCGACCGTCATCCAGGCGATGGGCGCGGGGCGACGGGCTGCCGCGAGCATGAAGGCGTACCTCGGCATCCGCGACAGTGCGGTCGTCCACGCACCGCCGGAGCCGGCGACGCTGCGGTTCGGGCTCGCGCCGTCCGAGCACGACTTCGTCCGGGTCCGGATGGAGCCGCCGGGCGACGACCGCACCCCCGTGACCGCGAGTGGAGGGGCACCGACGTGACGACCCGAGCACCGACACGGCCGGTGACCCGCCTCGACGAGCACGTCGTGGACATCGTCAGCGACTCCGGCGAGGGCGCGCAGACCTGCGGCCAGTCCTTCGCCGCGATCGCCGCGCGGATGGGCAACGGCATCTGGACGGTCGAGATCATCCCGGCCGAGATCCAGCCCCCCGCCCGCAGCATCGCCGGGGCCAGCGGCAACCGCACACGTCTGGCCACCCACCCGATCCGCACCGGCGGCGACGCAGCGGACCTCGTCGTCGCGTTCAACGAGCAGGTCCTGCTCGGGCGGCTGCGGGCCGGCGAGCTGGCGCCGGGCAGCGTCGTGCTGCTGGAGAGCTGCTGGGCCGACGACCCGGACCCCGCGGTCGTTGCGTCCTACGCCGCAGTGACCGACGAGCTCCGTCGCGACGGGTACGACCTGCGCGAGGTCCCCATGGAGCAGGAGTGCCTGCGGATCGTGGAGGACCCGCGCCGTGGCAAGAACATGTTCGCGCTCGGCCTGCTGTGCCGCGTGTACGGCCTCGACCTCGACCTCGCGCGCGCCCAGGTCCGCTCGGTGTTCGGGAAGAAGGACGCCGCGCTGGTCGCACCGAACGTGCAGCTGCTCGAGGCGGGCTGGGACTGGGCCGACGAACACCTCGACCTCCGGTACGAGGTCCCGGCGACGCCACCGACCGAGCCGCGGATCGTCGTGAACGGCAACACGGCGCTGGCGCTGGGCGTGATGGCCTCCGGCATGGAGGTCTGCGCGATGTACCCGATCACGCCCGCGACCTCCGCGTCCCACTACCTCAGCGAGGCGTTCGAGCGCGTCGGTGGGATCGTGCACCAGGCCGAGGACGAGATCGCGGCGGTGAACTTCGCGATCGGAGCCTCCTACGCGGGGACCTGCGCCGTGACGATCACGTCCGGTCCCGGCTACTCGCTCAAGCAGGAGGCGATCGGTCTGGCCGTCATGGGCGAGATCCCGCTGGTGGTGATCAACGTCCAACGCGGCGGCCCGTCGACCGGCCAGCCGACCAAGGCGGAGCAGGGCGATCTGCTCACCGCGGTCTTCGGCTCGCACGGTGACGCGCCCAAGATCGTCATGGCGGCCAGCGACATCGAGGACTGCTTCCACTCGGTGATCACCGCACGGCGCATCGCCGAGACCTTCCACACGGTGGTCGTGCTGCTCTCGGACGCGAGCCTCGCCACCGCCCAGCAGCCGTTCCCGCGGCCGGTGTTCCGCCCCGAGTGGCTGGCCGCGCCGGCCGACCAGAGCCCGGTCCCGGAGGGCGCCCACCCCTACGACTGGGACGAGCGCACCGGGCTGGCCCGGCGGTTCGTGCCCGGACAGCCGGGCGGGATGCACTGCCTGACCGGCCTCGCCCACGACCACGGCAGCCGGGTGGCCTACGACCCCATGGTCAACGAGGACGCGATCCGCCACCGCAGCCGCAAGCTGGCCGCGTTCCAGCAGACGCTCGCCCCCGTGCGGGTCAGCGGCGACGACGACGGCGACCTGCTGGTGATCGGCTGGGGCAGCACCCGGGGCGCCATCGAGGAGGCGGTCGAGCGGCTGCGCGAGGACGGCCACCGCGTCGGCCGGCTGCACCTGCGCTTCCTGCAGCCGCTCGCCCCGGGGATCGGCGAGGCGATGGCCCGGTTCGACCGCGTGGTCTGCGTCGAGAACAACTGGAGCGACCGCCTCGAGGACCCGCTCGTCGACGTCGACAACCGTCGCTTCGGCAACCTGGCCTGGCTCCTGCGAGCTCGCTACCTCGTCGACGTCGACAGCTGGGGCCAGGTCCGTGGGCGCCCACTGACACCGGGCGAGATCGAGTCGGCACTGCGGGCCCGCCTCGCGCGCCCCGTCCCCGAGGAGGTGAGGGCATGACCACGACGCTGCGCGAGCGCCTGCGCCAGCCGGCGGAGGACCACCCGCTGGAGTTCTACCAGTGCGCGGTGTCGCGCTGGTGCACCGGCTGTGGTGACAACGCGATCATGTCCGCGGTGCAGCGGCTGTGCCGCGACGAGCACCTGCCGCCGGAGAAGACCGTGTTCGTGTCGGGCATCGGCTGCTCGAGCCGCTTCCCGCACTACATGAACGGCTACGGGTTCCACGGCCTGCACGGCCGCGCGCTGCCGGTCGCCGAGGGCATCAAGCTCCGCCGTCCGGACCTGCACGTCTTCGTGACCACCGGGGACGGCGACTGCACCAGCATCGGCGCCGGCCACTGGCTCCACGCCTTCCGCTACAACTCCGACCTCACGGTCATCATGCACGACAACGGGATCTACGGGCTGACCAAGAGCCAGGCCTCGCCGACGTCCCGCATCGGGATCCGGACCAACACCACGCCGCGCGGCGCGTACCTCGAGCCGCTCGACCCGCTGAGCGTCGCCCTCGGCGCGACCAACGCATCGTTCGTCGCCCAGGTCGTCGACTGGCTGCCCCAGGTCCTCAGCCAGGTCCTGACGGCGGCGTTCCACCACCGCGGCCTCGCGTTCATCCGCGTGCTCCAGCGCTGCCCCGAGTACCTCGACGGCCTGTTCGACCCGTGGATCAACGACCCCAGCCGGATCCGACTGCTGACACACGCGGACGCCGTGGACCCGGACCCGGCGCTGGCCCGCGCCTTCCCCAACCGCGAGGCGCACGACCCGAGCGACCTCGGCCGGGCGCGACGCATCGCCGCGGACCACGACCTGCTCCCCGTCGGCGTGCTCTACCGCAACCCGGCCATCCCGACCTACGAGGACCTGCGCCCGGTGGTGCACCTGTCGCCGGACGAGATGGAGCAGCGCATCGAGGCCGAGCTGGACCGCTTCACGATCTGGCCGGACGACGGCGGCGTCGAGGGAGGTGGCTGACATGCGCGCGACCGAGCTCGAGCGCGAGGACCGGACGACCGCGGGTGCCCCCCGGGGTGGACTGCGACCGGCCGCCCTCGCACGCCTCGTCGACCTGCCCGGGCTGCGCCACGACTTCCCGCTCGTGCTGACCGACGACGAGCACCGGCCGGTCGTGACGCTCACCACGGTCGTCGACGAGCTCCTGGGTGCGACCGCGCCCCCCGGCGCCCGGGGCGAGCGACTGCGCCAGCACGTGCTGCGTCTCGAGACGGCGCTCCGTCGCCGACTGGAGGACGAGTCCGCGCCGACGGACCTGGTGCAGCTGTGGGACGAGGCAGCGGAGCGCCTGCTCGCCGGTGCGGACGACGGACTCGCGGACAGCCTCGCGACCGCACGGGCGGCACTCCACGTCGACGGTCGGGTCGTGCGCTGCGACGACGACGCGCCGGCCACGGTGGTCCACCACCTCCATGCCCACGCCGCGGCGCCAGGGGCCACCGTGCTCGCCGGCGAGTGCAGCGAGCTCGTGCGACGCCTCGGCGCCGTGCTCAGCGTCGATCAGCGGCGCTCGGCGACCGGTCGTGCGCCGGCACGACTGCAGGCCGCGGTCGGGGGCCCGCACGCGGACGACTTCGACTTCGCTGCCTGGTCCGAGGTCCTGGCGGCACGCCCGCACGACACACCGATGCCGGAGGCCCGGCGGACCCGGATCGAGTGGGCGCTCGACGTGCTCCGCGACCAGCGGTTCGTCGCGACCGGGACCGACGGCGAGGGCCCGTCCACGTACGACTTCTCCTTCGACGGCGTCGACCGCGCCCTGACGGCCCATCACGACCGACTTCCCGAGCTGGCGCGGGTCGTCAAGGCCATGACGATCGCCCAGCTCGAGCTCGACAACGAGTACGACGAGTCGGCCCACGGCGCGTTCTTCCACGCCTACGACGCTGCTGGTCTGCGTCCTGACGACTTCAGCCCGTTCCCCGGCTCGCTCGTGGTGCTCGACGGCGACGAGCTGGACCCGTCGACGCGCGCCCAGGTGCTCGACGTGCTGGTGTCGCCACTGCCGTGGAAGGTGGTCGTGGTCACGCGGGACGCTCTCGGGCGATCACTGCTCCACAGCCCCGTGGAGCCGCGTCCGCTGAGCGGGATCGAGCTCGCAGCGGCAGCACGCGGACTCGGGACGGCCCGGGTCGTGCAGACCACGTCGGCAGGACTGGCCCGCATGGCGGCCGCGCTGCGGGACGCGCTCGCGGCGGACGGCCCCGCGCTCGTCAGCATCGTCACCGGGACCGTCGTCGACGGTGTGGGCCTGCCCGGCTACCTCGCCGCGGCTGCCGCGGCCGAGGCGCGGCTGGTCCCCGAGTACGCCTACGACCCGCACGGGGGCCCTGACGGCGACGCCCGTCTGGATCTCGCCCCGACCGCCCAGCCGGCGGCCGACTGGCCCGTCCACACCGTCGAGTACGAGGACGAGCACCTCCAGCGGGTGCGGGAGGAGCAACCCTTCACGGTCGCCGACCTGGCCGCCGTGGACCCGCGACTCGTGGACCACACGACCGTGGTGCCACGTGCCGTCTGGACCGAGGCCATGGTCCCGTTCGCCGCGTTCCTGCAGCTGGACGAGCCAACACGGCGCGGCCGGGTCCCGTACGTGCTGGTGGTCGACGAGCACGACGTGCTGCGTCGGGTGGCCGTCGACGACCGCGTCGTCGGGGCGGCGGAGGCGACGCTCGCCGCGTGGCGTCGACTGCAGGAGCTCGCCGGGGTGCGGGCGACCGAGGAGCGCCGCCGACTCGCCGAGGAGCGCGCGGCACTCGAGGCCGCGCTCGACGCCGCGCGCGAGGCAGGCACCAGCGACCGGACGCCGTCCCCCGGCACCGCGCCGTCGGCGACCCCGACGACCGGTGTGGACAGCGACGCCGTGGGACCCGCCACCGACGAACGGGACGTGGCAGCAGCGCCGGTCGAGGCGGTCGAGTCCGGCGAGCCCTGGATCGAGACAGCGCGCTGCACGACGTGCGACGAGTGCACCAACCTGAACCCGCGGATGTTCGCCTACAACGAGGACAAGCAGGCCTACATCGCCGACGTCCACGCCGGCACGTACGGCGAACTGGTCCAGGCAGCCGAGGCCTGCCAGGTCGCCATCATCCACCCGGGCGAGCCGTGGGACCCCGACGAGCCGGGCCTCGACGACCTGCGCCGCCGCGCGGCCGCGTTCGACTGAGCCACGGCAGGTCAGCTCCAGGCACCGAGGCTCGACCTGCAGTCGAGGCACCGCCCGCCCACGGTGGCGTACATCGCCGCGTGCTCCTCGCCGAGCAGCGCACCGACGTGCTGGAGCAGCCGCTGGCTCCCGAACGGCTTCCCGCAGCCGGTGCACGTCGCGATGTCGTCCCGCAGCAGGGGCTGCGGCCCGTGGGCGATGGCCGACAGGTCGATGACGTGCTCGACCGTGATCGCACCCCTCGCCTGCTCCGGGCAGCGCGCCAGGCACTGCTCGCACGCCGTGCACCGGGCCGCGTCGAACGACAGGGTCGCGCTCGCACCGTCCTGCTCGAACGACAACGCGTCGGTCGGGCAGCCGGCCGCACAGGCGCCGCACAGCGTGCAGGCCGCCCCGAGCCGCACCTGCCCCACCCGCGCGTGGGGATCGGCCAGCACGGCGCCGTCGGCAGAGCCACCGGCCTCGACGAGAGCACGCACGACCTGGTGCTCGCCCAGCGCGGTGAAGACGTCGACGTCGTCACGGATCCCCAGCGACGCGTCGGCGAGGTGCGTGGGCTCCGCCCCGAGCATGTCGGCGTCCAGACCGGACAGCGTGAGCAGGCGTCGCCCGAGCTCGACCGCACCGGCGGCCAGCGCGTCGTTGCCCAGGGGGCACCCCGTGTCGCTGCATCCCCGGACCGCGACACCGTGGGCACCCAGGAGCAGCGGTGCGAGCGCCCACCCCGCGGTGAGCATCCCCGTGCACGGGACCGCGACCGGGAACCACCCCGACGCCG
>JBFKQZ010000101.1:0-10374 GCA_041627475.1 Nitriliruptoraceae bacterium | reverse complement strand
CTGCCGTCGGACTCGATCTACTCGTTCCTCGACACACCGGTCCGCCCCGAGGGGATCATCGACCTGCGCGGCGCCCACTGGAACGACGGCATCGACCTGCCGAGCTCCGCGCTGCGCGCCTTCGACGAGGACGTCCGCGACCTGCTCACGACCCCCGGCTACGCGGTCGCCGGTCTCCCGTCCCTGCGCGAGGCGCTCGCGGCCCACCTCACCCGCTGCGGTCTGCCGACCGAGCCCGAGGAGGTCCTGCCGACCACCGGCGCGATGCAGGCGATCAGCCTGATCGCCCAGCTCCGCCTCGCGCCTGGCGACGTCGTGGTGACCGAGGAGCAGAGCTACCCCGGTGCACTGGACTCCTTCCGGACCCTCGACGCGCACCTGGTCGGGGTGGAGGTCGGCGTCGACGGCGCCGACATCGGCCAGCTGCGTGCGGCCCTGCGGCGCCGACCCGCACTGGTCTACCTGCAGCCGTCCAGCCAGAACCCGACCGGGCGCACCATGCCGCAGCCGGCGCGCACGATGCTCATCGACATGCTCGCCGAGACCGACACGATGGTCATCGACGACGTGACGATGGCCGAGATGTGGTGGGGCGACGAGCCGCCGCCCGCCCCCCTCGCCGCGCACCCCCGGGCGCCGCAGGACCGCATCCTCACGGTGGGCTCGTTGTCGAAGTCGATCTGGGGCGGGCTCCGCGTCGGGTGGATCCGCGGCAGCCGCCCGACGATCACGCGACTGGCGCGGCTGAAGGCATCGACCGACCTGTCGTCGTCGCTGCTGAGCCAGGCGCTGGCGGTCCGGCTGCTGGCGCACCACGACGAGATCGTCAGCATGAAGCGCACCGTGCTGCGCGAGCGCGCGGACCTGGTCAGCGACCTCCTGCACGAGCACCTGCCGGAGTGGTCGTGGCTGCCCCCGCAGGGCGGCCTGTCGCTGTGGGTCGACCTCGGCTGGGGCACGTCGACCGAGTTCAGCCCGTACGCGTCGCGTCGCGACGTCAGCATCGCCCCGTCGACCGTCCACGACGTCCACGGGCGGTCGCGCCACCGCCTGCGGCTGCCGGTCACCCGCTACCCCGACGTGCTGACCGAGGCCGTGGAGCGCCTCGCGATGGCGTGGGAGGACTACCGCTCGCGCGTGCGCGGCACGGGCAACGCCGGCATCGTGATCTGAGGGAACCGGCGACGGTGCGGCGACGTCCCAGTCGGCGACGACCTCCACGGAGCCACCGATGACCCGCACCACCCCTCGCCCGCTGCTCGCCGCCGCCGCGTTGGCCCTCGGCATCGCGCTCGCCGGCTGCGCCGGGGCTGGCGACACGAGCGACCTGCTGCCGACCGCCGACGACGTCGGTGCCGACACCGGCGACCAGCCGACCACGTCCGGCATGTGCGTCGAGGGGGAGCCCGACTGCGAGGACACCGTCGCGATCGACGACGGCGCCGGCGGCGCAGCCGGGTCGTGCCTCGCGGGCGACGAGGGCTGCACCGACGAGTCCTACGGCGGGGAGGACGTGTCGCGCCCGGTCCCGTTCGTCCAGGACATCCAGGAGGAGACCACCGCAGCTGCGCGCGGTGCCACGAGCGGCGCCAGCGGCGCCGTGATCGAACAGGCCGCGCTGGTCGACGCCGACACCGTCCGGCTGGTCGTGATCGGCAGCGCGTGCACGCTCGTCGAGGACGTGCTCGTGACCGAGTCGCCTGCCGAGGTCAGGGTCCTCGTGCTCCTGGGCCAGGACGCCGCGGTCGAGGCCTGCGAGGACGAGGGCCTGTGGCTCCACGTGGACATCGACCTCGGTGAGCCCCTCGGCGACCGCACCCTGCTCGACCTCGCGGGCTGAGCGACACCGCGCCGGTCAGAGGCCCCGGTCGTCGTCGCGGAGCGTGCTCATCACGACGAACGACGTGACGTGGCCGAGCCCCGGGATGCGGGGCAGCACGTCACGCGTGAAGCGGTCGTACTCGGTGAGGTCGGCGACCTCGACCCGCAGCAGGTAGTCGAAGTCCCCTGCGAGGTGGTGCACCTCGGTCACGCCCGGCAGGTCGAGGACCTCCGACTCCACCCGGTCGACCAGCCCACGCTCGTGGACGCGCATGCGCACACCGGTCCAGACCGTCAGCGGCTGCGCGGTGTACGCGGGGGCGATCATGGCGCGGTACCCGAGGATCACGCCCTCGCGCTCGAGGCGACGGACCCGTCGCAGGCACGGTGACGGCGAGAGCCCGACACGGGCCGCGAGGTCGACGTTGCTGATCCGTCCGTCCTCCGCGAGCACCGCGAGGATGTCCCGATCCGTCTCGTCCAGCTCCACCACGAGGACTGCACCTCCGCACTCGAAGACAGATACTGCCGACTGAGCAGTCTACTGCGCAACATCATTGCGCAATTAGGGCCACAAGCCGTGGCTGGTGGCATCCCGTGCCACAGGGTGCAGCCCACCCTGCCTGCCATGACGACCTCCCTCCTCCCAGTCCACGCCCCGGGCGACCTCCGTCGCACCACGGCCGGCCTCGCAGCGCTCGCGACCACGTTCGCGCTGTGGGGTCTCGTCGTGGTCGCGCCGACCGTCACCGAGGGCCTCCCCCCGACGCTCCTGGCCGGCGCCCGCTACCTCCTGCACGGTGCGGCCAGCCTCGCGATCCTCCAGGCCATCGGCGTGCCGGACGACCCCGCCCGGTGGCGTCGCGCCGCACTGCACGCCTGCACCGGCTTCGTGGGCTACTACGCCCTGCTCACCATCGCCGTGCGCACCGGCGGGGCCACCCTCGTCGTCGTGACGATGGCCGCGAGCCCCGTCGTCTACCTGCTCGCCGGTCGGCCGGAGGTGCGGTGGTGGCGGCTGGCGCTCCCGGCGACCGCGATCATCGCGGGCGGCGTCCTCGCGACGGTCGACGGTCCGGTCGCCGAGCTCGCCGCGCCGACGATCCTCACCACGGTGCTGCTCGTCGTCGGCGCCGTCGGCATGTGGACCTGGTACGGGCACGACAACGCCCGGATGGTGCGCACCCCGGGCCTCGACCTCACCCAGTGGACGGCGATGACCGGCGTCGCTGCCGGCCTGCTCGCCCTGCCGCTGGTGGCGTTCGGCCTCACCCAGTCGCCGCCGTCGGCCACCCTGCTCACCCCGACCAACGTGACGGTCGTCGCGGTGCTGGGGCTCGGCTGCACGACGCTGGCGAACCGCACGTGGAACAGTGCGAGCCGTCGGCTCTCGCCGACGGTCATCGGGCCGCTGCTCGTCGTGGAGACGATGTTCGCGCTGGCCTACGTGCACCTGCTCGAGGGTCGGCTGCCGGCACCGCGCACGCTGCTCGGTGAGCTGCTGCTCGTCGCGGGCGCCACGGGTTGCCTGCTCGTGCTGCGCAGCCACCGGGTCACCACCGACTGACGACCTCCGTCGTCAGCTGGCGTCCTCGTCGCGCACGACCCGCAGGCCGGTGGCGCCGCGCTCGGCGTCGTCCCGGCTCCCCTCGATCAGCAGGTCGCGCTCCCGCAGGAAGCCCTCGATCTCGTTGGTCGGGACGTCCAGCAGGATCGCCAGGGCACGGGCGTCGGCGCTGCGCAGCGTCACGCGATCGCCGGAACGGTCGCCGCGCCGCGACCGCACGTCCGCCACGAAGCGGACCAGCGGCCACAGGTCACGGTCGGTCGACACGGCCCGCAGGCCACCGAGGTCGACCACCAGCGGCGGTGGCTCGTCGCTGACCTTGGGCATGCCCCCGGGCAGCAGCTCGGCCACGTCGACGCCGTAGAACTCGGCGAGCTGGTGCAGCTTGGGCAGGGACACCGCGCGGTCCGCACGCTCGTAGGAACCGACCACGACGGCCTTCCAGACGCCCTCGCTGCGGTCCTCCACGTCACGCAGCGTCAGCCCGAGCTGGTTGCGGATCGCACGCAGACGCGAGCCCACCTCCTGCTCGTACTGGTCTGCCACGCCGACCTCCGGACCGAGCTGCGCGTCCACTGCATCGGCCCGAACATACATGGTGGGACGCCCCAACCAATGGTCATTCGGCTGGGAAGTTCCGGTGGTACTCGGACGGCGTCGGGCCCCGCTGGCCCTGGTACTTCGAGCCGGTGACCTCCGAGCCGTAGGGGTGCTCCGCGGCCTGGTCGAGCGAGAAGAACGCGATCTGCCCGATCGGCATGCCGGGGTAGATCGTGATCGGCAGGGTCGCCACGTTCGACAGCTCGAGCGTCACGTGGCCGTTGAAGCCCGCGTCGATGAAGCCGGCGGTCGAGTGGATCAGCAACCCGAGGCGACCGAGCGACGACTTGCCCTCGAGCCGTGCGACGAGGTCGTCCGGCAGCGCGACGCGCTCCAGCGTGGCGCCGAGCACGAACTCCCCCGGGTGCAGGACGAACGGCTCGTGCTCGCTGACCGTCACCAGCTCGGTGAGGTCGGGCTGCGGCTGCTTGACGTCGATGTAGGGGTACCGGTGGTTGCTGAACAACCGGAACCCGTCGTCGACGCGGACGTCGACCGAGGACGGCTGGATGGCACGGTCGGCGAGCGGGTCGATGACGATGCGGCCCTCGTCGAGCGCCGCGCGGATCGAGCGGTCGGACAGGATCACCAGCGGACCTCCGGACGGGCGAGCGCACCCTACAGGCGCCGGGGCCGCACGCTGCGGCGTCAGGGACCGAGCAGCAGCGTCCCGTTGATCTCGGTCTGGCCCGGGAGGATGCGCAGCACGATCGTCGCGGACTCCTCGCCGCCGGCCGGGACCTCCCCCAGCACGGCCGTGAGGTCCGCGTCGTTGGTCTCGCCCTCGGCCGCCAGCCCCACCGACCCCTGCCACGGCAGCGCCGAGTCGTTGATGATCGTGACGGTCAGGCTGACCCGGTCGTCGGGCAGGGGGACGGCACTCACGGATGCACGCACTCCCTGGCAGACCTTCGCGATCTCCTCGGCGCCCTCGAACCGGACCTCTGGATCGTCCGCGTCGAGGCTCGTCGAGGACGTCACCGGCGGCGGCTCGCCCTCGACCATCGAGCCGAGCGCGAACTGCTCCTCGACGGTCGCCTCGCAGAACAGCAGGTGCGAGAGCCCCTGGTTGTTGACCGTCAGGATCGGGATGACGAGGACGCCGACGAGGGCGACCATCGCGAGCCGACGCTTGAGCACAGTGACCATGCGCGCACCGTAGCCCTGCGTCGACGCGGTCGGCGTCGATCCATGCAATACTGCGCCACCAGGCCATCCTCGCGACAATGCCGGACGGAGCACAGCAATGGCGACGCCGAACTACCAGCAGTCGAGGCTGCTGCTCCTCGGGGCAGGCTCGGCGGTCCTGATCGTGACCGCGCTGGTGCTGGTCCTGCGCGCCTACGACCCGGCCGAGGTGCTCGCCGTCATCCTGTTCCTGCCGGTCTTCGTGGCCGCAGTGCTCGGCGGCATCCGCTGGGGCATCCCGGCGGCGCTGCTCGCCGCTGCGGGGTACGTGTGGCTGCGCACGCCCGACATCCAGCAGTTCGGCTGGGCCGCACTGCAGAACCGCGTGCTCGCGCAGACGCTCGGCTACGTCGTGTTCGGCACGCTCGGTGGCTGGGCGGCGAGCGTCGTGACCGCTGGCATCGTCAAGCTCGACCGCTTCGACGTCCGCGACGACGACTCCGAACTGCTCAACGCTCGCGGCCTGCACGAGCAGCTGAGCAACGAGTACGCGCGGGCGCAGCGCTACGGCTCGCGCTTCTCCGTCGTGACGGTCCGCTTCACCCTGGCCAACGACGTCCGGGCCACCCGACGCCAGATCGGCGACGTCGTGCGGGCCTCCGTCCGCACCGTCGACGAGCCGGGCCGTGTCACCATGGAGGGCACCGACCTGGTCGTGACCGTCCTGCCCGAGACCCCGGCCGCCGGGGCCGAGGTCGCCGCGACGAAGATCGCCGAGCGCCTGGAGCAGGAGGCCACGCACGTCGACGCCGAGGTCCGCTCGCTGAGCCACCCCGAGGACGACGCCGCGATCCAGCTCCTGCTCGACCAGCTCGCCGCAGTCGTCCGCCACGAGCACCCCGAGGCCGCCGCACGCGGCTGACCTGCGCGTTTGCCGCTGCGTCCGGGGCCTCGTAGTCTCGGCCGCCGCGCCCGACGGACACGTCGGGACCGCCCGCGGGTGTAGCTCAATGGTAGAGCCCCAGCTTCCCAAGCTGGTGACGAGGGTTCGATTCCCTTCACCCGCTCCGTCGAGCTCGATGGCCGCGTACAGCCCCTCTGCTGCAACGGAGGGGCTGTTTGCGTTCCTGACGGAGTTGGCCACTATCGGGCCGACTCCGACCCGTGTGCCATGGACGTGCCATGATCAGATTCGGGAGCGACGACTCGGGCTGCAGTCAGAGAGTCCGACATCCGGTCGGCGAGATCACGGTCATGCGACTCGGCGTAGCGCTGGTAGTTCATCGCGGCGGCCACTGTCTTGTGGCCGGCTCGCTGCTGAAGTAGGCGAAGGCTCGCTCCCCACTGCGCGACATACGTGAGACCAGCGTGCCTCAGGTCGTGGAACCGGAACTCGGTGAGCTCCAGGTCGCGACGAGCCCGCTTCCATGCGTAGTCGAGATGATGCCGGCGCAGTTCAGAGCCGGACTCATGCCAGAACAGAGGGGCGGACGGCAGCCCGGGCGGGGCGAGGGCCAAGTGCCTCCTCAGATCACCCACAGCCTGGGTAGGAAGGTGCACTGTGCGGCAGACTTCAGTCTTCGTGCCCTTCTCCTTCGGGCCCTGCTTCGTTCGCACTATCGAGCGCTCGACACGGAGCGTGCGCCGCCCGAGGTCGACATCCGACCGCCGCAGCGCCAGCAGCTCGCCCTTGCGGAGGTGTGCCCAGAAGGTGATCACGACGGCACAGCGCAGGTTGTCGGGCATCGCGGCGGCCAGCCGCTCCATGTCATCCAGCGACATGAGCGGCCGCTCCGGGAGAGACGGCGCACCTCCGTTCTTCACACGGCACGGTGACTTCGGGATCAGCTCATGCTTGACGGCGGTCGTCAAGACCGCCCGCAATAGCTTGTAGGCGTTCGCCTGCGCTGCAGGGCCGGTGGAACGACCGAGCTCAGCGAACCAGTTGTCCACGAGGTAACTCGAGATCTGAGCCAGCATGTAGGCGCCGAACGCTTGTTCGATGTGGGTTCGGTACAGCTGCTCGTAGAGCTCGAGCGTGGTCGCAGCAAGACCCTTCGGGTGGTTCTTGATCCAGTGTTCGGCATAGTCGGAGAAGCGGATCGTCTCCCCCTCATGGAACAGCCTCCGTCCGCGATCCATGTCCGTGCGGGCGTGGCTCAGTGCGGCGTCAGCCTCCTGCTTCGTCCGGAAGGTGCCGAGCGCCCGCATCTTCCCGCTTCGGTCCTTCATCCGGGCGCTCGGCCCGCGGACGAGCTCAGCCCTCGGTGACCTCGAACTCGCCCCACATGCCGTTCTCGTAGTGCGGTGGACCCCCCTCGACGTTGGGCTTGCCCTGCGTGCGGCGGGTCGCCTCGATGTACTCGTCCGGGTCGACGCCAGTCGGAACGGTGCAGATCACCATGTAGCGGCCCGCCTCGGTGACCCTGCCGGTCGCCATCGACCGGATGATCTCATCGGAACCCGGCGCTTGGACGAGGACGACTCGAGCCATTCGAAAGAAGTCCCTGAACTCGTCTGCGGGGAGCGCGACGATCTCCCCGACCGGCCGCTGCTCGTCGTCCGGGAGCTTGATCGCGACGAACTCGTGGACCTCCCGCTCGCTCAGGTTCTCGACGGTGAAGCGAGTCCCAGACGGCACGGCCGCCGGCAGATCGACGAAAGCGAAGTCCGTCAGACCGACGACGACCGGGCCATCGATCGGTGCCTCGGACGGCTCGGGCGCGGTCGTCTCCTCGGGCTCGGACGGCTCGGTGCTCCCCTCGGCAGCGCCCGGCGCTGCCGCAGCCGCATCGTCGCCGTCGCCGTCGCCGTCGGTGCAGGCGGTCAGCACGATCGACAGTGCCAGCGTCATCGCCGCGAACCGTCGGAACAGTCGTCTCTGTCGCATGATCCCTCCAAGCCGCCGATTCCGGCCTAGTTGCAGCGGAACAGGCACGCAAGGCTGCGAACGCGAAACCGCCCCGTCCGGCTATGTGTCAACGGCCCGGCAAACAGTCCAGGTTGAAGACCGCCACGACTGACCGCCAGGACTCGATACGAACGACCGGCGATACGGGACGCCTACATCGGACCAGTCTCGTGCGGCGACGCCTCCCGGGTTTGTGCCCATCCACCAACACTCACGGCCGAACCCGGGCGGGCTTGAGTTCGGCAGTCAGGTGTGATGGATGGTGTACAAACCGTGGACTGAACAGCTTGTAACACGCAGCGACGAACGCCGTTGAGGCGGACCAGAGCGGGCGTTCCTGCAATGCCTAGGTGCTCGACAAGAACATCCGGGCTGCTCGTCCACCAAGGGCGTTGCGAGGGTTGGCTGGCCACCGTAGATCCTTGAACGTCACGCGGAAGCGCATCCGGGTCGGACGCTGAACACGACGGCGCTCACGCATCAGGGTCCTCGTCGCGCCACCAGCGGTAGCGATCCGGCAGCTCGCCCGGCCCGAGTTCCCGCGGTGGTTCCTGAAGCACCTCAAGCATCGCTGCGGCCGCATCCTGCAGGCGCGCACGCTCACGGTGCACCATCCCGAAGGCTCGATCACGAAGGTCGCTGTCGAACTCGTCGCTGCGCTCGTGGAGGACTGTGCAAAGACCCTCGACTACGCCGCCATGTTCGAAGATCTCGCGATGCACAAGACCACCCGCGGTGAACTCGGAGAAGTACATCGCCAGTTCCGGCTCCACGGCGGGGTGGACGCTGAGCGTGAACTCGCGATAGGCCGATAGGCACGACCCCAGTTCGGCGAGGTCCAGACGGCTGTCGCGCATCGCGACGAGGATTTGCTCGAGCCGCTGACGGCGCGTGTCGGTCGCACGCTCCAAACAACTCCCCCACACTGTCCGATGACCTGTCGAACATCCTGCCATGCGGAAGGTGCACTCAGTCTGAACCAGCGGCACTGACCGGCGATGCGACCACTTCCACACGAGCCTGACGTCGCGCTCGCATGGACGACGCGGGCCTGGCCTGACTCCAGGCGGAGACGGCCGATCGCAGCGTGGGTTGCGCCAGCAGCTCGAACGTCGTGTCGGCTTGCGGGAGGAAGGGGTCCCACGATCCGCGGCCGTGTTGGCAGCACCTGATCGCGTGCCCGAAGGGCTTGCTTACATGCCAACTTTGGGCCTTGCGGTCCGACGAGTTGGTCGGCAATCGATAACCGCCAATCTGAGTTGATCGGCGGGGCCGGCCCGCAGAGCGATACACGTTGGTGCGCCCGGCGATGAGGACTCCTGCGGTCGTTTGTTGTTGCGCCACCGGCCACCCCCGCTGGCGAACTTCCCCGGGGCCGAGCTGGGCTGGCCTCCCCACCCTCCAGCAGCCAGGTAGGGACCATTCGGTGCGCCGTCGGCGAGCCCTTCGGGAGACGTACCACGTACGTGCCACGATTCCTGCTCACTCTTGCCCACCCGTGCCCACCCGCGAAGGGCGGAACGAGGCCTTGCACCCCGTTCCCGCAGGTCTGCGCACCCAGCAGGAACTGTCTTCCCAGCTTCCCAAGCTGGTGACGAGGGTTCGATTCCCTTCACCCGCTCCGTCCGTCCGTGGGGACTTCGCGAGAAGCCCCCGAACGTGATCGCGAAGACCGTGTGGTGGTTCGCACCACCCACATCGCCACCGGCCGCGGCTGCGTCGATGACCCGGGCAGCCTGCAACGGCGATCTCCGCGATCGCGCTCGCAACGGTGTCAGCCTGAGGTGCGCTGTCAGTCACCAGCCATGCAGCGTGCTACCCGCCCACACCTCCGGTCCGGGCGCGGACGCGCAACGGCCCGACGCGAAGGCGTCGGGCCGTTGCTGCGTCGTCCGGCGTCAGGCTGCGGACGGCGTGACGGTGACCGGCACGGAGGTGCGGCGAAGCGCACGGCGCCAGCTGCGGTGCCTGGCGAGGTTGCTCGGGATCGCGACCGGGGTCGCGTCGGCGGCGATGGACGCCACGGCCCGGGCACCGGTGCCGGCCGGGCCGGTCACGTGGATCACGGTGTCCTCGCCGAGCTCACGACGGATGTCGCCGTCGAGGGCAGCGAGGTAGCGGGACTCCGCCTCGCCGGCCGAGATGTGCTCGGCCTCGGCGAACTCGCGGATGTGCTGCTGGTCCTGCCGACCGAGGCTGACGAGGACGGTGGCACGCGCACCGCCGCGCACGGCCGAACGCGCGACCGGGATGGTCGATGCGTCCGTGGCCGTGTCGACGACGGCGACGAGATGATCGGTGGGAGGGGTGGTCGGGGTTGTCATGTGGTCCTCCTGGGAGGTGGGAG
>JBFKQZ010000100.1:0-10378 GCA_041627475.1 Nitriliruptoraceae bacterium | reverse complement strand
CCGGGCACCCGTGGCGCACTGCGATGTCCACCATCTGAACGAGGACCCGCGCGACCACCGGGTCGACAACCTGCTGTCGCTCTGCCGCAGGCACCACCGCAGGCTGCACTCGACGTTCTGGCACCCCCACCTCGACGGGCAGACCGGCAGGTTCGAGCTGCGCCGGTCACCCTCGGGCCGCGCGGTGCACACGACCTACCCCCGCGGCACCCGACCTCGAGCCGAGTCGCCGCCGGAAGTCGTGTCGGCCCGTTGACCCCCACCGTGGTGGGGGCGTCAGTGCTGGGCCGTTCGCAACAGGCCCGGCAGCGGCGGCCAACTCCAGTTGTCCCACGTCTTCGGCCGAGCGTCATGCAGGACGTCGAGGGCAACGAGTTCTGCCTCGACTGAGCAGCGGCCTGACCGCGCGGTCAGTCGCCGGTCAGCGGACCGTGGGCCTGTTCGACCTGGTCGATCCATGCCTCCATGCGGCGCTTGCCGAGCTTGGACTCGAGGCCGGAGCGCGTCATCGGGCGGGTCTTGCCGGCGACGTCGGTCTCCTGCCACGCGCGGTCGTGCAGGCCGAAGATCCACGCGACGTTCGCGAACGCGTTGGGGGAGCGGCCGTCGAGGAAGTGCTCGTTGTTGAGGCGGAGCAGGAACGCGTACGCCTCCTCGGGTGAGGCAGTCCACTTCACGACCTGCTTGCCCCAGAACATGCGCAGGTGGTTGTGGAGGAAGCCCTCCTCGCGCACCTGCGCCTGGCAGGCGTTCCAGGCGCGATCATGCGTGTGGCCCAGGCGGAGCTCGTCGTAGGAGTAGACGTGCTCGCGCTCGTCGCCGCGGTGCTCGTCCAGCGTGGTCAACGCCCAGTCGGGCAGCGACGCGTACTCGTCGTAGGCGGGCTCGAACGTGACGTAGTTGTGCGCGAGCTCGCGTCGGACGACGAGCTCCTCCAGCCACCCCTCGCGGTCCTCGTCGCTCCCGATGCCGCTGTCGCGGACCTGCATGGCGAGCCACACGGGCGAGACCTGGCCGTACTGGAGGTAGACCGACTGGAACGACAGCGTGTCGTCGGCGGGGTCGGGCTTCCGGTCGCCGTAGCCGGTCAGGCCGTGGTCGAGGAAGTCCGCCAGCCGGGCACGTGCCTGCGCGGTCCCGCCGGTGACGATCCCGGGTCCGGGGTCCTCCAGCCCGAGCACCTCGAGCACGGCGCCGACGTCGGTGAGGTCGAGCCCGTCGAGCGGGTCGCCGGTGTGGTCGAGCGCCGTGGTCGTCAGCTCGGTGAGGAACTCCTCGCGGCGGCGGTTGATCTTCTTCCGGATCGTCCGTGCCGCGTACTCGCGCTTGTCGCTGGCGACCTCGACAGGGACCACGACGTCGCCCTCGACCTGCCACACCGGCACGCCCGTCCGCTCGACCAGTTCCTCGCGCCAGGCGACGAGGTGACGCAGGTAGCCACGGTCGGTCACGACCTCGACGGCGCCGTCCGCCGCGTCGACGGCGACGTCCGCGGGCATGCCGCGCCGGACGGCGAAGGGGATGCCGCGCTGCGCGAGTGACGTGGCGACCTCGGCCAGGCCCTCCAGCAGGAAGCGGTAGTGGCGCGCCGACGCCTCGGGGTAGTCGGCCGTCAGCCCGAACACGACGTGCAGTGGCACGCCGTGGTCGTTGGCGGTCTGGACCCCGTACTCGAGCGCATCGTTGTGCTCGGCCCGGCCCGACGCCTGCATCCAGTACAGGACGTGGCTGCCGCCGGTGTCCGGCGACCGATCGCCATCGTCCAGCCGCTGGATGCGGTCGTCATGGATGATGCTGGTCGCCATCGCTGCACCTCAGGTTGCTACAGACGGCATTCGCGCGTCCTCACAGACGACATCCTCGCGTCCTCACAGACGACATCCTCGCGTCCTCACAGACGACATCCGTGGAGCTCGGTCACGAGGATTGCCCGGGCACCGAGCGCGTACAGCTCGTCCATCGCGGCGTGGACCTCGCGCTTGGCGACGAGCGCCCGCACGGCGCGCCACTCGGGGTCGGCCATCTCGGAGACCGTGGGGGACTCGAAGCCGGGAGTGACCGCGAGGGCGTCGTCGAGGATCGCCATCGGGCAGTCGTAGTCGACCAGCACGTACTCGCGGGCGTGGATGACGCTCTCGAGGCGGTGGACGAACCGCTCCGCGCCCTCGTTGAGGGCCCGGCCGGCACGGCCGATCAGCAGTGCCTGCGAGTCGAGGATCGCATCGCCCACGATCTCCAGACCGGCGCGCCGCAGCGTCGTGCCGGTGGAGACGACGTCGGCGACGGCGTCCGCCACGCCGAGCTGCACGGCGATCTCGACGGCACCGTCCAGGTGCACGACCTCGGCCTCCAGGCCACGCCGCGCGAGGTCCTGCTCGACCAGACCGGTGTACGAGGTGGCGATGCGCTTGCCCCGCAGGTCCTCGATCGAGCTCATCGTCCCCTTCGGAGCGGCGTAGCGGAACGTCGAGCTGCCGAACCCGAGCTGCAGGACCTCCTCGGCCTCGACGCCGGCGTCCAGCAGGAGGTCCCGGCCGGTCACCCCGAGGTCGAGCCGCCCGGACGCGACGTAGGTCGCGATGTCGCGCGGACGCAGGAAGTAGAACTCGATGTCGGCCCGCGGGTCGACCAGGACGAGGTCGCGCCGGTCGCGACGGGTGCGGTAGCCGGCCTCCGACAGCATCCGGTCGGCGGGTTCGGACAGCGAGCCCTTGTTGGGCAGGGCGATGCGCAGCATGGGGGTCTCCAGACGACGGGAGGGGAGGGTCTCGGCGGTCGGTTGGTCGCGCTCAGAGGTGGTTGTAGACGTCTTCCAGGTCGAGGTCGAGGGCCAGCATGAGCACCTGGAGGTGGTAGAGGAGCTGGGAGATCTCCTCGGCGGCTGCGTCACGCGGCTCGTGCTCTGCGGCCATCCAGACCTCTGCCGCCTCCTCGACGACCTTCTTGCCGATGGCGTGGATGCCGGCGTCGAGCGCCGCGACGGTGCCCGAGCCCTCGGGGCGGATTCGGGCCTTCTCGGACAGTTCGGCGAACAACTGGTCGAACGTCTTCACATCGCAGCCCGGGTCGGTGGCCGCGCAGCGTAGTGCGGAGGGTCGGACGGCCGACGTCGATGACCGTGCGCACAGGGGGCGCGCCTGTGAGACGTCCCGGGGTGGTCGGTAGTCTCGTGTGGACCCCGCACCCACAGGACCATCCGCGATGCCCCGCACCCTGTTCCGGACGCTCTCGACCGCCGCCACCACGTTGGTGCTGCTGGTCATGACCGCGCTGCCGGCCCTCGCGGCGTCCGGCACCAAGCCGGACCCCGACAAGAACCCCTTCCTCGTCGGCTCGATGGACCAGCTGGTCACGACCGCCGTCGTCGGCGTCGTCGTCGCCGTCATCGCGTGGATCCTGCTGCCGAGCGCTGGTGCGGCGGCCGAGGACGACCACCACTGAGTCGCCACACCCACGGGCGGACGCCGGTCGGCGTCCGCCTCGTCGTTTCCCCGAGAGGACCACGAGCATGAGTGAGCACCCCGGACAGGACCCCTTCGCGGGCGCCATGGGCGGCATGGGCGCCCAGCAGCCGTCCGAGGAGCAGATGCGTCAGGCCATGGGCCAGATGCGTGCGACCCCGGTCGACCAGTTCGTCGCCGGCGCGCTCCAGGAGCTGCTGACCGCCGCGCAGGTGAAGATGGGTCGCAACGACGGCCGTCTCCTCCTCGACCTCGTCGCGGTGCTCAACGACGGGACGCGGGGCCAGGTCGACGACCAGCTCACGGGCCAGGTCGACGACGCGCTGCAGCAGCTGCGCATGGCGCAGGTCCAGGCCGAGCGGGAGATCGTGAACGCCGCGACCGAGGGCCACGTCGAGCAGAACGACCTGCCGCGCCGTCCAGCCCCGATCGAGCTCAAGGAGCGCGAGCAGCCGGCACAGCCCGCCACCGACGAGGCCGGCGACGACGCCGCACCGACGGGTGAGGAGGGGGCGGACGCCCCCGCAGCGGCGCCGCAGCAGGCCCAGCAGCAGTCGCAGTCGTCGGCTGCCTCGCGCCTCTGGGTCCCCGGACGCTGAGCGACCGGGTACGCTGCACCTGACAACCACACACAAGTGGGCCGCCGAGCCCCACCCGCCGGGGGACACCCGACCGGGTCGACGCACCGCCCGCCGCCTGTGCGGGCGTGTCATCGGCGGCCGCATCGGCCGCCGATTCGCGTTGTGCGGCCGCACATCACGACAACGGAACCACAGGAGGCTCCAGCATCAGCGAACAGCAGCGCATCAACGCCGAGATCAAGGTCCCGCGCGTTCGTCTCATCTCCGCCGACGGTGAACAGGTCGGCGTCGTCCAGCTCGCAAACGCACTGCGTGCCGCCCGGGAGGTCGATCTCGACCTGGTCGAGGTGGCGCCCAACGCCGATCCGCCCGTGTGCAAGATCATGGACTACGGCAAGCACAAGTACGAGCAGGACCAGAAGGAGAAGGAGGCTCGCAAGCGGCAGTCGCAGATCACCACCAAGGAGATCAAGATGCGGCCCAAGATCTCCGACAACGACTACGGGACCAAGGCCGGCCACGTCGAGCGTTTCCTCAAGGACGGCTCGAAGGTGCGCGCCACGATCATGTTCCGCGGTCGCGAGATGACCCACACGGAGCTCGGTCGCAAGCTGCTGGACCGCCTCGCCGAGGACATGGAGGAGCTCGCCACCGTCGAGTCCTACCCCACGCAGGACGGACGCAACATGGTGATGGTGCTCGCTCCGATCAAGAACAAGTGAGCCGCGTGCGGCCCGGCCGCACGCCCTCGCACCCCTCCCTCCCAGACCTCCCAGACCGCAACAGCAGGACGGACTCGTCATGCCCAAGCAGAAGACCCACAGCGGGACCAAGAAGCGCTTCCGCGTCACCAAGAACGGCAAGGTGATGTCGCGCCAGAAGAACCGCGCGCACATCCTCGAGAAGAAGTCGTCGCGCCGCAAGCGCCGCCTCGACGGCGAGAGCGAGATCGCCAAGCCCGACGCCAAGCGCGTCAAGCGGCTCCTCAACGGCAGCTGAGCCTGCCCCAACTCCCACACGAGACCTGAGACAGAAGGAGGTCCGCCATGGCACGCGTCAAGCGCGGCGTCCACGCCAAGAAGAAGCACAAGGCGATCATGAAGCGCGCCAAGGGGTTCCGCGGTGCGCGGTCCCGGCGCTTCAAGGTGGCCAAGGAAGCCGTCTACCACGCCGAGCGGTACGCCTACCGCGACCGTCGTTCGCGCAAGGGTGACTTCCGTCGCCTCTGGATCCAGCGCATCAACGCCGCTGCCCGTCAGGACGGCCTGAGCTACTCGCGCTTCATGCACGGGTTGAAGCTCGCCGGGATCGAGGTCGACCGCAAGAACCTCGCCGACCTGGCCGTGCACGAGCCGGCCGCCTTCTCGGCGCTGGTCGAGTCGGCCAAGTCCGCCCTGGACGAGAAGGTCGCCGCCTGAGTGGGGTGATCACCTCCACCAGCAACGCACGCGTCCGCGCCGCCGCAGCACTCGCTCGGCGGCGCGACCGCGTCGCGCAGGGCCGGTTCCTCCTGGACGGTCCCAACGCCGTGGCCGACGCCATGGCCGACGGCGTCGTCGTCGAGCTCTTCTGCACCGAGGAGGAGCTGCCGGTCTGGCAGGGCCTCGAGGTCGAGCCCACGGTCGTCGCCGACCACGTGCTCGAGAAGATCAGCGACACCCGCACGCCCCAGGGGGTGGTCGGGGTCGGTCGCATCGAGGCGGCCGAGCTCGCCGACCTCTCGCCGTACGGGCTCGTCGTCGCGTGCCACAGCGCGGACGACCCGGGCAACGTCGGCACGATCATCCGGGTGGCGGACGCCGTGGCCGCTGCTGGCGTGGTGCTCTGTGCCGGGTCGGCCGACCCGTGGAGCCCCAAGGCGGTGCGGGCCGCGGCCGGCTCGATCACGCACGTGCCGGTCGTCCACGGCGTCACGACCGACGAGCTGCTCGTCGCCGGGGCCCGGCGTGGGCTCGTGGTGGCCCTGGACGGTTCGGGGGACACCGACGTCGAGGACGTCCCGGTGGACCGGCCGCTCACGCTGCTGGCCGGTTCCGAGGCCCACGGGCTGCCCGACGAGGTGCTCGAGGCCAGTGCCGTCGTGGCGAAGCTGCCGATCTGGGGGCGCAGCGAGTCCCTGAACCTCGGCGCCGCTGTCGCCGTTGCTGCCTACAGTCTGACCCGGCGCATCCGCGCCGCGCACTGAGCCGGAGGGACCGTGGAGCCGTACGACGCCCTGCCGGAGGCCGTGCTCGTGCTCGACGAGGCCCGCCGGGTCACGGCCTGCAACGACCGCTGCCGGCAGTTGCTCGGCGTCGGTGACGAGGCCCTCGGTGGCCGCCTGCCAGACGTCCTCACCCTGCTGGACGACACCGGCACCGTCTGCGAGGACCCGCTGCCCGACCGTGGGCTCGGCGGCCGCATCGCCGAGCAGGTGCTCCACGCGCGCCTCACCGACGGGCGGACCCGTCCGGTCGCGATGGCCGGTCGCTGGCAGCCCGACGGCGGCGTCGTGCTGACGTTCCGTTCCGCCGGACGGCGCGAAGCCCTCGACACGGCCCGGTCGGACCTCGTTGCGACGGTGAGCCACGAGATCCGCTCGCCGCTGACCTCGGTCAAGGGCTTCACGCGCACCATGCTGCTGAAGTGGGAGCGCTACTCCGACGAGCAGAAGCGCACGATGCTCGAGACGATCAACGAGGACGCCGACCGGGTCACCCGGCTGCTCAAGGAGCTCCTCGACGTCTCGCGCATCGACGCCAACCGCGTCCAGCTGCACGTCAGCGGCACCGACGTCGGACGCATCGCCCACGACGTGGCCGACAAGGCGCGCCAGCGGCCCGACGGCGAGGGTCGCGACCTCGTCGTGACGGTGGCGGACGCCGTGCCCGACCTGATCTTCGCCGACGTCGACAAGGTCGAGCAGATCCTCACCAACCTCGTCAACAACGCTCTGCGGTACGCCCCGGACTCGATCGTGCGCATCGACGTCGCACCGTGGCGGGACGGTGGTGTCC
This sequence comes from Nitriliruptoraceae bacterium, assembly GCA_041627475.1. Classification (GTDB taxonomy): domain Bacteria; phylum Actinomycetota; class Nitriliruptoria; order Nitriliruptorales; family Nitriliruptoraceae; genus JBFGFG01. The sequence goes on along the minus strand of JBFKQZ010000100.1, from coordinate 3,340 downwards.
GGGTCGCGGTGCAGGACGACGGTCCCGGGATCCCGCGCGAGCAGCAGCGCAGCATCTTCCAGAAGTTCGGACGCGGTCGGGAGAGCCGCCGGGCCGGGACCGGACTCGGGCTCTACATCACGCGTGGCCTCGCCCGTGCGCACGGTGGCGACGTGGTCGTCGAGTCCGCCCATGACGAGGGCGCGACGTTCACGGTGACGCTGCCCGCCGGCCAGCTGCCCGGCTGACGGACCTCGCGGTCGTCGCCCGGTTGCCGAGCGTCAGGGGCGCGCCGGTAGCGTCCATGGCCCGTTGCAGACGTGCAGGAGCGACCCGTGCCGGACGTGCCCGACCTCGCGCCCCTCGAGGCAGAGGCGCTGGCCGCGATCAGCGCCGCCGACGACCTCGCGGCCCTCGAGGACGCCCGCGTGGCGTTCCTCGGCCGCAAGTCGCAGCTGTCCCAGACCCAGCGCCTGATGGGCCAGCTCGACAACGACGGCAAGCGCGAGCTCGGCATGGCCATCAACGCCTTCAAGCAAGCCGTCGAGACCGCGCTCGACGAGCGCCACGTCGAGCTGGAGGCGCAGGAGCTCGCTGCCCGGCTCGAGGCCGAGCGCATCGACGTCACGCTGCCCGGCCGCGTCGTGCCGCGCGGGCGTCCGCACCTGCTCTCCCAGGTGACCGACGAGATCGTCGACGTGTTCGTCGGTCTCGGCTACGAGGTCGCCGACGGGCCCGAGGCCGAGTCGGGCGCCTTCAACTTCGACCTCATGAACATCCCGGCGGGCCACCCGGCGCGGCAGGAGATGGACACCGTCTACGTCGACCAGGACGCCGACGTCGTCCTGCGGACGCACACCAGCCCAGTCCAGGCACGCACGATGGTCGCTCAGGACCCGCCGATCGCGATCGTGGTGCCCGGCCGCGTCTTCCGCGCCGACACCTTCGACGCGACGCACTCGCCGTACTTCCACCAGGTCGAGGGCCTGCTGGTCGACGTCGACGTCACGATGGCCGACCTGCGCGGCACGCTGCTGACCTTCGCCCGGGCGATCCTCGGCGAGGAGGCCAAGGTGCGTCTGCGCCCCAGCATGTTCCCGTTCACCGAGCCGTCCGCCGAGGTCGACGTCAGCTGCACGTTCTGCACCAGCGCCAGCGGCGAGGCGGACCCCTCGTGCCGCGTGTGCTCGGGGACGGGCTGGATCGAGGTGCTCGGGTCCGGGATGGTCGACCCGGCGGTCCTCGAGGCCTGCGGCATCGACCCGGACGTGTACTCGGGCTTCGCCTTCGGCGTCGGCGTGGAGCGCATCGCGATGCTCCGCCACGGCGTCAGCGACATCCGCGACTTCTGGTCCGGCGACGCACGATTCGCGGAGAGCTTCTGAATGTGCACCTCGCCTACGGCTCGGTGGACCGGGCTCCGTTCGGCGCTTGTTTCGGCATCGCAGGCTCGCCGCGCCTCGGCGGGGCCCGGTAGCAGAGAGGACATCGCATGAAGATCCCCGTGAGCTGGTTGCAGCAGTTCGTCGACGTGAGCGACCTGTCGCTCGACGAGCTCGTCGACGCGATGTCCCTCAACGGCCTGGAGGTCGAGGAGGTCCTGCGTCCAGGGACCGGGACCTCCGGCGTGATCACCAAGCGGGTCGTGTCGTGGACCGAGCACCCGGACGCGGACAAGCTCCGCGTCGTGCAGGTCACCGACGGCAAGACCGAGATCGAGCTCGTGTGCGGCGCGTCCAACTTCGACACCGGTGACGTCGTCGCCCATGCAGAGGTCGGTGCGACGATCCCGGGCGAGGACGGCCCGTTCGAGCTGTCCGCCCGCAAGCTCCGTGGCGTCGTGTCCAACGGGATGCTGTGTTCCGCCCGCGAGCTCCAGCTGGGTGACGACCACAGCGGGATCATGGTCCTGCCCGAAGACACCCCGCTGGGTACTGACCTGCTCGAGCTGCTGCCCGTCGGTGAGCCCGTCATCGACGTCGCCGTGCTGTCTGACCGCGGCGACCACCAGTCGGTCCTCGGGATCGCGCGCGAGGTGGCCGCGATCCTCGACCGGGAGCTGACCGTGCCGGACGTGGGTGCCTTCCCGGCCCCCTCGGGTGACGGCGTCCCCGTCACGATCGACGCGACCGACGGCTGCTCGTGGTTCACCACGCGTGTGCTGGAGTCGGTCGACCGCAGCGTCCCCACGCCGTGGTGGATGCGCCAGCGCCTCGCCCAGTGCGGCGTGCGCAGCATCGACATCGTCGTGGACGTCACCAACTTCGTCATGCTCGAGCTCGGGCAGCCACTGCACGCCTTCGACCTCGACCGGCTCGCCGGACCCGCGCTGCGGGTCCGCTGGGCCGACGACGGCGAGACGATGACGACGCTCGACGACCAGGAGCGCACGCTCACGAGCGCTGACCTCGTGATCGACGACGCCGAGCGCATCGTGTCGCTCGCCGGCGTCATGGGCGGGGTCACGAGCGAGGTCGGTCCTGGAACCACCCGCGTCCTGCTGGAGGGGGCCGTCTGGGACCCCCAGACCATCCGGGACACCGCGGCGCGGCTCAACCTGCCCAGCGAGGCGAGCCTGCGGTTCGCGCGGCGGGTCGACCCCGCCGGGGCCGCTCGCGGCGTCCAGCGCGCCGCCGAGCTGCTGGTCGAGCTGGCCGGTGCCGAGCTCGGTGCGACCTCCGCGGACGGTGCGCCGGGGGAGGGGACCGGCGAGGTCCGCTGCGGGGTCGGTGAGGCGACGCGCCTGCTCGGCATCGAGCTCGAGGCCGACGAACAGGCGGCGCTGCTGCGCCGCGGCGGCATGGACGTCACCGTCGAGGGGGACACCCTCGTCGTGGCCCCGCCGACGTGGCGTGGCGACGTGCACCGCCCGGCCGACGTGGTCGAGGAGGTCGCGCGCCTGCACGGCTACGAGGAGATCCCGGCGACCCTGCCGGACGTGCGCACCCGGGGCGGCCGACCGCCGACGCTGGTCGCCGCCGACACCGTCGCACGCACCGTGCGCGGCCACGGGCTGCACGAGGTCCGCTCGCGCCCGCTGGCCCCGGTCGATGGCATCGTCGGCCTCGTGCCCGAGGAGGCCCGGCTGGTCCTGGCCAACCCGCTCGCCAAGGACGCCCCGGCGCTTGCGCCCTCGCTGGTCGAGGGGCTGCTCGACGCCGTGCGGTCCAACACCGTCCGCGGTCGCCCGGGCGTGGCGCTGTTCGAGCTGCAGCGGGTGTTCCGTCCCGCGGGCTCCGCGCTCGACGCGTCCCTCAAGGGGCTCCTGGACGACTGGGCGTGGTACGCGCCCGACGGCGAGCAGCAGCTGCCGACGCAGCCCCGCGTGCTCGGGATCGCCCTGCAGGGCCGTCCGCTCGGG
>JBFKQZ010000099.1:0-10401 GCA_041627475.1 Nitriliruptoraceae bacterium | reverse complement strand
CGCGGACCCCTCACGCACCGGGCCGAGCAGCACCGGCACCACTGCCCGGCCGGCGACCTCGACCGGGCGCTGCTCCCAGAAGGCCCGGACGACGGCCTCGTGGTCGTCGCGACGCAGAGCGGGCCGTGCGGCCCCGTCGGTCGTCCGCGTGAAGTTGGCGAGCTGGCCGCGCAGTGCTGCGGGGGGCCAGGTCGCGAAGCGCTCCCGCATGTGGTCGCGCACGTCGTCGTAACCGACGCCCTCCAGCGATGGCGGGGTGAGCGCCTCCCAGGCGGCGTCGACGTCGTCGAACTGCGCCTGCAGGTCGAAGAAGCCGCCGTCGACGGTCATCGCGCCGCGGATCGCGTCACCGGCGTCGGCCGCGGCCTGCAGCACGACGTTGCCACCCCACGACTGGCCGACGACGACCGGGCGGTCGAGCCCCAGCGCGGCGACGACGTCCGCGAGGTCGGCGACCACGCCGGACCACGGGAATCCGTCGGCAGCCCGCTCGGACTGGCCGTGCCCGCGCTGGTCGTAGGCGACGACCCGGTGGCCGAGGTCCGCGAGGCCTGCCGCGACGTCGTCCCACAGGCGGGCGTTCGACGCCAGGCCGTGCACGAGCAGGACGTCGACGTCGCCGGTCGCGCCGACCGACGGCGACCACTCGACGGCGTGCAGCTGGTGCCCCGCCGTCGTCGTCACACGCCAGGGCCAGGGCTGCACCTCAGTAGGCCCGGGCGAACGCGACGCGCTTGCCGTAGGCCGAGGCCTCGCCGCACCGCACGCACGCGCCCTCGGCGTCATCGCCGTCGACGAGGATGCAACGCGGCGTCGCCGACGTCTCGGCCTTGATGTCGTCCTCGCACTCGGGACGGCCGCAGTGCAGCGCCTCGGCGAAGCCGAAGGCGACGCGGTCCACGAACGCGTCCCAGTCGTCGGTGACGGACGTGTTGTCGTCGCGGAACCGTCGCGCCCGCTCGAGCAGGACGTCGTGGTAGCGCTCGAGCTCGGCAGGGACCCACGTGGCGAGCTCGTCCAGCGGCACCGGCTCCTTGACCGACCGGCCGCGGTCGTCGACCTCGCCGATGCGTCGCGCCAGCAGCGCGTGCCCCTCGTCGAGGTCGCGGGGGCCGAGCTCGGCCCGCAGCGGGATCCCCTTGAGGATGGCGTCGTTCATCTTGAAGCCGGGCCCGTTGTCGCTGTCGTCGACCTCGACCCGGACGCCCGCGGCACGCAGCTCACGGGCCAGGTCGTGGGCCTTCTCGTTGACGCGTTCGCCGTCCTCGCCGCGTCCGATCGTGATGATGACCAGCTGCACCGGCGCCAGTCGCGGCGGCAGCACCAGCCCGTCGTCGTCACCGTGCGCGAGGATCGTCGCGCCGATCATGCGCGTCGACATCCCCCACGAGGTGGTGTGGCAGTACGTCTGCTCGTTCTCCTCGTTGGTGAACGTGATGTCGAAGGCCTCGGCGAAGTTCGTGCCCATGTAGTGGCTGGTGCCGGACTGCAGGGCCTTGCCGTCGCGCATCATCCCCTCGATCGTGAGGGTGCGCTTCGCGCCGGCGAACCGCTCGCCCTCGGTCTTCTCGCCCATGACCATCGGGATGGCTGCGACGTCGCGCGCGAAGTCGGCGTAGACGTGCCACATCCGCTCGGTCTCCTCCATCGCGTCCTGCTCGTCGGCGTGGGCGGTGTGCCCCTCCTGCCACAGGAACTCGGTGGTGCGCAGGAAGATCCGCGGCCGGAGCTCCCAGCGGACGACGTTGGCCCACTGGTTGATCAGCAGCGGGAGGTCGCGGTAGCTGTTGATCCACTTGGAGTACATCTCACCGATGACCGTCTCCGACGTGGGACGGACCACCAACGGCTCCCCGAGCTCCTTGCCGCCCGCATGGGTCACGACCGCGAGCTCGGGCGCGAAGCCCTCGACGTGGTCGGCCTCGCGCTGGAGGTACGACTCCGGGATGAACAGCGGGAAGTACGCGTTCTTGTGTCCGGTGTCCTTGAACATCTGGTCGAGCTGCGACTGCAGCAGCTCCCAGATGCCGTAGCCGTACGGCTTGAGGACCATCGTGCCCTTGGCGGGGCCGTTGTCGGCGAGGTCGGCCTTGAAGACCACCTCGTTGTACCAAGCGGACACGTCCTCGCTCATCGGCGTGGGGCCGTACTTGTTGGCCACGGGAGTCGTTCCAGGGATCGGCGGCAGACGGCCCCGAGGCTAGCGAGGGCACCTCCTCCGCCCGGCCGCCTGATCTGGCAGGCTGCCCCCGGCCACGACGGGGAGTCGCGCGATGGAGCCGTACAGGGTTGCGACGTGGTCCGAACTCCCCGACCGGCAGCCGCAGGGGCTCCTGGTGGGCGAGGTCGACCTCGTCGTGGTGCGCTGGGACGACAACCACTCGGTGCTCTACGGCCGCTGCCTGCACCGCGGGGCCCTGCTCGCCGACGGCCACGTCGACGACCGGGACAACCTGATCTGCTCGGTGCACGCCTGGGACTACCGGATCCACACGGGGATCAGCGAGTACAACAACCAGGAGCAGCTCCACCGGTTCGCGTCCTGGGTCGAGGGTGACGAGCTGCTCATCGACCTCGAGGAGGTCCGCGCCTGGGAGAAGGACCATCCCCAGCCCTACGACCGCGACGCCTACCAGGGCGCCTACCAGGACCCCCACGGCGACCCGGCCGAGCCCCACGTCGGGCTGATCCGGCGACTGGCCGGGCAGGGACTGTCGTCGTACGGCCACCACGGCCCGGTGTCGGCGATGGGGGTCCCACGAGACCAGCTGCCCTCGTGGGACACGCTCCAGTTCCAGACCGCACAGCTGGCACGGCGGCCGTTGCTCGACGAGGACCCGGTCGGCACGGACGTCGTCATCGGCCCCGACGCCGCCCGGCCCCTCACCCTGGACGTCCCCCTGTTCGTCAGCGACATGAGCTTCGGTGCCCTCTCGCTGGAGGCCAAGGTCGCGCTGGCGCGGGGTGCCGAGCTCGCGGGCACCGGCATCTGCTCGGGCGAGGGCGGGATGCTGCCCGAGGAGCAGGAGGCCAACAGCCGGTACTTCTACGAACTCGCCTCGGGCCGCTTCGGGTGGTCCCTCGACAAGGTGGAACGGGTCCAGGCCTTCCACTTCAAGCTCGGCCAGGGCGCCAAGACCGGTACCGGCGGTCACCTTCCGGGCCACAAGGTGACCGGACGCATCGCCGAGGTGCGCGGGCTGCCGGAGGGACAACCGGCCGTCTCGCCGGCGACGTTCACCGACCTCGTGACCCCGGACGACTTCCGGCGCGTCGCCGACCAGGTCCGCGAGGCGTCCGGCGGCATCCCGATCGGGGTCAAGCTGAGCGCACAGCACGTCGAGGACGACCTCGACGCGGCGCTCGACATCGGCGTCGACTACGTGATCCTCGACGGCCGCGGTGGGGGCACCGGAGCCGCGCCCACCATGTTCCGCGACCACATCTCGGTGCCGACGATCCCCGCGCTGGCGCGGGCGCGCCGCCACCTCGACGCGCGTGGGCGCACCGACGTCACGCTCGTCGCGACCGGGGGGCTGCGCACCCACACCGACTTCGCGAAGGCCCTCGCGCTCGGGGCCGACGCGGTGGCCGTCGCCAACTCGGCGATGCAGGCGATCGGCTGCCTCGGGATGCGTGCCTGCCACACGAACAACTGCCCGGTCGGCATCGCGACGCAGCGCCCCGAGCTGCGCGAACGCCTGCCGGTCGACACCGCGGCCGAACGCCTCGCCCGATGGTTCTCGGCGACCGTCGAGCTGATGAAGGTGCTCGCCAGGGCCTGCGGGCACCACCACCTCGCCGACTTCACGGCCGACGACCTGACGACCTTCGACCGCGACATGGCGCACCTCACCGGGGTCCGGTACGGCGGCGTCTCGCCGTGAGCACCGTCCGCTCGGCGCGCACGTCGGCGCTCGTCGTGGCAACATCTCGGACATGACTGACGCACAGCACTGGTCCGACCTGGTCGCACGGCAGCTCGTGGCGACCGCACTCGACGAGGGTGCCGCCCTGCTGCGGTGGCTCGACGTGGGGTTCGACAGCGGCGCCGCCATCGACGCGGCGCTGGAGGCGGGGGTCGAGCGCGTCGACGGCGTCGACCCCGACCCGGCCAAGGTGCGAGCCGCCGGTGAGCGGTTCGACCGGACCGTCGTCGGCCTGCGCATCGGGGAGACCAACGAGCTCGGTGGCTTCGTCGGGCCGTACGACGTGGTCCTCTCCAGCCTCGCCGTGGACGTGACGGCCGAGCCCTCCGCCATGCAGTCGGTGCACGACGTGCTCAGCTACGGCAGTCGCGCCTGGGTGGCCGTGCGCGAGCGCACCGACAAGGAGCCGGCCGGCCCGGGGGTCGCGTCCCGTGAGGAGCTGACCGAGGCCGCGGCCGCAGCCGGCTGGACCGGTGGGGTCGCCGAGCTCGACGTCCCCGACGACGTGCCCTTCACGGTGCTGGTGGTGTCCACGGAACCGTGACCGGCCTAGGGTGACCCGTCCACGCACGGAACGGACCCTCTTGGACGTCGCCGAGGCCAATGCGGCCATCCACGTCATCGCGTTCGTCGAGCGGGCCGGGATCCGGGTCGACGAGGTCGGCCCCGGACGCTGCCTGCTGTCGATGGACCCCGAGCCGAACATCAACCACTTCGGCACGGTCTACGCCGGGGCGATCTACACGCTCGGCGAAGTGCCCGGCGGGATCCTGTTCTTCGCGACCTTCGACGCCGAGCGGTTCTTCCCGCTCGTGAAGTCCTCGCAGATCCGGTACCGCGCGCCGGGTCGGGGTCGGCTGTCGGTCGAGGCCACGATCACCGACGAGGAGGTGGCGCGGTTGGAGGCCGAGGCGGACGAGCACGGCAAGGCCGAGTGGGAGCTCGAGCTGGAGATCACCGACGAGGACGGGACGGTCGTGGCCGAGATGACCAGCCAGTACCAGATGCGCACCCACGGGAGCCTCTCGTGATCCAGCGCATCGTCGCCCGGCAGCTCCTCACCGGCAGGGGCGAGCCGGTCCAGCACGCCACCGTCGTGGTCGAGGACGGTCGCATCACGTACGCCGGGCCCAGCCCGGAGGCGCCGGAGACGCGCGGGGCCGACGTCATCGGCTGCGACACCGTGATGCCGGGGCTGTGGGACTGCCACGTCCACGCGTTCGGCATCACCGACCTGTCGCTCGACAAGGTCGTGACCGGCCGGATCGAGCCGCAGGTCCTCCGTGCCGCGCGTGACGCCCAGGCCGCGCTGCGCATGGGCGTCACCAGCGTGCGCGAGGTCGGCGGGCTCGGCGTCCACATCGAGCGGGTCCGCCGCGAGGGGCTGGTGCGTTCGCCTCGCTTCTACGCCGCCAACGCCATCCTGTCGACGACCGGCGGCCACGGCGACATCCACGACGTCCCGCTGGACTGGGTCGAGCGCTTCGGGGCCGCTGGCGGGATGCTCCAGGTCTGCGACGGCGTGCCGGAGGCGCTGAAGGCCGTCCGCCGCCAGCTGCGCATGGACGCCAAGGTCATCAAGGTCTGCGCGTCGGGCGGGGTCCTCTCGGAGGTCGACCACCCGGTCCACCAGCAGTTCCGCCACGACGAGCTGCGCGCCATCGTGGAGGAGGCAGCGATGGCGGAACGCATCGTCGCCGCCCACTGCCACGGGGCACCCGGCATCGAGGCCGCCATCGAGGCCGGCGTGCACACGATCGAGCACGGCAGCTACCTCGACGAGGACCTCGCGCGCGGCATGGTCGAGCGCGACATGGTGCTCGTGCCGACCCGGACCATCGTGGACGCACTGGTCACGTCGCTGTTCACCGACGAGCGTGGCGGCGACGGCGCCAGCCCGCGCATGCAGGAGAAGGGCCGCATGATCGCGGACCGCCACCGGCGAGCCATCGAGATCGCCATCGACGCCGGTGTCATGATCGCCAGCGGCACCGACATCGGCCCGTCCGCGCCGGGGCACCCGGTCGGCTGGGGGCGGCACGCGAAGGAGCTCGAGCTCCTGGTCGCGGCCGGCATGACCGAGCTGCAGGCGATCGAGGCCGCGACGGCCATGGGGCCGGTGACGCTCGGGCCGCAGGCGCCGGACGCCGGCATGCTCCTCGAGGGGTGGGAGGCGGACGTGCTCGCGCTGTCGCAGGACCCGGTCGCCGACATCACCGTGCTGCAGGACCCGGCCAGCATCGTCGGCGTCTGGCAGGCCGGTGAGCGCGTCGTCACCGGTCGCGCCGGCATCCCCGAGCTGGAACCGCTGCCACTGCTCTGACCCGCTGGAGACGACACGTGTCCGACACCGGTCCCACCAACATCGCCGTCCTCACCAGTGGTGGGGACGCGCCCGGGATGAACGCCGCCGTCCGGGCGGTCGTGCGCACGGCGCTGGACGCCGGCCTCGAGGTCCACGTCGTCTACGAGGGCTACCGCGGGATGGTCGACGGCGGCCCGGCGATCGTCAGGGTCGACGCGGAGGCCGTCGGCGGGATCATGCACCGCGGCGGCACGGTCATCGGCACGGCGCGCTGCCCGGAGTTCCGCGAGCGGGACGGCCGGCGCCGCGCTGCCGCGAACCTCGTCGAGCGCGGGATCGACGCGCTCGTGGTCATCGGCGGCGACGGCAGCCTCACCGGTGCCAACCTGTTCCGCACCGAGTGGCCCGACCTCCTCGACGAGCTCGTCGAGGCCGGCGAGCTCGACCCCGCGACCGCCGCGGCGCACCGGGACCTCTACCTCGTCGGCCTCGTCGGGTCGATCGACAACGACATGTTCGGCACCGACATGACCATCGGCGCCGACACGGCGCTGCACCGCATCATCGAGGCGCTCGACGCGATCCGCTCCACGGCGTCCAGCCACCAGCGCACGTTCGTGGTCGAGGTCATGGGGCGGCACTGCGGCTACCTGGCGCTGATGAGTGCGCTCGCCGCCGGTGCGAACTGGGTCTTCATCCCCGAGTCCCCGCCGGAGACCGACGACTGGCGTGCCGCGATGTGCGACGCGGTCGAGGCCGGCAGGAAGGCCGGCCGCCGTCAGAGCCTCGTCGTGGTGGCCGAGGGCGCCACGGACCGCGAGGGGCAGCCGATCGCCACGAGCGACGTCCGGTCGGCACTGGAGGACGGGCTCGGCGAGGACACCCGCGTCACGATCCTCGGCCACGTCCAGCGCGGCGGCGCGCCGTCGGCGTTCGACCGCACGATGGCGACGATGCTCGGCTTCGCCGCCGTCCGGACCCTGCAGTCGATGCGCCCGGACGACGAGTCGAAGCTCATCGGCATCCGGGACCATGACGTCGTCGTCTCCCCGCTGATGGATGCCGTCGAGCAGACCCACGCCGTGGCCGACCGCATCCGCGAGGGCGACCACGAGACCGCCATGGAGATGCGGGGCGGCAGCTTCCTCGAGACCGACCGGATCCTCCGGACGCTCGTGCGCGCGCGGCCGCGCAGCGCCGACGGCGGGACGCCACGGCGCTTCGGGATCATGCACGTGGGCGGGTCCGCCCCCGGCATGAACACCGCCGTGCGCGCGGCCGTGCGCCTCGCCCTCGACGACGGTTTCGAGGTCGTGGGCATCGAGCGCGGCTACGAGGGCCTGCGCAGGGACCGGATGCGCCCCCTGGACTGGATGAGCGTGTCCGGCTGGGTGGCCGAGGGCGGCGCCGAGCTCGGGACCAGCCGCTGGCGCCCCGGCGAGGCCGACATCGGCCCGATCGCCGGGGTGATCCGCGACCGGGGCATCGACGGCCTGCTCGTGGTCGGGGGCTTCGACGCCTACGTCACCACGCACGCACTGCACGCGGCCCGCCACCAGCACCGGGAGCTGCGGCTGCCGAAGGTGTGCCTCCCGGCGACGATCAACAACGACCTCCCCGGCACCGAGGTCACGGTCGGCGCCGACACGGCGCTCAACGCCATCGTCGAGGACGTCGACAAGATCAAGCAGTCCGCCGTGGCCAGCCGGCGCGTCTTCGTGGTCGAGGTCATGGGCCACGACTGCGGCTACCTCGCACTGACCGGGGGCATCGCCACGGGTGCGGAGCAGGTCTACATCCCCGAGGAGGGCATCTCGATCGCGGACCTCAAGCGCGACGTCGAGTTCATCAACGCGTCCTTCGAGCAGGGCAAGCGGCTCGGGCTGGTCATCCGCAGCGAGCTGGCCGGCAACGAGTACTCGACCGACTTCCTGCGACGCCTGTTCGAGAAGGAGGGCGGGGACCTCTACGACGTCCGCCAGGCCATCCTCGGCCACGTGCAGCGCGGCGGCGACCCCTCACCGTTCGACCGCATCCAGGCGACGCGGCTGGCCTCGGCGCGCGTGGACCACCTCGCGGGCGAGATGGGTGTCGACGCACCCGAGAGCGTGATGGTCGGCCTCGTTCGCGGCGAGGTGACGTTCACGCCCCTCGACCGCTTCCCGGACCTCGTCGAGGCCGATGCCCAGCGACCCACCGAGCAGTGGTGGCTGCGACTGCGTCCGCTCGCGCGGGTCATGGAGGGCAGGGCCACCGAGGCCTGAGCCGGTCAGACGATCGCGGTGCCGCCGTCGCGACGGGGGTCGGCCGCGGCCTCGAGCGTGCCGTCCTCGTGGGCGAGGGTCACGGCCACCCCGCCGTAGTACATCGAGTGCGGGGCGAACATGCGCCGTTCGACCTCCGGTGCGACGTCCTCGGGGAGCTCGACGTCCTCCTCGACGTCGAGCCGCTCGGTGCCGTCGGGCCAGCGCGTGAGGTGGATCCGTGGCGCGTCGACCGCCGCCTGGATGTCCATGCCCCCGGCGATGCCCGCCAGGACGTGCAGCATCGAGGGGGTGATGCGGTCGGCCCCTGGGGTGCCGGCGGCCAGCACCCGGCCGTCGCGGGCCCGACCGACCGTCGGCGCCATGTTCGAGGGCAACCGCTCCCCCGGCGCGTAGCCGTCCGGCCCGCGACGCACGAGCTCCTGCTCCCCGAGGCAGTTGTTCATCCACACGCCGGTGCCGGGCGGCATCACCCCGGAGCCGTAGCCGGCGGAGCAGGTGATCGCGACGGCGCGCTCGTCCCGGTCGATGGCGGACACGTGGACGGTCGACGGCGCCGTCAGCCCGACGAGCCCGTCGGCGAGCACGCGCTCGACGGCGTCCCAGCCTGCCCGTTCCCGGTCCTCGACGAGGTCCAGCACGTCGACGCGGTGGGCGAGCACGCGCCGCAGCACGTCGACGGTGCGCCGTCGGTCGTCGACGGTCCAGCCGCTTGCTGGTGGCGGCGTGCCCAGGCCCTCCAGCAGCAGTGCGAGCACCACGCCACCCACCGCCGGGGGCGGGTTCGTGCTGAAGCGCCACTCGCCGAGCTCGACCTCCAGGGGGGCACGCAGCTCCGGCACGTAGGCCTGCAGGTCGGCATGGCCGAGCGCCGCCCCGTGCCGCTCCATGTCCTGGACCACCAGGTCCGCCACGCGACCGTGCGTGAACGTGCGCGGGTCGTCCTGCCACGCCCGCAGCGTCTCGGCGAGGTGCTCCACGTGCACGACCTCGTCCTTGACCAGTCGGCGACCGTCGGCATGGTGGAGCGCCGCGTGGCTCGGTTCGTGCCAGCCGTAGAGGTCGTCGTGGATGAAGTCGAGGTAGTAGTCGCTGGCGGTGCCCAGCGGGAACCCGTCGCGCGCTATCTCCACCGCCGGTGCGAGGACCTCGCGCCACGGGGCCCGACCGGCGCGGTCGTGCAGCGCCACCAGCATCTGGGGCGCCCCCGGGGTCGCGACCGAGCCGTGCCCGATCGTGATCGTGACCCCGCCGCCGTACTCGGTGAACAGGTCGAACCCGGGGTCGAACGGTCCCTCGCGCCCGAGGCCCGGCCTCGCCACGTTGCCGTCGACGGTGACGACGTCCTCCCCCGGCACGGCGAGCGTCGCGTAGCCACCGCCACCCAGCGAGCAGATCCCCGGCTCGGTGGTGCACGCCACGACCATGGCCGCGATCGCGACGTCCACGGCATTGCCGCCGGCACGGGCCAGCTCCTCGCCCGCGGCGGAGGCCAGCGTGTTGGGGGCGGCGACGGCGACGGTGGGTGCGGACATGGGCAGCGACGCTACAGCCCACCTACCGTTCGCCCCGACCCACAACCTCATCCTGACGGATCCCGCATGTCCGACGAGACCCCGTGGTGGCGCCGTGCCGTCGTCTACCAGATCTACATCCGCTCCTTCTTCGACACCGACGGTGACGGGAAGGGCGACGTCGACGGCATTCGCGCCAAGCTCCCCTACCTGCGCGACCTCGGCGTCGACGCGATCTGGGTGAACCCCTGGTACCCGTCACCGCTGCTCGACGGCGGCTACGACGTCGCCGACTACCGCGACATCGACCCGCGGCTGGGGTCGCTCGAACAGGTCGAACGGCTGGTCGAGGAGGCCCACGAGCACGGCATCCGCGTGCTCGCCGACCT
>JBFKQZ010000098.1:0-10405 GCA_041627475.1 Nitriliruptoraceae bacterium | reverse complement strand
GCGAGGGAACTCTGTCGGGACGCAGCGCTCGCCGCCGGCGCGCGACGGGCCGGCCACGACCATCATCGGAGGTCGGACGGGCCGTCGCTACGCTTCGCGAGTGCGGACGCACGCTGGAGGATCCGTGGACGAGGGCGAACTGCTGGGCGGTCGCTACCGACTCGGCAGGGTCATCGGTCGCGGGGGCATGGCGGAGGTCCGTCGTGCCCACGACGAGACCCTCGACCGCCCCGTCGCGGTCAAGATCCTGCTCGGCCACCACGCCGAGAACCAGGACTTCCGCCAGCGCTTCCGCGCCGAGGCACATGCAGCCGCGAGCCTGAACCACCCGAACATCGTCGGTGTCTTCGACACCGGCGAGCACGGGGGCCGTCCCTTCATCGTGATGGAGCTCGTCGAGGGCCGCTCGCTCGCCGAGGCCATCCAGGCCGGTGGCCTGACCGAGGACCGGGGGCTCGAGGTCTGCGCGACCGTCTGCCAGGCGCTGCAGTTCGCGCACGACCGCAACATCGTCCACCGCGACATCAAGCCCGGCAACATCCTGTTGGCCGAGGACGGCTCGGTGAAGGTGGCCGACTTCGGCATCGCCCGGGCGATCGACGCCAACACCGTGACCGAGACGGCCGCGATCCTCGGCACCGCCGCCTACCTCTCGCCGGAGCAGGCGCAGGGCAAGACCGTCGACGCCCGCTCGGACGTCTACTCGCTCGGTGTGGTGCTCTACGAGCTGCTGTGCGGCCACCAGCCGTTCACCGGCGACTCCCCGGTGACCGTGGCCTACCAGCACGTCCAGGAGCTGGCACCGCCACCGCGTGACCTCGACCCGACCGTGTCGGAGCAGTCCGAGGCCATCGTCATGCGGGCGCTGGCCAAGAACCCGTCCAACCGCTATGCCTCGGCCAACGACCTGCGCGAGGACCTGCTGCGGGCCCGGACCGGGGGGCGCGTCCAGGCGCCCGCCGTGCTGCGCCGCGACGAGGCGGCTGCTGCCGGCGCAGCGGCCGCAGGCGCCGCCGTCGGCGTCCTGGGGGCCGAGCACGACACCGCCGCGCCGCCACCCGAGCCCGAGGGCAGTCGCGCCAGCCGCGTCGCCGGCTACCTCGCCCTCGCGGTCCTGACCATCGCCGCGGTCGCGCTCGCCGTGCTGTTCCTCACCGGTTCGCTCGGCGGCGAGGACCCCGGCACCACGCAGCTGCAGGTCCCCACGGTGACCAACCAGCTCCAGGAGACCGCCGAGGAGGTCCTCGACAGTCGCGGCTTCGACATGCGCGTCAGCGGCCAGGAGTTCTCCGAGACGGTCCCGGCCGGCTACGTCATCTCGCAGGACCCCACACCGGGCACCCTCGCCGACCAGGGCAGCACCGTCCAGGTCGTCGTGTCCCTGGGCGCCGAGGCCGTGACGGTGCCGGACCTCGAGGGCATGGACGTCGAGGAGGCCCGCGAGGCACTGCGTGACGCGCGGCTCGTGCCCCGCAGCGTCATCCGCGAGGCGAACCCCGAGGTCCCGGTCGACGAGGTGCTGCGCACCGATCCACCGGCCGGCACGGAGCTCGCGCCCAACACCCCGGTCGACATCGTCGTGTCGAGCGGCGAGGAGACGGTCCGCGTCGCCAACGTCCAGCTGCTGACCGACGCCGACGCCCGCTTCCGCCTCGAGGACCAGGGTCTCACCGTCGCGGTGGTCCGCGTCTTCAGCGACACGGTCGAGGAGGGTCGGGTCGTCAGCCAGGACCCGTCGCCCGGCAGCGAGGTCCCCGTCGGCAGCGAGGTGACCCTCGAGATCAGCCGCGGGCCGGCCGAGCCGTCGCCCGAGCCGAGCCCACCACCGGACCCGGAGCCCTCGCCCAGCCCCACCGAGCCGGAGCCGAGTCCTGACCCGACCGAGGACCCGCCGCTCACGACGCCGTGAGGTGGCGGTCCGCACCGGAGGTCGAGTGCCCGCAGTGCGGCTCGTCGGCCCCGGGGGACGCCCGCTGGTGCGGGACGTGTGGCGCCGCGCTGCGCACCGAGGCACCCCGGCCCGAGGACACCACGTCCGAGCCCCGCGAGGGACGCAGTGGTCGCCTCGTCGCAGGTGCCGTCGTCGCCCTGGTGCTGGTGGGACTGCTCGTCGGCCAGGGGACGACCGAGCCACCGGTCGTGCCGGCCGGCTTCACGTCACGCGGTGACGGCGCCCGGACCGGGGTCGTGAGCACCACGTCGGTCCCGCCCCCGAGCGGGGTGGTGTGGCGGAGCCCAGTCGATCTGCCGCCGCTGTTCACCCCCGGGACCGACGTCCTCGGCACGACCGTCACCGACGCCGGCCGCGAGCTGCTCGCGGTGCACGACCCGTCCCCCGACGGCCAGCGCATCACGGTGCACGACGTGACCGACGGGGCGCTGGTGAGCACGACGATGCTCCCCCTCGGCAGCCAGCCGTACGACCTGGCGCTGGCCGACGGGCTGCTCGCGCACCGCGACCTGACCTCGGTGACGCTGGTCGACCTCGCGACCGGCGAGCGGCGCTGGCGGGTCGAGCGGCGACTGCGGGAGGCCAGCACGCTCGTCCCTCGCGGCGTCGTGGGCGTGCCCGCCGAGGCAGAGGGCATCGAGCTCGTGCTGCTCGCCAGGGTCGACGGTGCCGAGCGCTGGCGCAGCCGGCTCGCCGAGGTCGGCCGCGTGACCCGGCTGTCGTGGACCGGCGGTCGGATCGTCGTCGCCGGCGAGACGGGCCCGCGGGAGTCCTTCGTCGCGGCGGTCGACCCCGACGACGGCAGCGAGGTCTGGCGCCTCGACGGCACCGACCTCCCGGACCTCGCCACGTTCCCGCTGGCGCCACTCGTGGCGGCCGAGGGACGGGTCGTGATAGCCGGACTCGACCGGGTCCTGGTCGTGGACGCGACCGACGGCGCCACGCTCGCCGACATCGCCGACGACGACGGGGTGGGTGGACCCGCCGTGGTGACCGCCATCGGCGGCGACCTGCTCGTGCGCAGCGACGGGCTCACCAACATCGTCGGCTACGACGTCGCGTCCGGCACCCGACGCTGGGCCGCGCCGGCCACCAGCGCCCCCGTCCTGGCCCTCGAGGTCACCGCCGGGATGGTCGCCGTCCGCGGCGACAGCGCGACGGTCCTGCTCGACGGGGAGACAGGTGCCGTCGTCGGCCGTGTCGGGCCTGCCGGTGGCACCTCACGGCTCGTGACGACCACCGTCGGTGACGTCGCACAGGTCACGACCGACGGCGAGGTCGAGGTCGTGGACGCGAGCGGCGTTCGTTGGCGCGTACCCACCGTCGCCGTGCACGTACCGGACCTCGCGACCGACGCGGGCGCGGTCGCGGCGACCACGCCGGACGGCGTGGAGATCCACGACGTCGCCACCGGCGAACGGCAGTGGAGCCACGCCGCGTTCGAGCCACAGCTCGTGACCGCAGGCAGCCTCACGCCGCCGGCACTGGTGGCCGGGCGGGTCTTCATCGCCCCGGCGCTGACGCAGCCGGCGGACCGAGGCGGGCTGCTCTCGCTGTTCGCGGACACGGGGATCGTCGGCTGGGCCAGGACCGACGACCGGGTGGTGCCACGCGGCACGCCGATCGTGGACCGCGACCTCGTCGTGCTGCCCGTCGGCAGCCAGCTGCTCGGCTACGACCGTGTCACCGGCCGTCGGGCGATGGTCGTCGAGACGACGATCGCCCGGACCGATCTCGCCGCGGCCGACGGCTGGCTTGTGGCGACCGACGCGCCGCGTGACGGCGGTGACGTGTGGGTCGGCCGTCGCGCCGGCCGCGAGCTCGTGTTCCGTGCCCCGATCCGCACGTGCGCCCCGCCGGTCGTCCACGAGGACGTCGTGGTCGTGGTCAACCACCTCGGCGACATCGTCGCCCGACTGCTCGAGGACGGTTCCCAGCCCTGGGGCGAGCGCGCCCGCGGCTCCGCCTGCCGACCGCTGAGCATCGCCGGCGACGTGCTGGTCGCCCTCGTCGACGACCGTGAGCTGCTCGCCGTCACGCTGGACGGCGGCGAGACCGCGTGGCGCATCGAGCTGCCGGCCCATGCGGCGGGCGCGCCCGTCGTCGCCGGCGACCAGGTCCTCGTCCCCACCCTGGCCGGGGAGGTCGTCGCCTACACGGTGACGGGCACGTCGCGACCCGCCGGCCCCGCGTGGCGAGTGGCCGTCGACGGCACCCCGGCCGGCGCCGTCGCCGTCGACGGCGACACGGTCATGGTGCTCACCCGCGAGGGCGAGCTCGTGGGCCTGCGCTGAACGTCAGGCCTCCTGCCGGCCGCGGTTGCGCAGCCGGACGGCTGCGGCGAGCCCGAGCGCGGCAGCACCGAGCGCGGCCGAACCGCCCCCGGTCGCAGCGAGGTCCGGGTCGGCGGCCGACGCGGCGTCGTCCCCGGCACTGCTCGGCTGCTCGACGACCGGCGCGGGCTGCGGCTCCTCGTTGGCGGCGACCTCGAGGCGGGAGGTCGGTGGCGGCTGGCTGAGGTGGTTCGCGCCGGCCTCCACGAGCCAGGCGTCCCGCAGCGGTCGGAACGGGTGGACGTCGGTCGTCGGCTCCACCCGCGTGGTGGTGTGGAACCACTCGGCGAGGACCCGCTCGGGCGTGATGTCGAGGGTCATGAACCCGTGCCGGTCGAGGTCCACCGTCTTGATGTGGACGTTCTCCGTGAGGATCCCCGTCTCGAACGGCGCGGACGACCCCTCGGGGAACGGTTCGGGCGCGCCGGCCTCCTCCGCGAGGATCTCGTTGAAGTTGTCACTGGTGATCGAGGGCGTCACGAACTCGACGCCACGTGACCCGGTGCCGGCCCCCGGCTCGTAGCCCGTCCCGGTGACCGGGTCGTAGGGCTGTCCGGCATTGCGCGGGAGGTCGGCTGCCCAGCTGGTGTGGATGTCACCGGTCAGCACGACGAGGTTGTCGATCTCGTTGGCGTCGACCAGGTCGAACACGCGGTCGCGCTCGGCGGTGTAGCCGTCCCAGGCGTCGGGGTTGATCGTGTTGCCCTGTGGTCGCACACCGAAGGACGGGGCGTCCTGCCCGCTCGCGCCCTCGTAGCCACCGACGTCCACCAGCTGGCCGGCGTCCCACTGCATGAACATGACCTGCTGCCCGACGATGCGCCACGTCGCGCCGCGGGCCTGCGAGGCGGCGAGCTGGTCGCCGAACCAGTTCAGCTGGGTCGGGCTGATCAGGGTCCGCTCGGGGTCGTCGATCGCGGTCTCGAACAACGTCGGGTCGAGCGTCTCGCCGAGCGGCTCGTCGCGTCCCTCGAGCCGGGTGTCGAGGTAGATGAGGTCGGCGAGGTCCCCGATCGGGAACGAGCGGTAGATGCGGGCGGGGTCGCTGGTGCGGATCGGCATCCACTCGCTGTACGCACGCTGCGCGTCGGCCTTGCGCTCGGCCCAGGGGCGGTCATCGCCAGGGACGTCGCCGTCGCCGTGGTTCTCCGCACCGTCACGCCACGAGTCGTTGGTCGACTCGTGGTCGTCCCAGGTCGTGATGAACGGGAACAGCTGGTGGAGGCGGCGCAGGTCGGGGTCGAGCTTGTAGTGCCCGTGCCGGGTCCGGTAGTCGTCGAGGGTCGCCATCTCGACGGGCGGCTCGTGCAGCCGCTCCTCCTTCAGCGCCTCCGGGCCGTAGAAGTCGTCGCCGTTGCCGTACTCGTAGATGTAGTCCCCGAGGTGCAGCACCACGTCCACGTCGTCCTGCTCCGCGATCACGGCGTACCCGTTGAAGTAGCCGCCGGTGTAGTTCGAGCAGCTCACCACGGCCGCCCGGAAGCGCTCCACGGCGGTGCCGGGCGCCGGCAGGGTGCGGGTGCGGCCGACCAGCGAGACACGACCGTCGGGGGCCGTGAACTGGTAGTAGTAGGTCGTGGCGGGCTGCAGCTGGTCCATGTCGACCTTGCAGCAGAAGTCGGTGGCGGGCCCGACGGTGCGACGGGTCGCGCGGACCTGGTTGGTCAGGTCGGCGTCGTCGTAGACGCGCAGCACCAGCTCGACCTCGTCCGTGCTCCCGGACGGTGGCGTGTACCGGGTCCACAGCACGACCTTGTCGGCGAGCGGGTCGCCCGACGCGACGCCGTGCACGAACGGGGCGAGCGCCTCGTCCGCGTGGGCCCACGGCCGCTGGCCGAGCGCGGTCAGGGCGACGGCGCCGACGCCCGCGACCCCGGCGCGCTGCAGGAAGGTACGACGGTCGAGGTGCATGGACGACACGGGATGCTCCGGGGACGACGGACGGGAAGCAGGACACACGGCGTGCGTTGTCGTGGACAACGAGGTGACCGGCACGAGGTGACGGCGTGGTGACGACAGGTTTGCACAGTGGTCGGGCGCGCGCGCGACGCCCGCATGGTCACGGTCCCGTGCCATCCTGCGGGGTGTCGACGTCGAACCAGCCCGCGGAGGTCAGTCGATGAGTGCGCACCTGTTCGTCGTGATGGGCTCGGGGGAGACGACCCCGACCATGGTCACGCCGCACCAGCAGGTCTTCCGACGGCTGCCGGAACGCCCGGACGCGGTCATCCTCGACACCCCCTACGGCTTCCAGGAGAACGCGGACGAGCTCTCGGCCCGCACGCAGGAGTACTTCGCCACGAACGTCGGCACACCGGTCGAGGTCGCCTCGCTGCGCGCCGTCGACGACCCCCAGGCGGTCGAGGTCGAGCGCGCCCAGGCCACGATCGCCGACGCCGACTGGGTCTTCATCGGCCCGGGCAGCCCGACCTACCTGCTCGAGCAGCTCGCCCCGACACAGGTCCCCCGGCTGCTGCGCGAGCGCCTGACCGACGGCAGCGGCGCCACCGTCGTGTCGTCAGCGGCCGCGGTCACGATCGGCAGCCACGCGATCCCGGTCTACGAGATCTACAAGGCCGGCCACGCCCCCCACTGGCGCGACGGCCTCGGCCTGCTCCAGGTCCTCGGCCTGGACGCCGTGCTCATCCCGCACTACGACAACGCCGAGGGCGGCACCCACGACACACGCTTCTGCTACCTCGGGGAGCGCCGCCTGCGTGCGATGGAGGCGGCGCTGCCCGACGGCACCTGGGTCCTCGGCATCGACGAGCACACCGCGATGGAGGTCGACCTCGCCGACCGCAGCGTCGTCGTGAAGGGCCGTGGCGGCCTCACGGTGCGCCGCGCCGACGGCAGCAGCGAGGTCGTCCCCGCCGGCGAGACGACGTCGCTGGACGACCTCGCCGCAGCGGCGCGCCGCACCGGCGCGACCCCGGCCGCGGCCGTGACGAGCACCACGGCCCCCGAGGAGACCCACGAGCCGGCCGCCCACGAGGCCCTGCTCGACGAGGTCGCCGCGCACGAGGCCGCGTTCGTCGAGGCCACCGAGGCCGGCGACGCCGACGCGGCGACCGCAGCGGTCCTCGACCTCGACCGCACGATCCGTGCCTGGGCGGCCGACAGCCTCACTGGCGACATGCGTGAGCAGGCGATCGCGACGCTCCGCGGACTCGTGACCCGGCTCGGCGAGTTCGCCCGGGACGGCCTCGTCGACACCCGCGAGGTCGTCGGGCCCTTCGTCGAGCTCCTGCTCGACGAGCGGACCGCCGCCCGGGAGGCCGGCGACTACGCCGCTGCCGACCGCATCAGGGACGGTCTCGTCACGCGCGGCATCGAGGTCCAGGACGGCGCGGACGGCACGACGTGGCAGCGCAAGGACGACGCGTGACCACCACCCCGGCACTCCAGCACGTGGACCTCGGCGAGGGCGTCCACGCGCTCGCGTTCGGGGAGGCCGGGCCACCGGTCGTGCTCGTCCACGGGCTGGACGGCTCCGCGGCCAACTGGGTGACGCTGGCACGCCACCTCGCCGGCTCCCACCGCGTCCTCGCGATCGACCTGCCCGGTTTCGGCCGCAGCCCCCTCGGTCGCCACCGCAGTGCGATGACGGCGCACGCGGACCTCGTCGCACGCTGCACCCGCGGCTGGACCGACGAACCCGTGGCGCTCGCCGGCAACTCGATGGGCGGGGTCGTCGCGGCCCTGGTCGCAGCACGCCACCCGGACCTCGTCCACCGCGTGACCCTGGTGGCGAGCGCCCTGCCCCGCGCCGGTGAGGGTCGCATCGACGCGACGATCGTCCCCGCCTGGCTGGCGTTGTGGCTGCCGGGTGCCGGCACGGCCGTCGCCGGCAGCCGCAATGCGACCCCGCCGCGCCAGCGCGTCGAGCAGCTGCTGGACCTCTGCGTCGCTCCCGGGGCCGACGTGCCGCACGACGCCTTCGCCGAGATGGTGGACGTCGCTGCCCAGCGGGACCGCCGGGACCACGTCCGCGCCTGGGGTCGCTCCGCCCGCAGCCTGTGGGGGTGGCTGGCCCGCCGGGGTGCGTTCCACGACGCGGTCGACCAGATCCGGGCCGACGGCGTCCTGCTGACCGGTGCCGTGGACCCGATCATCCCGGCGTCCTCGGCGACGGCCTTCGCTCGACGCCACCAGGGCTGGCAGCACGTCGACCTGCCCGGTGTCGGACACGTGCCGCCGCTGGAGGCGCCCCTGGCGACGGCAACGGCCGTCGTCGGCACGGCACCCTGACCCTCCAGCCGGAACCCTCCATCCCGACCAGGACGTTGTCCGCTCGTGCCCTCCCGAACCTTCCGCGTCGCCACCGTCCGTGACATCGACATCGATGTCGCGCCGTCGTGGCTGCTGGTCGCCGCCGCGATCGTCTGGGGCTACCAGCGTTCGTTCGACGACCGCGGTGCCGCCGTCGCCCTCGCCATGGCCGCTGCCGTCGCCGTCCTGTTCACCCTCTCGGTGCTGCTGCACGAGCTCGCCCACGCGCTGGAGGCCCGGCACCGCGGCATCGAGGTCGGTGGCATCACCCTCTTCCTGCTCGGCGGGGCGACGGCGCTGCACGACCCGGACCGGCGCGCGCGCGACGAGTTCGCCGTCGCTGGTGTCGGCCCGTGGAGCAACGTCGTGCTGGCCGCCGCGTTCGGCCTGCTGGCGGTCCACACCGGCAGCTGGGACCTCGACGCCGTCGCCGACGTGCTCGGGCTGCTCGGCTGGCTGAACCTCGGGCTCGCGGCCTTCAACCTCATCCCCGGCGCGCCGCTGGACGGCGGTCGTGTCCTGCGTGCCGGCGTCTGGGCCGTGACGGGCGACCGCCACCGGTCCACGGTCATCGCCGCCTGGTTCGGCATCGCGCTCGGCGTGGCGCTGGTCGGTTGGGCCCTGTGGCTGGTGGGGCTGCGCGCGGCGCTGTGGGCCGGACTGTGGGTCGGCGTGATCGGGGCGTACGTCCTGCGGGCCGCCCGGGGCGAGCTCGCACGCGGGCGGCTCTCGTTGTGGCTGCGCGGCTACGTCGCGGCGCAGCTGGCCCCGCCCGTCGAGGTCGGCGAGGACGTGGACGACCTGCCCGTGGTCCCCGCCGACGCCACGGCCGACCGGCTGGTCGGCCTGCTCGACCGCGACCAGCCGTTCGTGCGCATCGAGGGCGATGCCCAGAGCTGGACCAGCAGCCTCCACGCGATCGACGACCGCATCCGTGAGCTGCGGGGTGGCGGCGTCCCCGAGCCGGTGGTGCCGTCGTGACACGACGCATCGGCTTCGTCCTCTCGCTCGCCCTCGTGGTCTGGGCCGGGGTCGCCGTGCCCGTGCCGTTCTACGAGGTCCAGCCCGGCAGCGCGCGTCCGGTCGAGGACCTCGTCACGCTCGGCACGGACACGACCGAGATCAGCGGCGACCTCGACCTGCTGACGACACGACTGCTCACACCCGGCGTGGCCGAGGCGCTGTGGATCACCCTGCACCCGGATCGCGAGCTCGAGCCGAACCGGACCAGGGCGCCCGGCGACATCGACCTGGAGGACTACTTCGGGCTGCAGGAGCTCGCCTTCGAGACCTCCTTCCTCACGGCGGTCGCCGTCGCGGCCGAGGAGGCGGGCTACGAGGTCGAGCTGCGGACCCGTGCCATCGTCGCGCACGTCCTGCCCGGCGGGCCGAGCGACGGGCTGCTGCGCGCCGGTGACACGATCACCGCGGTGGACGGCACACCTGTCGGGGGGGCCACCGACCTCATCGACGAGCTGCGGACCGACGAGGACGACCGCACCGTGACGCTCGGCCTGCTGCGCGGCGACGAGGAGCTGACCGTCGACGTCACGATGCGCCGACTGCCGGAGGCCGAGCGACCGGTCATCGGCATCGTCGCCGAGACGGTGGCCGACGAGCCCGACCTGCCGTTCACCGTCGAGATCGACCGCGACAACATCGCCGGGCCGTCGGCGGGACTCATGCTCGCGCTCACGGCGACGGACCTCCTGCTCGAAGAGGACCTCGCCCGCGGGCGGGTCATCGCCGGGACCGGCACCATCGCCCGGGACGGCCGCGTCGGGCCGGTCAGCGGCGTCGAGCAGAAGACGCGTGCCGCGATCGAGGCGGGCGCGGACCTGCTGCTGGT
>JBFKQZ010000097.1:0-10432 GCA_041627475.1 Nitriliruptoraceae bacterium | reverse complement strand
TCGTCGCTGGTGTCGTCGGGGGTCCCGGCGAGGTCGACGAGACGGCAGCCCTCGGGTACGACGCCGACCTCGGCGTCGTCGGTCACGTGCACGGCGGGGGCCGCGGCGAGGGCACCGAGGCAGCAGGCGGTCAGGAGGGCGAGAGCAGGACGGCGCACGTCTGGTCCGAACGTGGTGGCGGTGAGGTCACCCGTTGGATTCGACGGCGCCGTCGTGAAGTCCTGCCTGCGGTCGGTCAGGAACGGCCGTAGCGGTCCTCGAGCCGTTCGATGTCGCACTCGTCGAAGGTGCCGAAGGCCACCTCGAGGAAGCGTGCGCGGCCGGCGACGCTGGTGACGCGGTGCGTGGTGCCGCGCGGGATCCAGACCTGCTCGCCGACGGCCACCGGCCGACGGAACCCGTCGATCTCGACGACGAGGCCGTGGTCGAGGATCGTCCACAGCTCGTCACGGTGGTCGTGACGCTGGAGGCTCAGCTCGCCGCCGCCGTCGACGGTGATGATCTTGACGGTCGTCGTCTCGTTGTGGGTGATCTGGTGGAAGCTGCCCCAGGGGCGGTGGTCGACGACGGCCTCGGGCCGGGGGTCGATGCGCGCGGTGTCGGTGGCGGGGTGGGCGATGGCCATGGTGGTTCCTTCGAGGTGGAGCGGCGGTCCCGCTCGGGGTGTGCCCACACCATCGGTGCCGGGGCTGGTGGTGGGCTCACGCCCGGCTCAAGCCTCGGTCAAGGACGGCAGCGCCAGGACGCGGGCCAGCTCCTTGCGCAGGGCCTGCAACGAGACGGGCTTGCTCACGTAGCCGTCCATCCCGCTGGCGAGGAAGCGCTCACGGTCCCCCTCGAGGGCGTTCGCTGTCATGGCGATGATGCGCGGCTGCGCGGACGGCGGCATGCCGGTGCGGATCCGCTGCGTCGTGGCGACGCCGTCGAGCCCGGGCATGTGGATGTCCATCAGGACGAGGTCGTAGGCCGTGGCCGCGATCGCCTCCAGCACGGCGTGACCGTCGGCGACGACGTCGACCGCATGTCCGAGCTGTCCGAGCATGTGGACGGCGACGATCTGGTTCACCGCGTCGTCCTCGGCCAGCAGGATCCGGACCTCCGGGGGGGTCGTCGCGTCGCCCGAGTCGCCGATGCGGCGCGTCGCGGCCGCCTGCACTGCCGGTGCCTCGACGGTGAAGCAGAAGCACGTGCCCCCGTCGACACCGTCCTCGATGCGGACCGTGCCCCCCAGCAGCTCGACGAGGTGGCGGCTGATGGCCAGGCCGAGCCCCGTGCCCCCGTGCGTGCGGGACGTCGACGAGTCCGCCTGGGTGAAGGGCTGGAACAGCCGTGCGCGGACCTCGTCGGGCACGCCGACACCGCTGTCGACGACCCGGAACCCGACCTCTCCGCCCCCGGCGGCCGTGACCTCGACGCGGACCGTCCCGGCATCGGTGAACTTCACGGCGTTGCCGAGCAGGTTGACCAGCACCTGCCGGAGCCGGGTCGGGTCGGTCCGGACCTGGTCGGCGACGTCGTCGTCCACCGTCCACGCGAGGTCGATGCCCTTCCCGACCGCCTGCTCCGTGAACAGCTCGCAGGTCTCGGCGACCAAGGCACGCAGGTCGGCGGGGCGGCGCTCGAGCTCGACCTTCCCCGCTTCGAGCGCGGAGAAGCTGAGGATGTTGTTGATCAGCTCCAGGAGCAGGCTCCCGCTGCGACGCGCGGTCATGGCGTACTGCCGCTGCTGGTCGTCGAGGTCGGTGTCGAGCAGCATCCCGCTCAGCCCGATGACGGCGTTCAGCGGGGTGCGGATCTCGTGACTCATGCTGGCGAGGAACATCGCCTTCTCGTGGGCGAGCTCCTCGGCGGCGTCGCGTGCCGCCACGAGCCGCTCCTCCATCTCGCGCCGCTCGGTGATGTCGGACTGGACGGCGATGAAGTGCTCGATGCGCCCGTCCTCACCACGCACCGGCTGGACGTCGAGCTCGACCCAGTACGGGTAGCCCTCGACCGTGTAGTTGACGATCTCGACGTTGAAGCCCTCCCCGGCCGCCAGGGCCTCACGCATCGTCGCGATGGTGGCCGGGTCGGTGTCCGGCCCCTGCAGGACGTCCCCGGGGACGATGCCGAGCACGTCGTCGAGCGTGTAGCCGGTGGTCCGGGTGAAGGCGTCGTTGACCCACTCGGTCCGGCCCGCGGCGTCGGTGACGATGACCATGTTGTCGGTGGAGCTGGCCACCTGCGACAGCGTGCGGACCTCGGTGGCCAGTGTCATCTGCTCGCTGAGGTCGTGCTCGCGCTGTCGGGCCATGCGTCGCCACGTGAACACGACGAGCGCGGCCACCACCACGAAGCCGGTGAGCATCGCGATGAGGCCGACCAGCAGCACGCGGGTGCCGTCCAGGACGTCGACGGCGGCGGCGTTGGCCCGGCCGGCGTTCGTGCGCCGGTGGATCTCGGCATCCGCGGCCAGGGTGTTGACAGCGAGCTCGAGCCCTGCGATGTCCTCGACGAGCAGACGGCGCGCGGCCGGCGTGAACATTCCCGGGTCGGACGCGAACGCGGCGACGGCCGGCTCGACGTCCGTGGACCAGGTCGACTCGATGACCTCCGCCTGGGCGAGCAGGTCATCGGTGCCGAGGGCCGCACGGTGGTATGGCAGCACCATCTCGCCCATGCGCTGGGTGACGAAGGACCGCAGCAGCTCGACCTGCTCGAGATCCAGCTCGTCGGCCAGCAGTGCGGTCTCGAGGCGGAGCAGCTCGCGCTGGGTCTGGCCGGCCGTGCGCACGTTGGCGTTGACGGTCTCGCCCGTCAGCTCGACGCTGGTCTCCAGCGTGGAGGTCTGCTGCCAGACCATCCGGCTGAGGACCACGGTGCTGAGCAGCAGGACGCCGAGCAGCGCGTACATCACGCCGCTGCTCGGGCGCCCGGCCAGGCGGCGGAGCAGGCTGCGCACGGTGGTCATCGGACGTCGATCTCGGCGAGCTGCCAGTTCCAGCGCGGGTCGTACTCGACCGGGTCGAGGTCGAAGGCGTGGTACGGGTAGACGACGCGCACGGGCCCGTACGCGTCGACGGGCATGCGGTCGCCGTCGGCCGCGGTCGCGATCAGGACCGGGTAGTCGGCCGCGTCCTGGACGGGGATGTCCACCGCGTAGTCGTTCAGTGCGACGGTGTGCAGGGTCGTCGCGTCGTCCGCTGCCCCGGCCACGGCCAGCACGTCGGACAGGAGGACGCCCGTGAACCGGACCTCGCGACCGAGCGCCTGTGCGTCGTCGACCGTGTACGCCACGGTCCCGAGCTCCTCGAGCGTCGCCATGTCGAAGGCGAGGCTGTTCCCGTCGTTGGTGACGTCGATGTCGCCGGTGATCGTGAGCACGATCTCACCGGAAGGGGCCGGGACGTCGTCACCAGGGGTGATCGACGCCTCGGTGACGACCTCGAAGGCGGGCGTCGCCTCGGGCTCGTCAGCGGCGCAGGCGGTCGCCGTGACGGCGATCGCTGCGGTGAGCAGCAGGTGGGCGAGGCGCATCGGGGGGCACTCCGTCTTGGTCGGTGCCGTCACCTTCGCGCGTGCACGTCGCCGGTTGCTCACCGCCTCCTCAAGGAATCCTCAAGCCCGGTGGTCGCGCGCCACCCCAGCGACGCGACCACCGGGTTGAGGGGTCTGTCACATCGTTGCCTCCGTGAGGTGCAGGACGTGCTCGAGGTACCAACCTGCGATGTCGTCCATCGGCAGGCCCGCGGCCACGGCGTGGTTGCGACGCCCCTGGGCGACCCGGGTCTCGGGTGAGCGCAGGATCGTGTCGATCGCGGCGGTGAGGGTGTCGGTGTCCTCCGGGTCGAAGTACTCCCCGACGTAGCCCTCCGCCTCCACCAGCCGTCGGAAGTCCCCGATCTCGGGCATCACCAGCGCGCGGCCGTAGCTCGCGGCCTGGTGCACGACTCCCGACGAGCCGGTGGTGGAGGTGTACGGGAAGACGACGACACTGGCCTCGCCGAACACCGTCGGCACGTCCTCTTCAGCGACGTACCCGGTGAAGCGGACCCCGTCCTCTCCGTACTGCGCCCGCACGGACTCGAGGTACCCCCGAGCGTTCGGGCTGTCGGTGCCGGCGACGACCACCTCGATGTCGTGGTCGCCGCGCAACCGACGTGCTGCCTCCAGCAGGGGTTCGACCTTCTTGTAGGTACCGAACTTGCCGAAGGCGAGCAGTTGCGCCGGTCCCGCCGGGACGTCGGTGTCGACGTCGCCGGGCACGTCGAACGTGCCGTGGGGGATCAGCGCCACGTTGTCTGCGTCGTACTCCTCCCGGAGCACGTCGACGTACTGGGGCATGGTCAGCGCGACCACGTCGGCGCGCAGCACCAGCCTGGTGACGACCCGACCGGCCAGCCGCACGACGCGCTCGACGAGCGGGTGCATGTCGTAGCCGGCGTTCGCCAGGTCGACGGTCTCCATGATGTTGTGCAGCAGGGCGACCGTGGGCACGCCCATCGCCCGCAGCACCGCCGGACCGGCCAGGCCGAGGGCGGCCGGGACGCGCTGGTCGCCGAAGCTGGCGAACTGGACGTTCCAGATCACCGCGTCGAGGCGCTCGCGGCGCACCGTGCGCGCGATCCGCAGCGGGTTGGTCAGGCCGTTGAAGCGCCAGCAGGGCGCGAAGCGGACGCCGGCCGGCGCCTCGCCGTACTCGCCCTCGGGCAGCTCGTCGGTCAGGACGACGACCTCGGCGACCTCCGGCTGGCGCGCGATGGCGCCGACGAGGTGCTGGCCGTACTCGACCAGCGTCGTGGTGGACGGGGGGTACGGGGTGACGACCCCGATTCGCAGCTCACGCATCGGCGTACACCCCCTTCCGGTCGTTGCGGCGGATCAGCGCGATGTCGCGCAGGAAGCGCTGGATCTCCTTGGCCGGCTCGACCTTGGAGCCGATGGCGTCGTGCCACTCGACGGGCACCTCGGCGATCTCGTAGCCCAGCTGCTTGGCGAGGAAGAGGATCTCGAGGTCGAACGAGAACCCGGTGATGGTCTGGCGGGAGAACAGGTCCTGGGCAGCCGTCCGGCTGAACAGCTTGAACCCACACTGCGTGTCACCGAGGTCGAGCCCCAGGGCTCGACGCACGGTCGCGCGGCTGGCGGCGCTCACGGCCTGGCGCAGGGCGCTCTTGTTGGCCTCGCTGGCGCCGTCGGCGGCACGGGAGCCGATGACGACGTCGAAACCCTCCGAGGCGACGGCCAGCAGGCGGTCGAGCTGCTCGATGGGCGTTGACTGGTCGGCGTCGGCGAACAGGACGTGGCGGCCCCGTGCGGCGAGCATGCCGCGACGGACGGCGTCGCCCTTGCCGACGTTGACCCGGCTGGCGACGACCCGGACGTTCTGGAGGCCGAGGCCGTGCAGGAGGTCGACGGTCGTGTCGCTGGAGCCGTCGTCGGCGACGAGCAGCTCGAAGGCGGGGACGGCGGCGGCGACGTGGGCGGCGATGGCGCCGACGGTCGGGACGATCCGGTCCTGCTCGTTGTAGGCAGGGACGACGATCGAGACGTCGGGGTCCGTCACCGGCGTCGTGCGCCAGCGGTGGTAGGCGGTGAGTGTCATGCGGAGCTCCTGGGGTGGTGTGGAGTTCGGGCCGCGGTGTGTGCGGCTGTCGGGTTCTTGGTGGTCACATCGTCGGCAGGGCGTCTGCAACCCGGCTCATCCGTGCCTCAAGGCACGCTCAAGAGCGACGGCGGCGGACGAGCACGACGGCGAGCAGGGCGAGCAGGAGGCCGATCTGGAGGTCGACGACGGCGGCCAGGTCGGTGCCGAAGCGGTGGAGCACGACGATCTGGACGACCCCGGCGAGCGGCAGCAGCCAGCTGCGCGACGCGTCACCGGCGGCCAGACGGTGGCTGGTCAGCACGACGACGGCGGAGAACAGGACCGTGGCGAGCGTGTAGCGCCACAGCAGTGGCTCGATCGCGGCGTAGGCGTCACCGAAGAGGACACCGATCACGACGTCGGGCGCGAGGGCGGCGACGGCGAGGGCGATGCCGCTGATGGCGGCGAGGCCGGCCAGCGTCACCCGCAGGATCGTGCGGTCGTCCTGGCCCCCTGCCACGCGGGTGGCGACCATCGGGAACACGACCTCGACCGCGGTCACGGTCACGTACAGGACGATGCGCCCCACCAGCGCCAGGGCGGCGTACTGCCCGGCGACGGTCGCGTCGAAGTTGGCCTTGACGACCAGCACGTCGCTGTGGCCGATCGCGAGGTGGCCGAGCATCAGGGCCAGCGACGGTGCGCCGACGGCGCGGACGGCCTTGCGGGCCGCGGCGCTGGGCAGCGGGATCGAACGGTGTCGGGTGGCGGGGTCACGGGCCAGCCACAGGGCGGCGACGAAGCTCGCGGTGAGGGCACCGACGGCACCGGCGACGCCGAGGCCGACCGCGACCAGCGCGACGGCGCCGAGCAGGCGCACGAGCATCTCGACGAGGTTGGTCGCGGCGAGACGACCGAAGCGCAGCCGGCCCTGGAGCACACCGCGGTCGGCACCCAGGACCACGTAGGCGGGCAGACCGACCGCGAACAGCAGCAGCGGCAGCGGCGACGGGCTGTTGAACACGTCCTGGAGCAGCGGCGCGGCCGCGGCGAGGAGCACCGCCGCCACGATCGCCCAGCGCAGGGTCCCGCGGCGCAGCCAGCGGTGGACACCGACCAGTTCGAGCTCGCGCTCGGTCGCTGCGAGGGTCGCCGAAGCGTGCGCTGCGGACAGCTGCACCGCGTTGGTGGCGACGCCAGCCACGACCATGAAGGTCACGATCAGGTTCAGCTCGGCGAAGCCGGCCGGACCCAGCGCGCGCCCCATGACGAGGTTGACGAGGTAGTTGCCGGCGTGGATCGCCACGGCCGCGGCGAGGTAGGTGGTCTCACCACCCAGCACGCGGCGGCGGGGTGGGGCCGCAGCGATCGCGCTCATCAGTCGTCCTCTCGGAGGTCGAAGACCTGGCTGAAGCGGGTGACGGCCAGCATCCGGCGGACGGCGGGCCCGGCGGTGCCGGTGAGGACGAGGTCCACGCCGTGGCGACGCAGGTAGCGGCGGGCCATGACGATCGCGGAGAGACCGGCGGCGTCCATGTCGGTGACGCCGGCCAGGTCGACGACGAGCTCGTCGATGCCGGCCATCTCCCAGGTCTCGAGCCGGCGACGGACCTCGGGGCCCGTGACGGCGTCGAGCTCGCCGGTGAGGTGCTCGACCTCGGTGGTCGCGGTGGTCCCGGTCAGCAGGGCGGTCATGCCGCCACCGCCAGCCCGGTCGCGGGCAGCTCGACGAGACCAGCCGTACCGACGAGGTCGAGGATGACCGCCGCGGCGGTGCTGACCGCACCGAGGACGAGGTGGTCGCCACGGGCGGCGATGCGTGCCGAGCAGTCGGCGATCGCACGCAGGGCGTGGAGGTCGAGGAAGCGGACGTCGCGCATGTCGACGACGACGTCGCCTGCGTCGGCGGCGGCCTCCTCGATCGTGGCGACGACGTCGGCGACGACGTGCGAGTCGACGCGGCCGGCGAGGCGGGCGCGACGGCGGACGGTCGGGCGGACGCTGGTGGGGCTGAGGGTGGGGACAGCGGTCATCGGGGGTGCTCCTTGGTTGATGACATGACTGTCGGTGGCTGCCCCAACACCCCGTTCACCGCAGGATCAAGGCTTCCCAGCGCTCCCTCAAGGTCCGCTCAACGAGATCACGCCTAGGCTGGCCGTCCGACGACGGGGAGACCGCGGTGGACGACCTCCGGCAGGCGACCGTGACTGCCGTTCGTGGCCGCCTCGACCAGCTGGTGGAGGAGCTCGGTCGTGCGGAGCCGGCCCTCATGGCCGTGGAGGCCCTGCTCGGCCGCCTCGACGAGGCCGTGGCAGCCGTGTGCGACGCCGAGGACGCGACCGCACGGGACGGTGCGGCCCACCAGCTGGCCGGCTCCGCCGAGACGCTGGGGGCGATGCCGCTCGGCGCGGCCGCCCGCGAGGTGATGCGGCTGGCCCGCGAGGAGCCCGACCAGCCGCTGCCGGACGAGGTCGAGGAGCAGCTGCGTGCGGCCGCCACGGTCACCGCCGACGTGCTGCGTGACGAGGTCGCGCGCCGGCGCGACTAGACGGCCGGCAGCTCGATCGTGAAGGTCGAGCCGGTGCCGGGGGTGCTGCGGACGGTGAGGGTGCCCCCGTGCAGCTCCACCAGGCGGCGGGCGACAGCGAGCCCGAGACCCGTCCCGGTGTGCTCACGCGCCAGACGGCCGTCGACCTGCTGGAACGGGTCGAAGATCTGCTCGAGGCGGTCCGCCTCGATGCCGATCCCGGTGTCGGCGACCTCGATCCGCACGACGTCGTCGTGGCGACCGCAGGTCACGCGCACCTCCCCCTGCTCGGTGAACTTGACCGCGTTGGACAGCAGGTTCAGCAGCACCTGGCGGAGCCGGCGACGGTCCGCCCTGACCTGCCCCTTGCCGTCGCACGAACCGGTCAGGTCGATGCCCTGGGCGGCGGGTGTGGCCCGCACCATCTCGAGCGCCTCGGCCACCACCTCCCGCGGCGTGATCGGCTCGGTCGTGATGTCGAGCTGGTCGGCCTCGATCTTGGCGAGGTCGAGCAGGTCGTTGATGACCTCCTGCAGGTGCCGACCGGACCGCTCGATCAGCCCGACGAACTCGGTCTGCTTGTCGGTCAGCGGTCCCGGCTGCCCCGAGGCGAGCAGTCCGGTGAGGCCGAGGACACCGTTCAGCGGGGTGCGCAGCTCGTGCGACATCGCGGCGAGGAACTCGTCCTTGGCCCGGCTCGTGCGCTCCGCCTCGGCCCGTGCCCGCTCGAGCGCAGCGCGCGTGCGGTGCCGCTCGGTGATGTCGTGGAGGACGGCGACACCGGTCTCGCCGGCGCCGTCAGTGACGCTCAGGGCGACGGCGACGCGACGCGGCTCCCCGTCGGTCACGAGGTCGACGTCGAGGTCACCGGACAGCGCACGGATCCCGAGCAGCTCACGCAGGTCGCAACCCAGCGCATCGTCCCCCAGCAGGGCTGCCGCCGCCGGGTTGAGCGTGCTGATCCGGCCGGAGGCCGGGTCGAACGTCACGATGCCGTCCGCGGCCGCCTCCACGACCGCCGCGAAGGTGGCCGACTGGGATGCGCGCTCGGCCTCGGAGACCGTCAGCTGCCGCCGGACCCGGAAGGCGCGGACGAGGTTGCCGCAGGTGGACAGGAACGGATGGATCCGGTCGACCAGCTCCTGGCTGTAGCCGCCGGGCCGGTTGGAGACGCCGACCGAGCCCACCAGCTCACCCTCGGAGTACAGCGGGAGGCCGAGGAACCGGTCCAGCGGCAGGTGCCCCTTCATGCGCCCGCCCGACCGGGGGTCGTTGGGCGCGTCGTTCGCGATCACGGGCTCACCGGTCGTGAGGACGGCACCGAAGAGGGTCTGCAGGTTGCGGAACTCGAACCCCCCCATCCGTCGGGCCTGCTCGTAGAGCTCCCGGCTCGCGTCGTCCCAGGAGATGTCGGTCATCGCGTAGGCCTTGAGGTACGGCACGCCGTCGTCCTCGAGGACCTCACCGATGTAGCCGTACTCGCTGTCGGTGATGCTGAGCACGTGGGCGAGCAGCTCCTCGAAGACGTCACCGGGCTCGCGTCCGGCGATGTACGAGTCCTGGACGTCCGCGACCGCCTGCAGGACCCGTCGGTCGAGGTCCTGTCGTCGTTCGCGCGGCAGGGGGTCCACAGCGGTCACGCAGCCGGCTCCACGAGTTCGCGTGCCCGCACCCTAGACCCTGCCGCCACGAGGGGGAAGCGCGCCTCGAAGCGGGTCGCGCGGCCGGGGACCGACATCGCGCGCACGGTGCCGCCGGCGCGGCCGACCACGTGGGCGACCAGTGGCAGGCCGAGTCCCACACCGGGCGCCTGCCCCGTTCGGTCCACCTGGAAGAAGGGGCTGAACAGCCGGTCGGCGTCCTCCGGTGGGAACCCGTCGCCCTCGTCCTCGACGGCGACGACGACCTCGTGCTCGGCCTCCTCGACCACCACGCGGGGCGTCGGGTCACCGTTCGCCATGGCGTTGCCGACGAACTCGCTCAGGGCCGTGGCGACGGCGGCGGCCGGGAGCACGACGTCCTCGGAGAGTGTGACGCGTCCGCGAGCGACGGCCTCGACGACGTCCTCGTCGGCATCCGCGACCAGGGCCGTGGGGTCGTCCTCACCGAGTGTCATGCGCCGACCGTCCCGCGGTCCGGCGAGCAGGGACGCGTGGTCGAGGATCCGCACCAGCGTGTCGTCGAGCCGGTCCACGTTGCGCTCCATGCCCTCGACCAGCTCGAGGTACGGCGAGTCGGCGAGGACCCGACGGAGCAACAGCGTGGTGCTGACGATGCTGGTCAGGGGCGTGCGCAGCTTGTGGGCGACCGAGCTCAGCACGACGTCGGCGAGGCTGGTC
>JBFKQZ010000096.1:0-10450 GCA_041627475.1 Nitriliruptoraceae bacterium | reverse complement strand
GTGTCGGACGGCACCATGTCTACCACCTGTAGATACGGATGTCACGCCTGACCGGTGCGCGATCTCATCGGTGCCGCTCGGCGCTACGTGCCGACGACGCTGCCCTCGCTGCGGGGGTCGCTGGCCGCTGCCCAGCCACCATCGGTGCGCTCGATGGCGTGGGCGTGGCCGAGCAGGCCGTTCCAGTCGTCCACCCGGTGCACCTCGTGGCCGCGGTCCCGCAGCCCCTGCACCACCTCGTCCGGTGCCCGGCCCTCGACGACCACGAGCCCGTCGTCCGGCTGCACGACGAAGCGCCACCCGGCCAGCGCCTCCTGGAGGTGCTGGCCACGCCGCAGCCGGTCGAGGACCTGCAGGTGCGTCTGGGGCTGGCCGTCGCCGCCCATCGTCCCGAACGTCAGCACGACCTCGTCGTCGCGCCGGGCGACGGCCGGGATCAGGGTGTGGAGCGGCACGACCGAGGGTGCCACCGCGTCGACGGCGTCCGGGTCCAGCTGCAGCCGGGCCGCACGGTTCTGCAACGCCACGCCGAACGGCGCCACCAGGCCCGAGCCGAAACCCATGAAGTTCGACTGGATGAGGCTGATGCTGCGCCCGTCGCGGTCGCCCGCGCAGAGGTAGGCGGTCCCGCCGGGCTGCGGTGTCGCCGGGGGCCAGTCCCCCACCCGCTCGGGGTCGACGGCGGCCGCGAGCGCGTCCAGCCGCGTCGGGGCCACCAGCGAGGCCGGGGACACCCGCATCCGGGACGGGTCCCCGACGTGCGCCGCCCGGTCGACCAGTGCCGCACGGACCGCCTCGACCTGGAGGTGGGCCCGCAGCGCGGCGTCCTCGTCGTGGCGGTCGTGGCGCAGCCGCAGGCGGTCGGCCGTGCCGAGCGACTGGAGGGCCGTCACCCCCTGGGTCGGCGGGGGCAGCTCGAGCACCTCGAGGTCGCCGTACGTCGTGTGCATCGGCTCGACGTCCACGACCTCGTGCGCCGCCAGGTCGGCCGCCGTCATCGACGCACCCTCGGCCCGGAGGAAGGCAGCGAGCTGCTCGCCGAGCGGACCGCCGTACAGCGCGGCCGGACCCTCGTCGGCGATCGTGCGGAGGAACGCCGCGAGCCGGGGCTGGCGCAGCCGTCGTCCGACGGCGACGTCGCCGAACGCGGCCTGCCACGTCGGGCTGGCGACGTGCCGCTGGGCGCCACGTGCGAACGCGCCCGCCCCCGTCGGGCTCACGGGGAAGCCGTCCTCGGCGAGCCGCACGGCGTCCTCGGCGACCCGACCGAACTCCATCGTGCCGTGCCGCTCCAGCAGGGCGTGCCACCCGGCGACCGCGCCGGGCACCGTGACCGGCAGCGCCCCCAGCTCGGGCAGCGTCGCGCCGTGCGGCGGCGGCAGGGCGGCGCGAACGGACTCGACGGTCAGCCCGGCCGGGGTGCGACCGGCCGACTGCAGTGCGTGCACGCTGCCGTCGGGCTCGACCACCACCGCGAACAGGTCGCCACCCGCCCCGCACATGTACGGCGTGACGACCGCGAGCACGAGGTTCGCCGCGACGGCGCCGTCGACGGCGTTGCCGCCGGCGCGCAGCACCGCCGCACCGGCGGCACTGGCCAGGTGGTGGGGGCTCGCGACGACCTCGTAGGGAACATGACGCGTGTGCTGCACGGGTACCTCCGAGCGGGACGCCCGCGACCGTAGGCTGCGGGGTGGACCGCGACCCGCACAGGTGGCCAGGTGCACGACCCCTTCGTCCATCGGCTCGAGCAGCTGGTCGGCCACGACCACGTGCTCACCGGCGACGACACGGCGCCCTACACGCGGGACTGGACCGGCCGGTGGCAGGGCTCGTGCACGTGCGTCGTGCGGCCCGGCAGCACCGAGGAGG
The DNA here is from genome assembly GCA_041627475.1 of Nitriliruptoraceae bacterium. Classification (GTDB taxonomy): domain Bacteria; phylum Actinomycetota; class Nitriliruptoria; order Nitriliruptorales; family Nitriliruptoraceae; genus JBFGFG01. The sequence continues at coordinate 8,578 of JBFKQZ010000096.1, read as the reverse complement.
TCGCGGACGTGGTGCAGGCCTGCGCCGAGGCCGGTTTCGCGCTCGTGCCGCAGGGCGGCAACACGGGTCTGGTCGGCGGCGCGGTCCCCACGGGTGACGCGGTGCTGCTGTCGACCCTGCGGCTCGACCACGTCGAGCCCGTCGACCCACGGTCGGGTCGCGTGCTGGTCGGCGCGGGTGCCACGCTGGCCGCGGTCCAGGAGGCGACACGGGGCACCGGCTGGGCCGTCGGGGTCGACCTCGCCAGCCGCGGCAGCGCGACCATCGGCGGGATGGTGGCGACCGACGCCGGCGGTGCACGCGTCGTCGCCCACGGCTCGATGGGGGCGCAGGTCCACGGCCTCGAGGTCGTCCTGCCCGACGGCGCGACGGCCTGGCCGTGGCTCGAGCAGCGGCCGCAGCTGGTGGCGGGGCGCCCGTTGCAGGAGGTCCTCGTCGGCAGCGAGGGGACGCTCGGCGTGATCACGCGGGTGCTGCTGCAGCTGGTCCGACCGACGCCCGCGACGGCCACGGTGCTGCTGCAGTCCGACGAGGAGGACCTCGGTCGGCTCGTCGACAACGTCGTCACGGTGGTGCGCCGCAGCGGCGCACGGCTGACCGCCTGCGAGCTGCTGACCGCGGCGGGCGTCGAGCTCGTGGCGGAGGCCACGAACACGACCTCGCCGATGGACGCACCGACGGCGCTGCTGGTCGACCTCAGCGGTGAGGTGCCGGACGAGCTGCTCACGGCGCTGGACATGCTCACCGACCAGCCCACGGTCGTCGGCCTCGACGAGCACGACCGCAGCAGGCTGTGGACGCTCCGGGAGGGCCACACCGAGGCGATCGCCGCGTTCGGCGTGCCGGTCAAGCTCGACGTCCGCGTCCCGCGCGACCAGCTCGCCACGCTGCTGGCCGTGGCGCCGCCGACCGTCGCGTCGGTCCAGCCCGCCGCCCGGTGCGTCCTGTTCGGCCACGCGGTGGAGGGCAACGTCCACGTCAACGTCGTCGGCGCCGACGGTGTCGTCGAACGCGTCGAGGACGCCCTGTACGACCTCGTCGCCGAGCTCGGCGGCAGCGTCGTCGCCGAGCACGGGGTCGGACGCGCCAAGGTGGGACACCTGCACCGCACCACGACCGACGAGGAGCTCGCGACCATGCGCGCCGTCAAGAACGCACTCGACCCCGACGGTCGCTGCAACCCCGGCGTCCGCCTGCCGGCGGAGGAGCGCTGATGGCCCGCACCCACGACCTCATCCTCGGTGTCGACGTCGACAACGTGCTGGCGAACTACACCGCCGCGTTCCGGCGGGTCGTCGCCGAGGGCACCGGCCGTGACCCCGCCGACCTGCCCGACCCCCAGCGCTGGTCCGCGTACGAGGAGTGGGGACTGAACGCGGACACGTTCCCGAAGTGGCACCGACGCGCCGTCGTCGAGCACCGCATCTTCCGCGACGTCGAGCCGATCCCCGGCGGTGCCGAGGCGCTGCACCGGCTGTCGGAGGACGGCGTGCGGATCCGTATCGTCACCCACCGGCTCTACCTCTCGGGCACACACCACCTCGCCGCCTCGGACACCGTCGAGTGGCTCGAGGCGCACGACATCCCCTACTGGGACCTGTGCTTCGTGGCGCGCAAGGGCGACGTCGGCTGCGACGTCTACATCGACGACGCGCCACACAACATCGAGCACCTGCGCGAACGCGGCCACCGCGCCGTCGTCTTCGACTGGCCGTACAACCGCGAGGTCGACGGCCACCCGCTCCCGGGTCCCCGCGCGACGAACTGGGAGGAGGCCGAGGCCCACGCGCGCACGCTCCTGTTCGGCCAGGACCGCCTCTTCTGAGCCCACGTACCGCGGCCGTACCATCGGCCGCGGCTCGTGAGGGCCCCGGGGGTGTGGTGGAACCAGGCAGACACGGGCCACTTAAAATGGCCTGAGCTCACGCTCATGAGGGTTCGAATCCCTCCGCCCCCACCGCTCCAGTCCCGAGGTGTGCCGCAGACGGCTCACATGCGAACCAGGAGGGGCACACCTGTCGGCGACAGTCGGTCAGACGGCGTCGGCGTGGAGGTGGACCGCGTCGTGGACGTACTGGGCCAGGCCTTCTGCATGACGGTCGTAGCTCGCGCGGAAGCGCTCGTCGGCGACGTACATGTCGGCCAGGGACCTGTGCATTGCCGGGCCGCAGTCGTAGAAGCGGTTGAGCAGGGCGCGGTGGTCCGCGACGGCGGCGCGCACACGCTCGTCGTCCAGCGGCACGTCATCGCGCCTGAGCGCCGCGAACTGCCCGAAGTGCTGGCTCCACCAGCGCTCGACCGTCGCGGTCGCGTCCTCGCCCAGCGCGGCCATGCGCTGCTGCGACTGCCGGTACGCCTCGGTGTCACCCCAGCGCTCCTCCGCCTCCCGGGCGTACGCCTCGTGGTCGTTGCCGTCGAACATGGTGATGTCCTCCTGGGGCTCGCCCCGGTCGTGTGCCGCGATGGCGCCCTCGACGGCCGCGAGGAGGTCGCCGAGCCGGTCGCGCTCGTCGCGCAGCCGTTTCGCCTGGTCGCGCAGCACCTGCAGTCGGTCGTGGGTCGGGTCGTCGAGCAGCACTGCGATCTCGGCCAACGAGAGCCCGAGCGCGCGAAGTGTCAGCACCTCCTGCAGTCGCTCGAGGTCCGCGTGGTCGTACAGCCGGTAACCGGCGTCGCTGCGGGCGCTGGGCACGACGAGGCCGAGCTCGTCGTAGTGGTGCAGCGTCCGCACCGACACCCCTGCGAGGCCCGCGACCTCCCCGACCGTGCGCATGCATCGACTCCTTGCCGTCAGGAGGCACTGTGCAGCCTGACGCTGCGTGAGGCGCCAGCGGTCGCGCACTGGTCGCGCACCACGCCGGACGCCGGCAACCGCTCGCGGTGTGCCTCGCACGGCTCACATGCGAGCCACGAGGGGCACACCCGCCCGTGTCAGTCGACGGGGCCCTGGGCACGTCGGCGCCCGGACCTCGTCAGTCGACGGGGCCCTGGTCGGGGGTGCCGGCGTCGGAGTTGACGCTCCCCCGCTCGAGCCGCACGAGCGGGCCGTCGGCGAAGAGGTCCGGCGGGACGTGCACGCCGGCGTCGACGTAGGCAGCGTCCGGGATCCCGACGTCGGCGATCACGATCTCGCCGGCGTACGGGGCCACGATCGACGTGAGCAGCCCGGTCGTCGGCAGCCCGAGGGCGACGGTGACGTCGGCGTGCAGCACCGGCCCCTTGAGCCCGGTGTCGGGTGACACGCCGCTGGGCAGGCCGACGGCGACGACGGGGAGGTCGTGCCGCGCGGCCCAGGCGGCCAGCACGGCCGGCCCACCGCGCAGGGGCGGCTCGGCACCCGGACCCAGCAGCGCATCGACGATGAGGTCGCCCGCCGGCCGGTCGACCTCGGGCACGGGCGTGCTCGCCATCCCCATCCGCCGGTCGAGCCGCACGTCGGCGTCGGGCGGCGGGGGTGCGACCACGACGTGGTCGGGCAGGTCGACGTCGTCGCGCGCGTCGGCGAGCCGGACGGTCACGTCCGCGCCCGCGTCGAGCAGACGACGGGCGACCGCGAGGCCGATGCCACCGGTCCCGGCCGGACCGACGAGCACGGTGACCTCGTGGTCGCGGACAGGCCCCTCCAGCAGGTCGTCCACGACCGCGCAGATCGCGGCAGCAGCGTCATCGGCGAGCCGCACGACGCCGTCGTGGCCGAGCGCGCTGAGCACCCGCACCACGCCGGCACGGTCGACCGTCGGGACGACCGACTCGTGCCGGTCCGGCAGCCCGTCCAGCCTCGTGCGCGGGGTCCACGAGGGTGCGTCCTCCCACGGTCGCACCTGGAGCTCCTCGCCGAGGTGCTCTGGCCGTGTCCCGCCCGCCCAGTCACCGAGCACGTCACCCAGCAGCAGTGCCGTGACGATGGCGGTCGCGCCCCAGAGCAGGTCCTCGTCGAGCTGCCATGCCCAGGTCGACCCGCCCGCCGACAGCGGCACCCCACGCCAGCGGTCCCGCTCGAGCAGCTGGCGGACGGGCACGCGCAGGACCTCGTCGACCTCGTCGGGGTTGGCGACGAGGTGGTGCGGCTCGTCCCACCACGCGACCACGGGGGCCACCCAGAACCGGCTCGGAGGGAGGTAGAACACGCGCCCCCGCCCGAGCAGCGACACCGAGTCCGGCCGCAGGGCCATCTCCTCCGCGGCCTCGCGCAGCGCGGTCTCGACGACGTGGTCGTCGTCGTCGTCGACGCGGCCCCCGGGGAACGACAGCTGCCCGGGGTGGGAACGCAGGTCGCGACGACGCCGCGTGAGCACCAGCTGGAGTCCCTCGTCGGGATCGTCGGCGAACAGCACGAGCACCGCGGCGATCCGGCCACCCTCCGGCACCTCCAGCGCCGGTCCCTCGACCTGTGCGAGCCGTTCGCGGACCGCGGCGGCGAACTCGTCGGCGGAGGGCAGCGGGGCCATCACAGCACCAGCCCGTCCAGCCCGTCGGCCTCGCTGACGACCAGCTCGTCGCACCGCAGGACGTCGAGCACACCCCGGACGATCAACGAGCCCGCGGCGATGACGTCCTCGCGCCCGGGCTGGACCTCGTCGTGCCCGGCGATCCACGCCCGGTCGTGCAGGACGAGGTCGTTGCTGACCAGCAGGACGTCCGACGCCGTCAGGACCCGGCCGTGCACCGCGCCGTCCTCCCAGGGGCCGAGCTCGTGGCGCAGCGCCGCCAACGTGGTGACGGTGCCGGCGACGCCGACCAACGTCCCGATGTCGTCCACGGCGATGCCGAGCTCCGCCAGGCCCCGCGTGACCTGCCCGTGCACCTCCGTCACGGCGCTGAGCACCTCGGCCTCGGTCGGCGGGTCGCTCGGCATGTTCCGCTCGGTCAGGCGGACCGAGCCGAGCTGCATCGACACGGAGGCGACGACGTTGTCGTCGACGTCGCCGACGACGAGCTCGGTCGAGCCGCCGCCGGGGTCGACGACCACCAGCGGCCGCACCGCGTCGGGCAGCGAGCCGGCGACACCGCGGAACGCTCCGTCGGCCTCCTCGTCACCGGACAGCACGCGCACGTCGACGCCGGGCGCCGCCTCGCGGACGCGGTCGAGGAAGCGGTCCCGGTCGGCTGCGTCGCGCACCGCCGACGTCGCCCCGAGCACGACGGCGGAGTCGAGCAGGCCGAGGTTGCGCCAGCGGTCGCGGAACGTGGTGAAGGCGTCCATCGCGCGCTCGATCGCCGCGTCGGCGAGGTGGCCGGTCGCGTCGACCCCCTCACCGAGCCGCACCATGCGCAGCTCCCGGGTGATCGTCGCCCCGTCCTCGTCCACGACGAGCAGTCGCATCGTGTTCGTCCCGACGTCGACTGCCCCGCGAGCGGGCTCGCGCTCGACCGCGCCGCGGACCGGCTCTCCGACCTGTGCCATCACCTGACCTCCGAGCCCTCGGGGCCCCACTCGTCCATCACCGTGTCGAGGTCGACGCAGGGTGCCGGACAGGGCAGCGGGAGGACACGGTCCAGCGCCTCGTGGCCGACGACGTTGTCGTTGGTCGCCAGGGTGTGCCCGACGTGGCTGTGCAGGCACTTCACGTGGCCCTTGGCGCCGCCGGCGCGGGGCGTCCCGGGCAGCGGGTCGCCGAGGGTCTGGCGGAACGCGACGTAGCGCTCCCCCGCCTCGTCGTACTCGCGCGCGAACTCCTCGTCCTCGTCGAGGCGCTCGTTCAGCCCGACCATCACGTGGTCCGCCTCGAGCGTCCCCACCCGACTGTTGAGGAGCGGGCAGCTCGACCAGAACGTGGTCGGGAACGGGGTCCCGTCCACCAGCCGCGGGTCCACCCGGAGGACGGTCGGCAGGCCGTGCGCGCAGCGGTGGGCCACGGCGCTGCGGCCACGCGACGGCCGCCCCAGCTGGGCGGCGATGACGGCCTGCTCGAGCGGGTCGGTGACGACCGGCAGCTCGGCGCTGCGCTCGTACGACGCCTCGGGGTCGCGCTGCACGGCGTCGTCGGGCGTGCCGAGCGCCGGCACCGCCGCGTCCTCGAACACCATCGCCATGCTCCTCGTCCGTCGGGTCCCGACGCTACGTGCCGAGCGCGGCCACACGCGAACGCCGCCGCCCGGCGGGGGCGGCGGCGTGCGATGTGCGTCGATGCGTCAGCGGCGGGAGTTCATCCCCAGCCGTGCGCGCTTCTGGCGGCGACGGAGACCGTTGCTGCGCTGCGACGTGTGCATGAAGCGGCGGAGCTTGCGGTTGAAGTCCTTGCCGTCCTTGGGCTTGAGGTCCGGCACGTCGTCGTCGAGCCAGTCGGGGTCGGCCCGCTTCATCGACAGGTCGACCTTGCCGTCGTCGCGGATGCTCATGATCGCGACCTCGACGACGTCACCCTCGGCGACGTGGGCGAAGATGTTCTCGACGAACGTCTCGGAGATCTCGGAGACGTGGACCATCCCGTCGAGGGACTGGCCGTCACCGATGTCGATCTCCACGAATGCACCGAACTCCTTCACGGAGGTCACGGTGCCCTCGAGGATCTTGCCCTCGAGTGCCTGCATGGGGTTGCTCTGAGTCTCGGTCGTCAGAAGTACTCACTCCTCGGCGGCACGGGGCGCCGGGCCGTGCCGGATGTCTGGAAGGAAGAAGGTGGGCGCGACATAAGATGGTAGGTGATCGCGGGAGGCGCCGCACCCCCCTTCCGTCCGACCGCACGTCCGCCACGGTCGGGGAATGGCGGGCACGACCGCGTGGCACGGCCGCCGACGACGGCCGTCGGACGTCAGCCGAACAGGCCCGTCACGGCCTCCCAGACCCGCGCGAACCAGCCGCGCTCGTCGGTCTCGACGTCGGTGAGGTCGGGGGCGATCCGCTCGCTGTCGGCCGCGGGCGGGACGATCACGTAGGGCACCTGGCCAGGACGGACCATCCCCTGCTGCTCGCGCGCCTCGGCCTCGATCGTGTCGGGGTCGTGCAGGTCGCGGACGCGAGCCGCCAGCTCGGCGTTCTCCTCCTCGAGGACCTCCAGCACGCCCTCGCGCTGGTCGACGAGGTCGCGCTGGGCGAGCCAGGTCTGCACCGGCCCGGACACGATGACCAGCGAGAGGCCCGTCGCGACCAGGACCGCCACGACGTAGGGCCGGTCGCCGTGCAGGACGCGCAGGCGGGCACGACGCAGGAGCTCGCGCGGCGTCGGCGGCCCTGCCGCCGACGTGGCGGTCCCGCGCTCCTGCTCGCTCACCCGTCCCTCCCGTTCAGCGGAACGCACTCGAACCGGCGTACCGCGCGGCGTCACCGAGCAGCTCCTCGATGCGCAGCAGCTGGTTGTACTTGGCGACCCGGTCGCTCCGCGCCGGCGCGCCGGTCTTGATCTGGCCGGCGTTGGTCGCCACGGCGAGATCGGCGATCGTGACGTCCTCGGTCTCGCCGGAGCGGTGGCTGACCATGCACGTGTAGCCGTGCCGGTGCGCCAGCTCCATGGTCTCGAAGGTCTCGGTCAGCGTGCCGATCTGGTTGACCTTCACCAGGACCGAGTTCGCGACGCCGAGGTCGAGCCCCTTCTGGAGCCGCTGGACGTTGGTGACGAACAGGTCGTCACCGACCAGCTGCACGCTGTCGCCGATCTCGTCCGTGAGCGCCTTCCAGCCGTCCCAGTCCTCCTCGTCCATGCCGTCCTCGATCGACACGATCGGGAACTGGCCGGCGAGCTCGGCGAGCCAGGACGCGTGCTCGGCGGGGCTGAGGCTGCGCCCCTCCCCCGCGAGCTCGTAGGTCCCGTTGTCGCGGTCGAAGTACTCGCTCGACGCCACGTCGAGCGCCAGCGCGACGTCCTCGCCCGCGGCGTAGCCGGCCTTGCCGATCGCCTCGACGATCAGCTCGAGCGCAGCCGCGTTGGTCGGCAGGTTCGGCGCGAAGCCGCCCTCGTCACCGAGTCCGGTCGACAGGCCGCGCTCGTTGAGGACCTTCTTGAGCGCGTGGTAGACCTCCGCGCCGCAGCGCAGGGCCTCGGCGAAGCTCGGCGCACCGACCGGCGCGATCATGAACTCCTGGACGTCGACGTTGCTGTCGGCGTGGCTGCCACCGTTGAGGATGTTCATCATCGGCACGGGCAGGAGGTGGGCCGACGGGCCGCCGAGGTAGCGGAACAGCGGCAGGTCGCAGAACTCCGCTGCCGCGTGCGCCACGGCGAGCGAGACGCCGAGCATCGCGTTGGCCCCGAGGTTCGACTTGTCGTCGGTGCCGTCGAGGTCCAACAGGGTCTGGTCCACCAGCCGCTGCTCGGTCGCGAACATGCCGAGCACGGCGGGCTCGACCGTCTCGACGACGTTGCGCACCGCCTGCTGGGTGCCCTTGCCGAGGTAGCGGTCGCCACCGTCGCGCAGCTCGACGGCCTCGAACTCACCGGTCGACGCGCCGCTCGGCACGGCGGCACGCCCCATGGCGCCGGACGCGAGACCGACCTCGACCTCGACGGTCGGATTGCCCCGCGAGTCGAGGATCTCGCGGGCGGTGACGAACTCGATCGCGGGGTTCACAGTGTGCTCCTGTGGAGGGGCCCCTCGCACCGGACGGTACGGCGAGGCAGGCGTCGGGCGGCTGAGGCAACGC
>JBFKQZ010000095.1:0-10502 GCA_041627475.1 Nitriliruptoraceae bacterium | reverse complement strand
TCGCCACGCGCTGCTGCTGACCGCCCGAGAGGTTGGACGCGCGGACGTAGGCCTTCTCGACGATCTCGACGCGCTCGAGCGCGCGCATGGCGAGTTCGACGTCCGCTGCCGGGTACCGACCCAGCAGCGTGCGCCACGTGGCAGTCTCGTACAGCCGTCCCATCAGGACGTTGTTGAGCACCGAGGTGCGCTTCACGAGGTTGAAGCCCTGGAAGATCATCCCGATCTTGGACCGGATCGCCCGGAGCTCGGCGTCGGACGCGTTCGGCACGGACTCGCCGTCCACGCGCACGTCACCACCGGTGACCTTGACGAGGCCGTTGACGGCGCGGATCAGCGTCGACTTGCCGGCGCCCGACAGGCCGACGATCACGACCATCTCGCCGTCGTCGATCTTCAGGTCGACGTCACGGAGGGCCTTGACGCCCCCCGGGTACGTCACGGAAGCGTTGGCGAACTCGATCATCCGGAGGTGCTCCTGGGTCCGGCCCGGCCGCCGTCGTCAGCGGCCCGGGGGTCGCACATGGTGGTGCATGGCTCGGCACAACGCGAGGCCGGCCGCATGAGCGGCCGGCCTCGTGCCGTGCTCAGGTCAGGTGTCAGCCGGCGAAGCTGTCACCGAACGCCTCGTCCGCCTCGCGGATGACGTCCAGGACGGCGTCGTCGCCCTCACGCAGACCACCGATCTCGTACAGGTCGTCGAGCACCTGCGCACCGTCCTCGGTGGCGGCGTAGTCGAGCATCGCCTGCGCGATGGTCGCCTTCAGCTCGTCCGGCAGCGAGGCCGAGACGACGAAGCCGTCGTTCGGGATCTCCTGCGAGTAGGCGAAGACGACGACCTTCTCGCCGACGTCCGGGAACTGCTCGGCGATCGTGGAGCGGGCGTCGTCGAACGACAGGCCGACCGCGACGTCACCGTCGTAGACCGCCTGCACGGAGGCGTCGTGGCCACCGGCGAAGAAGTCGAAGGCGGAGATGTCGACACCCAGGTTCTGCATCTGCAGCGCCGGGATCAGGTAGCCGGAGGTCGAGGTCGGGTCGACGTAGGCGAAGGGCGTCTCGGCGGTGATGAGCGCGATGGCGTCCTCACCGGCCGGGCCCTCCTCGGCGTCGAGCGTGCCGTTGCAGTAGCTGTTGCCGTCCTCGTCCTGCACGACCTCGTCGAGGCAGTACGTGTCGGGGTCGTTGGTCATGTACTGCGTGTGGTAGGTGAACGAACCGAAACGCGCCGACTGGAGGATGAACTCCACGTCGGCAGTCTCGATCGCACGGACCACGCCGAGCGGGCCGAAGGCGCCGATCTGGGCCTGGCCGGACGCCATCGCCTCGGTCAGGGCGGCGTAGTCGCTGGAGACGAACGACTTCGTCGGGATGCCGGTGGCCTCCTCGAGCACGGCCGCGAGGGCGTCCGCGGACTCGACCAGCTGGTCGGCCTCACGCGACGGCACGAAGCCGAAGACGAGCTCCTCGGGCATCTCGCCCGCGGCCTCCTCGTCCATCTCCTCGTCGTCCATCTCGTCGGACGTCTCGTCCGTCGTCTCCTCGGTGGTGTCGTCGGTCTCGACCGGGTCCTCCTCGCCAGCGCACGCGGTGGCGAGCAGGGCGACCGCCGTGGTGGCGACCATCAGCCTGCGGAACTTCATCGTTGCTCTCTTCTGTCTCTGGAGGGACCGGCACAGGGGCGGCCGGCACCTGCTAGCACGCTAGTAGGCCGGGGGGCCACTTTGGCAAACGTGCTTCGACAGCGGACTCAGGCGACCGACGCGACGCCGAGGAGGCCGAGGATGTCGTCCCAGCCCCCGACGTCGTGCGTCCCGTCGACGGGGTGGTTCCACGGGCGGACGTAGCGCAGGATCGTCGCGTCGGGCCGGTGGCGGACGTAGCCGCGCAGGACGTGCGGGGCGTCGTCGATGTAGACGTCGCAGTCGACGGTCCACTTCTCGTCGAGGATGTGCACCTCGGTCGTCGGGAACTCGACGTCGGCCAGCCACGCGAACGTGTCGTGGACCGCCCAGTGCGGCTTGGCCGTCAGGACCACCGGGTCGTGCCCGGCGCGTGCGAGCGCCCGCACCGCGTCCACGGCACCGTCGAAGGTGGGCAGGTCGCGGAAGAGCGAGCGACCGTCACCGAGGTCGGAGGCCCACCGCCAGAACTCCCGCATCGACGGCAGGCCGGTCAACTTCGGGAGCACGTCCCAGTCGTCGACGTCCTCCACACGGATGGCGGTGCCCCGCTCTTCGTTCCACGCCGTGGTCCAGCCGCGGTTGAAGTCCGCGACCACGCCGTCGAGGTCGATTCCGATACGCATGCCCATGCGACGCATCGTATGGTCGTCGCGTCCGTTGCCCGGACCGGGAGGTGGCGGTGGACGACGAGTCGGGGTGGAACGCCATCCTGGTCGAGGGCTGGGGCGAGCTCGTGCGAGCCGCGGTGTGCGACCGCGTCGAGGACGCCATGCAGGCCGCCCGCGGCGTGCTCGCCGTCGCCGTCGCGATGCCGGACGACGCACCCGCGCCGGCGGTCGAGCGGGTCCACGCGGCCATCGTCGCGGCGATCGCCGTCGAGACCGGCGCCGACCTCGACGAGCTCGGCAGCCAGGCCGCGTGGGCGACCTACGACGACGTGTGGGCCGAGCTCGGTCGGCGGTGGGCCGACGGCGGCGACATGGAGGTCGTGCCAGCGGCCGCGGTCGACGACGTCCGGTCGCTGCTGGCGGGCCTGCCCCGCGGGGCGATCGAGCATGCCGGAGCCGTCGTCGACGGCATGGGGACGCAGCTCCTCCTCACGGACGCAGGCCCCCGACTGGACGTCGAGGGCCTGTTCCGGTGGCTGGCGACCGAGGACGCCGACGAGGAGCTGCGAGGACGCGCCCGGCGCGTCATCGCCCTCGCCCGCGGCGCCTGAGCCGGCGGCGTTCCCTACGCCTTCGGCTCGGGCCGACCGACATGCCCGTCGAAGCCGTGGCCGCGCTTGGGGACCAGCACGCTGCGGGTGAACTCGCAGACCACCGTGCCGTCCTGCTTGTAGCCGATGGTCTTCACCTTCACGATCCCGCGATCGGGCTTGCTCCGCGACTCGCGCTTCTCCAGCACCTCGGTCTCGGAGTAGATCGTGTCGCCGTGGAAGGTCGGGTTCGCGTGCTTCAGCGACTCGATCTCGAGGTTCGCGATCGCACGACCGCTGACGTCGGGCACCGACTGGCCCAGCACGATGGAGTAGACGAGGTTGCCCACCACCATCGCCTTGCCGTGCGGCGTCGCCGAGGCTGCGTAGTTGTCGTCCGAGTGCAGCGGGTGCTGGTTCATCGTGATCGAGCAGAACAGGATGTCCTCCGCCTGCGTGATCGTCTTCCCGGGCCAGTGCTTGTAGACGTCCCCGACCTCGAAGTCGTCGAGGTAGCGGCCGAAGTCCTCGGTGGGCATGTGCAGGTGCTCCTGTTGGCGGATGGCTGCATGCAACCGGCCCGGGGTGGGCACCTGCCAGTCGACCGTGGACGTGGCGCGCTAACGCCTCCCGCTGCGACGGCCGACAGACGAGATGGGGACGGAGGGTGACATGACGGACACCACGCGTTGGCTCGGCGTCGGGACCTCGACGCACCACGACCACGGCGCCGCCGGCGCGGCCGCAGCCAGCGACGCCATCACTGGTGACGAGCCGCAGCTGCTCGTCGCCTTCGTCTCCGACGACCTCGACGTGTCCGCGGTCACGGCCGGGATCCGGTCCGCCGCGCCCGACGTCCCCCTGCTCGGCTGCACGACCGCCGGCGAGCTCGCCGACGTCGGTGCCGGGGACGTCGGCGTGGTCGTCGTCGCCTTCGGCGGGGGTGGCTTCACGGTTGCCACCTCCGTCGCCCGCGACGCGTCCCGCTCGCTGCACGGCGCCGGCGCCTCGGTCGCCCGGACGGGGCTGGCCGTGGCGGACCGACCCCACCGGGTCCTGCTCCTGCTCAGCGACGGCCTGGCGGGCGACCAGCAGGAGGTCGTCCGAGGTGCCTACTCGACGCTCGGCGCGACGACGCGGCTCGTCGGCGGCTGCGCCGGTGACGGCCTGCGGATGCAGCGCACGCGGCAGCTCTTCGACGACGAGGTGCTCACCGACGCCGTGGTCGCCGCCGCGATCGGCTCCGACGGGCCGATCGGGATCGGGGTCGAGCACGGCTGGCGGCCGATCGGGGGCCGGCTGCTGGTGACCCACAGCGAGGGCAACGTCGTGCACCGGCTGGACGACCGACCCGCGCTGGACGTCTACCTCGACCTCCTCGACGCGCCCGCTGCGGCGCGGACCGACCACGAGGCCTTCACGAAGTTCGCGATCACCCACCCGCTCGGCCTCGAACGCCGCACGGGCGTCGAGGTCCGCTTCGTGGGTGACGCCGACTTCGAGGCCCGGACGCTCCAGTGCATCGCCGGCGTCCCCCAGGGCGAGCTCGCCTGGCTCCTCGACGGCGACGAGGCGACCGTGCTCGACGCCACCGACGACGCCTGTCGCGACGCCCGCGACCAGCTCGAGGGGCGCGAGCCGCTCGGCCTGCTCGCGTTCGACTGCATCGCCCGTCGCGGGGTGCTCGGCGACCCCGGCCTCGGCGCCGAGATCGACCGCATCCACCAGCAGTTCCCCGACGTGCCCCTCGCCGGTTTCTACACCTACGGCGAGTTCGCCCGCGTCGACGGGACGCGCGGCTTCCACAACCAGACCCTCGTGGTCATGGCCGTCGCATGAGCGTGCTGCAGCCCTCAAGTGGCTGGGCCGTCCAGCAGCTGGCCGGCCTGCTGGCCGGGATCTCGGCCTACGACGACGTGGCCGCGATGCTCATGGGGGCCACCCACCGCATCGCCGAGGCGGTCGACGCCGAGGTGTGCGCGCTGGTCACCGACGACGGTCGCGTGCCCGCCGCGATCGGGTTCCCGGCGGACACCGACCCGGCCGCCGCACTGATCGAGGTCGTTGCTGCCGGCGGCGGCGCGCTGGAGGTCGCCGGTCTCGGCGTGCTCGACCTGCGCGTCGTGGACGTGGGACGTGGCCCCGGGGTCCACGTCGTGCTGGGCCGGTCGGGAGCACCACTGGACGCCGCCGAGCTGCACCTCGTGCGGTCCATGACCCAGGTGGTGGACCTCGCACTCGCCCTGCGCAGCGCCGCCGACCGCGAGCGTCACCTGCGCGAGCAGTCGGAGGCCCAGGCCGCCGAGCTGCGCGACGTGAACCAGCGGCTGGTGGAGGCGTCCGCCGCGAAGGACGCGGTCATCTCCGTCGCGAGCCACGAGCTGCGCACGCCGCTGACGTCCATCCTGGGGTTCGCCGCGACCCTTCGGGACCACGACGAGGAGCTCGGCCCCGGCCGCCGCAAGGAGTTCCTCGGGGTGATCGAACGGCAGGGGCAGCGGCTGCTGCGCCTGGTGGACGACCTGCTCACCGTGGGACGCATCGAGGCCGGGCGCCTCGACACCCGGCCGGAGGTCGTCCCCGTCGCCGCCACCGCACGGGAGATCGTGGAGGCCGCCGGCCTCGACGTGCCGCTGCGGGGCGACGGCGACCTCCTCGCGTCCGTCGACCCCGACCAGCTGGAGCAGGTGCTGCTCAACCTGCTCACGAACGCGGAGAAGTACGGGGCGCCGCCGGTCGAGGTCGAGGTCGTCGCGGACGGCGACATGGTCGAACTGGCCGTCCTCGACCACGGGCCCGGCGTCCCCGACAGCTTCGTCCCCCACCTGTTCGAACGCTTCAGCCAGGCCAGCGCCGGCGTGGCGCGGGAGTCGACCGGTGCCGGCCTCGGGCTTGCCATCGTCGACGGGCTCGCGACGGCGAACGGCGGCGAGGTCACCTACGCACGTGTCGACGGCCGGACGCGCTTCGCGGTGCGCCTGCCCCGCCGCTCAGCCGAGCACTGACGCCCCGGCTGGTGGGGCCGGGTCCCCGGGGTCCGCTCAGGACCCCGGTCGGACCGACTCGCCGAGTCGTGGGAGGCGGCAGCGCACCGTCGTGCCCCGCCCCGGCGGTCCGGTGACCTCGAGCGACCCACCGGCGCGACGGACCGACCGCGCCACGATGTCGAGCCCGAGCCCCGACCCACCACCACCGGAGCGACCCCGGTCGAGGACGTCGATGTCCTGCGGCAGCCCGGGACCGTCGTCGGCCACGACGAGCACGGCCGTGTCGTCGTCGAGCTCGACAGCCACGCTGACGGCGGTGCCGACGGGTGTGTGGCGGAAGGCGTTGTCGAGGAGCACGTCGAGCACCGTGGTCACGTCGGTCAGCGGCATCCCGGTACGCACGACCTCGTCCGGCAGGTCGACCGCCACCGGCCGCCCCTCGTCCTCCGCGAGGCCCGCCCAGAACGCGACGCGGTCGCGGGTCACGGCGACCACGTCGGCGCCCTCCCCCGCGCCGACGCGCAGCGGCGCCCGCGCGTCGTCGATGACCTGCGAGACGGCGGTGTCGAGCGCGTCGAGGTCCGCGAGCAGCCGGGTCCGCAGTGCCTCGTCGCGCAACGACTCCACATCGAGGCGCAGCGCCGTCAGCGGGGTGCGGAGGCGGTGTGACACGTCGGCGGCGTCCTCGCGCGCCTCCGTCAGCAACTGGTCGATCCGGCCGGCCAGCTGGTCGAGAGCGCCGGACACGCGCGCGAGGTCCGGCGGCTCGACGACCGCGGCCGTTGCGGCGAGGTCCCCCTCCGAGAGCCGCTCGGCCGTCGCCTCGAGCGCCTGTGCGGCCCGGACCGTGGTCCGCCCGAGGCGGTCGGCGAGGAGCGTCGCCCCGACGACCAGCACGACCCCCAGCACCCCCAGGGCCGTCCACGCGAGGACGACGCCACTGCGATCGACCGCGACGGTCGCCTCGACCACCGCGACCCCCGCCCCGGAGGTCACCGGCACCAGGATCCGCTGCCCGCCGTCGACCGGGACCCGCAGCGCGACGCGCTCCTCGCGGGCCCGGCGGACGAACTCGTCGACCTCGCCCGCCGGGTCACCGACGACCTGGCCGTCGGGACGCACGACCCGCAGCATCCCGTCGAACTCCTGCTCGGTGACCCGCAGGACGTCGCCGAGCGTCTCGTCGTCGAGCAACGGCACCGTCGGTGCGACCGACCGGGCCGCCAGCTCTGCCGGACGCAGTGCACGGTCGAGCGCGAGCTGGTCGACGAGGCCGAACAGGGGGACGAGGAAGGCGACGGCGACGAGGCTGGTGCTGGCCAGCGCGAGCGTGACCAGCCGCCGCCTCACGTCGGGTCGACCAGCTTGATCCCCACACCCCGGACGGTGTGGAGGAACCGTGGCTCCGCTGCCGACTCGCCGAGCTTGCGACGCAGCCACGACAGGTGGACGTCGACGGTCTTGTCCGCGCCCCCCATCGGTTGGCGCCAGACCTCGGCCAGCAGCTGCTGCTTCGTCACGACCTCACCGACGTGCTCGGCGAGGTGGGCGAGCAGGTCGAACTCGAGCCGTGTCAGGTCGAGCTCCTGCTCACCCAGACGCGCGACACGACCGGGCAGGTCGATGTCGAGGTCGGCGATCCGGAGCCTGGTCGGGTGGTCGTCACCCCCGGCCCGCCGCCACACGGCGCGGATGCGCGCCTCGAGGTGCGCACCCGTGTAGGGCTTGACCACGTAGTCGTCGGCACCGTCGTTGAGCGTCGCGACGAGTTCGGCCTCGTCGTCGCGCGCGGTCGCGACGATCACCGGCAGGTCGGAGACGCTGCGGATCATGCGCAGGACCTGCCGGCCGTCCATGTCGGGCAGTCCCAGGTCGAGCACGACGACGTCCGGAGCGTCCTCACCGAGTCGCTGGACCGCCGCGGCGCCCGTGCCGACGTGGTCGACCGCCATCCCGCGCTCGGCGAGGGCCCGCAGCACGGCGGTGCGGATGCGATCGTCGTCCTCGACGAGCAGTACGGAGATCATGCCCGCACGGTACGGCGCGCGAGGCGGACGCGACGGCCGTGCGGCAGGACGGACGCCCCTGTCCGGCGAATGCATGACTAGTTAGCTTCGAGCAGGACCCCGACCATCCGGAGCACGACGATGCGCGCCACCGTCCGCGTGCCACTGCTGTGGCTCGTCGCCGTCGCGCTCGCAGTGGCCGCGAGCACGGCTGCGGTCACGCTCGCGACGCGCTCCGTGGCCGACCTGCCGGCCGTCGGTGTCACCCGGACCTCGGACGTCGTCGCCGCCGGCACCGCACGCATCCCGGACGTGCCCCCGACCGTCCTCGACCGGCAGCCGGTGCTCGCAGTGGCCCCATCGACGACACCGACGACGACACCTGCGGCACCCCGTCTGCTCCCCCGGGTGACGACGGCCCCGGCACGCGCGGCGGCGACCGCCGAGGCAGCCACGACACCGCCTGCCGGCCCGGCGACACGCGTCGACGAGCCGGCACCGGCCGCGCGACCCGCCGACGACCGGCCGGTTGTCGCAGCCGACGACAGCGGGGACGGGGTCGGCGCGGACGTGCAGGCGGACGACACCGGGGCGACGGTCGTCGTCGCGGCCGGCGAGGACGGCCCCGCGGTGGCGGCAACGATCGACGACACGGGCACCGAGGTGACGGTCACCGGTGCCGAGAGCGTTGCCACCGACGTCGCTGGAGCGGTCACGGACGAAGTCGCGAGCACGGGCGGGCTCGCCGGCTGACCACGGCTCCCCGGTTGGTCGCACGGCCCCGTCGCGTCCTACCGTCTGGTGCCCGTCGCCGACTCACGAGGTCTTCGTGCGCTCCCCGAAGGACTACTTCCGCCCGCTGGCCGTCGGGGCACCGACGCCTCTGACCGAGATCCCGCACGTGCCGTCGCGGTCGATCCACTTCTTCGACCCGTCCAACGCGAAGATGGTGAGCAAGGTCCCGGCGATGGCCGAGACCGCAGACGTCCTGCTCGGCAACCTCGAGGACGCGATCCTCGCCGACAACAAGGAGGCGGCCCGCGCCGGCCTCGTCCAGGTCAGCCGGGACAACCCGACGCTCGGTGGCGCCGGCGCCGACACGCAGCTGTGGACGCGCGTCAACGCGCTCGACTCGCCCTGGGTGCTGGACGACGTCACGACGCTCGTCACCGAGATCGGCGCGAACCTCGACGTCATCATGGTCCCGAAGGTCGAGGGCGCCGAGGACATCCACTACCTCGACCGCCTCGTCGCACAGCTCGAGGCGCGGGCGGGCCTCGACCGGCCGATCCTCTTCCACGCGATCCTCGAGACCGCGCGCGGCGTCGCGAACGTCGAGGAGATCGCGCTGGCGAGTCCGCGCATGCAGGGCATCAGCCTCGGCCCCGCGGACCTCGCCGCCAGCCGCCGCATGAAGACCACCCGCGTGGGCGGTGGCCACCCGGGCTACCTCGTCCGCCAGGACCCCGAGCGCGACGACGAGGGCGACTACGTCTTCGACGCCGACACCCGGGCGACGGCCCAGCAGGACCTGTGGCACTACACGGTCGCGCGCATGGTCGACGCCTGCGCGATGGCCGGGATCCTCCCCTACTACGGCCCGTTCGGTGACATCAGGGACGTCGTCGCCTGCGAGGACCAGTTCCGCAACGCCTACCTCCTCGGGTGTGTGGGCACCTGGACGCTGCACCCGGTCCAGATCGGGATCGCGAACCGCGTCTTCTCGCCGCCGCCGGACGAGGTCGCGTGGGCGAAGAAGGTCGTCGAGGAGATGCCCGAGGGCGGCGCCGGCGCCGTCATGATCGACGGCAAGATGCAGGACGACGCCACGTACAAGCAGTGCCTCGTCGTGCTGGAGCTGGCGAAGCTGCTGGCCGCGAAGGACCCCGAGCTCGCCGAGGAGTACGGACTGTGAGTGCCCGAGCGAAGCGAGGAGCAGGCGCAGACCGAGCGCAGCGAGGAGAGAACCTGTGAGTGCTGCTGACTACACCCCCCTCCGCTCGGTCCTCTACATGCCGGGCGCCAACGAGCGCGCGCTGGAGAAGGCCAAGGGCCTCGACGCGGACGGCCTGATCCTCGACCTCGAGGACGCCGTCGCGCCGGACGCCAAGGCCGAGGCGCGCGACCGGGTCGTCGCCGCCGCAGCGAGCGGCGAGTACGGCCGGCGCCAGGTCACGATCCGCGCGAACGGGATCGGCACCCCGTGGCACGACGACGACGTCGCGGCCATCGCGACCTCGGGGGCCGACGCAATCGTGATCCCGAAGGTCGACACACGCGCCGACGTCGACGCGGTCGACGCGGCGCTGCGCGCTGCCGGCGCCCCCGACGAGCTGGCGATCTGGGCGATGCTCGAGACGCCGACGGCCGTCGGCAACGCCGCCGACATCGCCTCGCACCCGCGGCTCGCGGTGCTCGTGATGGGGACCAACGACCTCGTCAAGGAGCTGCAGGCCGAGCACGTGCCGGGGCGCGCCCCGCTGCAGTACGCGCTGCAGGCGTGCGTCGCGGGCGCCCGCGTCGGCGGTGCCGCCATCCTCGATGGCGTGTTCAACGACCTCGGGGCCGACGACGGGTTCGTCGCGGAGTGCGGCCAGGGGCGGCAGTTCGGCTTCGACGGCAAGAC
>JBFKQZ010000094.1:0-10544 GCA_041627475.1 Nitriliruptoraceae bacterium | reverse complement strand
GCCGGCGCGTCCGGCGGGACGTCGCCGTCGACGCCCTCGGCGTCGGCCGGGTGGACGTTGACCTCGTCGGCGTCGGGCGCACCGGGGCCGGCCTCGGCGATCGACAGGTCGTCGGACTCCCCCGGCGCGATGCGCTGGCTGTCGTCGCCCGGCAGCGGGTCGCCGGTGGGCTCGCTCGGGGCACGGTCCGCCACGACGTCGCGCATGTCGTCGGCCGTGACCTCGGCGTGGCCGTTGCCGGAGGCCTGCTGGCGGAAGACCGCGCCACCGACACCGGCCGGGTCGCCGCCCGGGTGGGTCACGGGGATGTCGGTCTCGCCGGTGCGGTAGGTCGGCGGCTTCGCGTAGTCGTTGATCTGGGCGAGCGCGGCCTTGTGCAGCTCGGCCTCCCACGCGTCGTTGGCGCCGGACAGGTCACGCTCGACCTCGGCGAACGTGGGCGGCTTCTCACCGGACCACGGGCTGACCGGCGGGTCGCCCTTGCGGCACGACGCCAGCAGCTGGTCGCCCTCGGCGACCGTCATCGGACCGAACATCTCGTAGTTGACCTGGACGACGGGGGCGCCGTCGCAGATCCCGAGGCACTCGGCGTGCTCGACGGTGACCTTGGTCTCGGGGTCGTTGTGCCCCCCGAGCGCCGCGACGTAGTTCTCGTAGATCTGCTGCCCACCGGCCTGCTTGCAGACCGGGTTGGTGCAGACGCTGAGCAGGTAGTCACCCACCGGCTGGCGCTTGTACATCGTGTAGAAGGTCGCCACGGCGCCGACCTCGGCACGCGTCAGGCCGACCTTCTCGGCGCAGAACGCGATGCCCTCGTCGGTGATGTGGTTCTGCACGCTCTGGACGAGGTGCAGCAGCGGCAGCAGCGCGGACCGCGAGACCGGGTAGCGCCGGACGATGCGGTCGGCCGTGTCGTGGACCTCCTGGTCCAGCGGCGGCAGCTCGGTGGTCGTGTCGGTGGAATCGGTCACCGGTCCACCCCTCCCATCACGGGGTCGAGCGAGGCGACGACGACGATGACGTCGGAGACCGACTGCCCCCGGCTCATCACGTCGGCCGCCTGCAGGTTGACGAAGCTGGGCTCGCGCACGTGGACGCGGTAGGGCCGGTTGGTGCCCGTCGAGGTGATGGCGTAGCCGAGCTCGCCACGAGGCGACTCGACCGCGCTGTACACCTGGCCCGGCGGGACCGTGAAGCCCTGCGTCACCAGCTTGAAGTGGTTGATCAGCGCCTCCATCGACTCGCCCATGATGTGCTGGATGTAGGCGGGGTCGTTGCCGATGCCGTCGGGCCCGAGGGCCTGCTGGCTCGGCCACGCGATCGTCTTGTCCTCGACCATGACCGGGCCGGTCGGGAAGTCGTCCAGCACCTGGCGGATGATCCGCATCGACTGGCGCATCTCCTCGAGCCGGACCTCGAAGCGGGCCCAGCTGTCGGCGTCGGTGTGCGTGGGGACGTCGAAGTCGTACTGCTCGACGTTGCAGTACGGGTCGGTCTTGCGCAGGTCCTGCGGCACGCCCGCGGCGCGCAGCACCGGGCCGGTGACACCGTGCTCGATGGCGGTGTCGGCGTCG
Source organism: Nitriliruptoraceae bacterium (assembly GCA_041627475.1). Taxonomy (GTDB): domain Bacteria; phylum Actinomycetota; class Nitriliruptoria; order Nitriliruptorales; family Nitriliruptoraceae; genus JBFGFG01. Next base: position 8,970 of record JBFKQZ010000094.1, on the reverse strand, counting down.
ATGATCCCGACGCCGCGCAGACGCGTGTTCCAGATCGGGTTCTTGAGCAGCAGCTGCTCGTACTCGGCCATCTTCTCGGGCAGCAGCTCGAGCAGGGCCTCGCAGCGCTCGACGAAGTCGTGCGTGACGTCCTGCGCCAGTCCGCCGGGGCGGATGTAGGCGTGGTTCATCCGCAGGCCGGACTGCGACTCGAAGAGGTCGAGGATGTGCTCACGCTCGCGGAAGCCGTAGATCATCATCGAGACGGCACCGACCTCCATCCCGCCGGTCGCGAGCCACACCAGGTGCGAGGCGATGCGGTTGAACTCGGTGAGGACGAGACGGACGGCCTGGGCACGCTCGGGGGCCTCGACGCCCAGCAGCTTCTCGACGCCGAGGCAGTAGGCCAGCTCGTTGTGCAGCGGGGCGAGGTAGTCCATGCGGGTGAAGAAGGTCGAGCCCTGCACCCAGGTGCGGAACTCGGCGTTCTTCTCGATGCCGGTGTGGAGGTAGCCGATCACCGGCTCGAGCTGCTTGACCTCCTCGCCCTCGAGCTCGAGGACGAGACGGAGCACGCCGTGCGTGGACGGGTGCTGCGGCCCCATGTTGATCGTCATGCGGTCGTCCTCGACCGCGTCCGGGAGCTCCTCCCAGTCGGCGCCGTCGACGAACAGGTCGTCGGACCAGGTCTCGGCGTCGTCGACCCAGTCGGCCGCGGTGTCGGGCGTCGGCTGCGGGGTCAGGGCGACGTCCTCGGCGGGGTTCTCGGTGGTGCTCATGCCTTGCCCTTCCCCTCGCCGACGACCTCGCGCAGGTCCCGCTCGTGCGGCGGCGGGATGTGCTTGTCGTTCTTGTACGGGATCTCGACGCCGCCCAGCGGGTAGTCCTTGCGGTGCGGGTGGCCGACCCAGTCCTCGGGCATCAGGATGCGCTCGAGCTTGGGGTGCCCCTCGAAGTGCACCCCGAACATGTCGAAGACCTCGCGCTCGTGGAACACCGCGGCCTGCGGGTAGACGGCGACCGAGGACGGCAGGACCGGGTCCTCGTCGGGTGTCTGGACCGCGATCCGCACGCGGTGGCCCTGCGACAGCGAGCGCAGGACGTAGAGCACCTCGATGGCGCCCTCGTCACGGGTGATGCGGTACTCGGGCCACCCCGTGGTCGAGGGCTGGCGCTCGACGACCTGCTCGCCGGCGGGCCAGTGGACGCCGGAGACGTCGGCCAGCAGCTCGCAGCCGAGCTCGTCCTTCGCGCAGCGCAGTGCGTCGAGCAGCTGCTCGGGCTGGACGAAGACGGTCAGCTCGCCGAACGCCTCCTCGGTGCGGGCACCCAGCACGTGCTCGGCGAAGGTCGCCGTGATCTCGTCGTGGCTCGCCATCGCTCAGACCTCCATCGCACTGAGGTCGTTCGCGCCCTGCCCGCCGTACATCGGAAGGGGCATCCCGGAACCCTGCTCCTCGAAGGTCTGGCCCTGGATCTTCTCGTGGAGCTTGAGGATCCCGTCGATCAGCATCTCGGGCCGCGGCGGGCAGCCGGGCACGTACATGTCGACCGGGACGATCTTGTCGACGCCCTGGACCAGCGCGTAGTTGTTGAACATGCCGCCGGACGTGGCGCAGACGCCCATCGACAGGACCCACTTGGGGTCGCTCATCTGGTCGTAGATGCGACGCAGCACCGGGGCCATCTTGTTGGACACGCGACCGGCGACGATCATCAGGTCGGCCTGCCGCGGCGAGGCCCGGAAGACCTCCATGCCGAAGCGGCCCATGTCGTAGCGGGCGCCGCCGCTGGTCATCATCTCGATCGCGCAGCAGGCGAGCCCGAAGGTCGCCGGCCACAGCGACACGGAGCGGCTGTAGTTGACGAGCTTCTCGAGGTTCGTCAGCAGGACCCCCGAGGGGAGCTTCTCCTCTAGTCCCATTCCAGACCACCCTTCTGCAGCTCGTACAGGAACACCACGCCCAGCACCCCGAGGAAGATCGCCATCTGCCCGATCGCGAACCACCCGAGGTCACGGAAGACCGTCGACCACGGGTAGAGGAAGACGGTCTCGACGTCGAAGATGAGGAACATCATCGCGACGAGGTAGAACTTGACCGGGAAGCGCACCTCGCGGATGCGTGCGAGCGGCTCGTTGCCGCACTCGTAGGCATCGAGCTTCGTCGGGTTCGGCCGCTTCGGGCCGACCAGCATGCTGACGCCGATCGAGCCGGCGGCGAACGCCAGCGCGACGATGAACAGCAGCAGGATCGGGAAGTACTCGCTCACGCGTCAGCCTTCCTCTCGGGCCGGGGTCGTCGCACCGACCGGGTCGGCCGCGGACATGCGGGGTCGGCGGCCGGTGGGCCGCGCGGTCCCGGCGCACGGTAGGACGCCCACGGACGGGCCGCCAAGCAACGACATGGCCGTCCGGGGGTGGCGCGTGCTCGTCGGGGCCCTCACGCCGCCGGCGCCAGACGCGTCAGCGTGTTGATGATCAGGTCCTTGCCGTCCGACGGACGCTCGTCGGTGAGGTGCGCCATCAGCTTGAGGACCAGCTCCATCAGCGGCCGGATCGGCATGCCGTACTCAGTGCAGATCTTCATGATCGTCGGGTTGCCGACCATGTGCGTGAAGACCTTGCCGAGCGTGTAGTAGCCGCCCCAGCGCTCCTGGCGCAGGATGCGGTCGTACTCGTCGAGCACCGCCGTGGACTTCGTGGCGATCGCGCGGTCGATGACCTCGGCGGCCACCTTGCCGGCCTCCATGGCGTAGCTGATGCCCTCACCGTTGAAGGGGTTGACGAAGCCGCCCGAGTCACCGACCAGCAGCATCCCGCGGTGGTGCAGCGGCGTGCGGTTGATCCCCATCGGGATCGGGCTGGTCATCAGTCGGCCGCGGTTGCCGTCGGGGTCGATCTCCCACTCGTCGGCCAGGCCCGTCGCCCACTCGGCGAGCATGTGCCGGTAGTTGGTCCCCTGGAACCCGGGCGAGGTGTCGAGCAGGCCGAGCCCGATGTTGAGCTCACCGTTGTCCAGCGGGAAGATCCAGCCGTAGCCGCTCAGCAGCTCGCCGTCGGCGTTGGTGAGGTTGAGGTAGCTCGAGATCCACTCGTCGTCGGCCTTCGGGCTCTCCCAGTAGCCGCGGGCGGCGACGGCCATCGGCCGGTCCTTGCGGCGGTGCAGCCCGATCTGGCGGGCGAGCTTGCCGCTCGCGCCGTCGGCCGCGATGGTCACGCTGGCGTGCACCGTGCCCGTGGCGCCGGTCGCGCGGTCGACCCAGCGGACACCGGCGACGCGCTGCTCGCTGTCGTCCTGCCAGATGACCTCGGTCGCCGTGATCCCCTGCCACAGCTCGGCACCGCACGCGACGGCGTGGTCGATGATCGTCTTGTCGAACACCATGCGCGAGCAGGTCGCGCCCCAGCTCGGCCAGTCGTCGAGCTCGGGCCACGGCAGCTCCATGACCGTGCTGCCGCCGTGGATGCGCAGGCCCTTCTGCGTTGCCCAGCCGTCGACGCGACCGTGCGCCTCGTCGGTGAGGCCGAGGTCCAGCAGCTCCTGCACGACGCGCGGCGTGAGCCCGTCACCGCAGACCTTGTCGCGCGGGAAGGCCTCCTTCTCGAGCACGAGCACGTCGTGGCCGAGCATCGCGAGGTAGGCCGCGGCCGTCGCACCACCGGGACCACCGCCGACGACGACGACGTCGACGGTCGTGACGGTGGGATGCTCGGCCATGACTCCCTCACTGCGGACGGTGCTTGTGAAGCGTTTCACGAGCGTAGCGGTGGCACGACGACGCAGGGGTGGACGTTAGGGCGCGTCCTCGGCCGTCAGATCCCCCAGCGCATCGACCGCGCGCTGGAGCTCCCGCAGCGTGACGGTCGCCCGGACCTCCGGCGCCCGGACCAGGTCCTCGCCGGTGTCGAGGACGCGGAGGTCGAGCACGAGCTCGACGTCCTCGACGTCGTCCACCGGCTCCTCCAGCGACGAGGCCAGCGGTCCGAGCTCCAGGACGAACGCCCGGATGCGACCGTCGGCCACCAGCAGCCGCCCCTCCAGCGCCTCGTCGGTGTCCGGCGTCGGCAGGTCGCCGGGCACCACGCCGGCGAGCGCGGCACCGGCGACGGCGACGGCGCGCGCCGGGTCGACCCGGACGTCGAGCTGCCCGTCGAACGGGTCCGCCCCGAGGTCACCCTCGTGCCCCACGGGCTCGGCGGCCAGCAGCAGCCGTTCCAGTGCGGAACGGACCGACGTCCCGGCGTCCGCGACGTCGTCGGCGTCGTCGCCGTCCGTGGCCAGGCGGACCCACTCCCCGCCCGCGGCCGCGAGCACGGCCTCACGGGCCGGTCCGTCCAGCCCGGCCTCGTCGAGCGCTGCCTCGAGACGCGCCCCGATGGCGTTGTCGGTGCCCGTGGCGAGCTCGGCCAGCGCGCCGAGGTCGAAGCGCACGAACTGCTCGCCCGGTCCGGTCACGCGCACCTGGACGAGGTCCAGACCGGCGACCGCGAGGCCGACCGCGATGCGGTCGTCCTCGACGACGCCCGCAGCCGACGACCCCGCCAGCAGCTCGGCCAGTGGTCCCGCCGCCTCGCCGAACCCGGCGAGCGCGGTGTCCGGCGCGTCGATCGTGAGGTTGAACGCGAGGGTCTCGGCGACGGTCGCGGCCACGGCCTCGTCGAGCACCGCCCGGCGCTGGGCGTCCTCCGACGTGCCGCACCCCCCGAGCGCGACCGCCACGACCGCCACGACGGCCGACCAGCGACGCGCCCGGGGCCTCAGGCGTCGTCCCCGGCGAGCACACCGCGGTGGACGGCCACGATGCCACCCGACAGGTCCTTGACCTGCACCTGCTGCCAACCGGCGTCCTGCATCCAGTCGGCGATGGTGCGGCGGTCGGGCCACGCCCGGATCGACTCGGCGAGGTAGGTGTAGGCCCGGGGGTCGGAGCTGACGACCTCGGCGATCCGCGGCAGCGCCTTCATCAGGTACTCGAGGTAGACCCGGCGGAACGGGGTCCACGTCGGCGCGGCGAACTCCGCGACGACCAGCCGTGCGCCCGGCCGCGCGACCCGCGCGAACTCAGCGAGCGCACGCTGCGGCTCGACGACGTTGCGCAGCCCGAACGAGATCGTCACCGCGTCGAACGTGTCGTCGGCGAAGGGCAGCCGGGTCGCGTCGGCGGCGACGAACGACAGCCCGATGCGGTCGGCGTCGGGGTGGCGGCGCGCACCCTCCTGCAGCATCCCGAGCGAGAGGTCGGCGGCCACGACGTGCTGGGCACCGCGCTTCAGCAGCTCGATCGCGACCTCGCCGGGCCCCGAGGCGACGTCGAGGACGACCCCTCCGGCCGGCATCGCGGCGTCCGCCGTGACCCGGCGCCAGTGGCGGTCCTGACCCAGGGAGAGGACGGCGTTGGCGAGGTCGTAGCGCCGCGCCACCCGGTCGAACATCGCCTGGACCAGGGCCGCGTCCTTGCCCTCCTGCCCGGCTGCGGGCAGGACCGGCTCGCCCCGCTCGGCGGGGCCGTCGGCGGCGGTCTCGGTGGACGCGGTCACGATGTGGTCCTCGGTTCAGGCGACACAACGGTCGCGGCTGGCAGGCTAACGACGTGCACGTGGTTCGATGGACACCGGGATGTCCGTCCGCCATGGTTCGATCCACGGGCCGTGGCCGGGTGGCCACCGTGGGAGCTCGCGAGGGAGGCAGGCGTGACGGACGGAGAGCCGGAACCGTTCCGGATGTCGACCGATCCCGACGAGGAGCTCGACCCCTCCGACGCGGACGTGTCCCCCGAGGACGCCGAGGACGACGCGCAGGCAGCGGTCCTGCCCGGCGGCGTGGAGAGCATCGCCGACCTGATCGACGAGGCCTCGCGGACGGCCGCGGAGCAGGCCGTCCGGGAGGCGACGGGCACCGCACCGGTGGACCGCAGCAGTGACGTCTGGGGCAGCACGGAGGACGACGAGGACCTCGACGCCGTGTGGTCGGCAGCACAGGACCGCCATCGCGGCAGCCACGTCTTCGACGACGTCCTCGGCCCCGAGGAGGAGTGGCAGAACCCGACGCGCATGCCGCCGCCCGCAGCCGACCCGACGATCGGCCTCGACGCGGACGAGGACGACGACGAGCCCGAGGTCTTCAAGCTCTCGGTCGACGACGAGGACGACGTCACGCCGGCCGCCACCCAGGACGCGCCAGCGGTGGACACCGACACCGCAGTGGCCGGAACCGGGACCGCGGCCGGGGACCACCCGGTCGAGGACGACCCGGTCGAGGCCGACCCGGTCGAGGACGACCCGGTCTGGGGCGAACCGGTCGCCGACGAGGACGACGAGGACGACCCCGAGCCCTTCCGCTTCGCCGCCGGGCCGGCCACCACCGCGCCGGCCGAGGTGCCCGACCACGTCCCGACGGCGGGCCGTGACGAGCCCGACCTGTTCGCCTTCGCGTTCGACGAGGCGACGCCCGACGACGACGGCCCGACACCCGACGAACCGGACGCGGACGCGCGCGACGAGGACACCGACGACGAGGTGCTCGCGGCGTTCATGCCGGACGACGATGCTGCCGATGACGGTGCTGCACACGCGGCCGCACCGCAGGAGGACCCCGTGAGCGAGGAACCCGACGTGGCCGACGACGGCGACGGGGACGTCTGGGCGACGGCATCGCTGCCCGACGACGACGCGAACGCCCTCTGGGCCGCAGCTGGCGGTGACGACGAGCCGGGCTGGGGCACCGAGGAGGCCGAGGAGCCCGCCTGGGGCGCGGACACCGACGACGAGCCCTGGTCGGCGCCGAGCGCGCCGGACGAGACGCCGGCGGACGCGGCGACCGACGACGCGGCGTGGACGTTCGACGTCGGCGGGTCCTCGTGGGACGAGGACAGCGCGGGCGACGAGCCGGTCGACGACGCGGCCGAAGGGCCCGACATCGACGCGGCCGACGGCCCCGACACCGACGCGGCCGACGGGCCCGACACCGACGCGGCCGAAGGGCCGACGCTCGCCGAGACCGCCACGCCACGCGCCGACACCGGCTGGCACGACCTCGCCGACGAGCCTGCGACGTGGTCGCTCGACCCGGTCCCGACCGGGGAGTCGGACGTCTTCGACGTGCCGGACGACGCGGCGGGCGACGATGCGGACACGGACGACGACGCACCGGACGGCTTCACGACCGTTGTCGGTGACGACGACGGGTTCCTCCCGGACGACGAACCGCTCGCACCGACCCGCGAGCCTGACCCGCCGTTCCAGACGGAGAACGCCGCGCTCGGGGACGTGATCGACGACCTCCTCGGTGACCTCGGGCCGGTCAGCGGCCTCCCCGCCGACAGCGGTGGTGACGAAGCGCTCGACGCGCTCGACGACCTCGACGGGCTCGAGGACCTCGGCGGGCTCGACGACGCGCTCGCCGGCCTCGACCAGTTCGACGACATCGGCGACACGGCGCCGGCAGCGGCCGAGGACGCACCGACCGACGACCCCGCGACCGTCGAGCCCGCGTCCTCCCCGACCGACCTCGCCGGCATGCCACCGCCCACGGGTGCACCGGCGCCGGCCCCGGCCGACCTGCTCGCGGACGCCCCGCCGCCCGACGCACCCGCGGCGGGCGAGACCGACGAGCCGGCTCCTGACGCGCCGGTCGCCGACGCGGAGACCGACGACGAGGCACCCACCGACGACGAGGCACCCGAGCCGGAGGCGACGCCCACACCCGCGGGCATGAACTTCGCGTCGAAGCCGAAGAAGCGCGGTCTCTTCGGGCGCTGACGCCGGTCGATCGTCCGGTGTGCCGCCGGCCCCCGGCCGGCCGTAGCCTCGTGGACCGACCCGACCGGAGACAGCAGCGGTGACCGAGCCCCTGGAGCCCGCCGACGCGGCCCTCGCGCGTGCGCTGCGCGAGGACGCGGGCGACCTGCTGTCGCTCGAGGAGCTCGCGGCGCGCTCGGACCTGTCACTGCCGCTGCTCGAGGCGCTCGCGCGGGAGGGTCTGCTGCCCGAACGCGACGAGGGCCGCTTCAGCGAACGCGACCTCGGACCGGTGCGGTCCGGACTCGCCCTGCTCGAGGCGGGACTGCCGCTCGACGAGCTGCTCCAGCTCGCCCGCGAGGCCGACGCCGCCCTGGCCGACATCGCCGAGGACGCCGTCGAGCTCTTCCTCGGCTTCGTCCGCGACCCCGTCCGCGGGACGACCGAGGACGAGGACGCCGCGGCGACGACGCTCGTCGAGCGCTTCGAGGTGATGCTGCCGGAGGCCGAGCGACTCGTCGGTGCCCGCTTCGGCCAGCTGGTGGCCGCCGCCGCACGTGCCCGGGTGGCCGAGGTGGCGGACCTGTGACCGACGTCGCCGCGGGACGCGAGCAGGGCGGTCACGCATGAGCGCCGCCGACCTCGTCTGCGTCACGCGGGCGGTGCCGGACCCCGGTCCCCTGCTCGATCGCGTCCCCGCTCGTGGTGGGGTCGCGTGGGTGACCGGCCGTGACGGCCTCGTCGGTGCCGGGACCGCGCTGCGCGTCGACGCGCCGGCGAGCCCGGACCGAGTGGCGGTCGCCGAGGCCGCCTTCCACGACCTGGTCGGCCGGCTCGACGTCCACGACGAGGTCGGCGGACCCGGGACCGGCCCGGTCGCGTTCGGGAGCTTCACGTTCGCCACGACGGCCGTGGGGTCGGTGCTCGTCGTCCCCGAGGTCGTCGTCGGGCGGCAGGGCACGACGAGCTGGGTCACCCGCATCGGTCCGGCGGACGAGGTCGAGGCCGCCTTCGCCGCGGACCCGCTGCCCCCGGTCACGCACCCCGAGCACGCCCCCGAGGCCGACCGGCCCCGCCACGCCGGGGCGTCGGTGCCCGACGTCCGCTGGCTCGAGGCGGTCGCCGCCGCCGTCGACCGCATCGAGGCGGGAGAGCTCGACAAGGTCGTGCTGGCCCGGGACGTCGCCGTGTGGGCCGAGGCAGCGTTCGACGTCCGCGTGCTCGCCCCCGGCGCGTACATCTCGCCTGCTTCG
>JBFKQZ010000093.1:0-10650 GCA_041627475.1 Nitriliruptoraceae bacterium | reverse complement strand
CCGCCGACGACGACCAGCCGGTCGGTGTCGGCAGCGGCGACGTGCAGCGCGAGCTCGAGGTCCGTGCGGTCCTTCACCGTCGGGTGCCGCTCGATGCGTGCACCGAGCTGCTCGGCCCGCCGCAGGTCCTCGTCCGGCACCGAGTCGAGGTCACCGACCACGACGTCGATCGCCAGCCCGAGCTCCAGCGCGAGCGTGACACCGGAGTCAGCGCACACCACACGGTCGGGCGACGGCAGACCGCCGACCTCTGCGTGGTCCCCGTGGTCGTCGATGACGACCCACGTGGTTGCGACTGGCATCTCCACGTCCCTCCGCTGGCATGACCCAGATCAGGTGCGACCCAGCGACGGCTGTCGCGGGTCCGGGTCGGTGACGCGGTCTGTCACCCTCTCAGCCCGGTCGCCCGGACTCCCCGTGTGTGGTGCGGCGACCGTACCGGTGTGCGTCGGCCGTGGCCGCGCGTCAGTGGTGGCCGGCGCCGAACCGCTTCTGGATCGGCGGGACGATGAACGCCAGCGGCATGCCGACGACCAGGCCGATGACCGAGGCCGCAGCGGCGTCGAGCAGCCACCCGCCCAGTCCGCCGAGGAGCCCGGGCGCGCCGCGGCCCATGTCCTCGGCCGCGTGGACGAGGTCGTACGCCACGTCGATCTCGTAGGTGTGCAGTGCCTCGGCGAAGATGTGGCCGGAGACGACCAGCATCATGAACGTGCCGACGACGGTCAGGACCGTCATGATCTGCGGCATCGCGCGCACGAGCCGGCGCCCGAGGTCGGCGCGGGCACCGCCCTCACGGATCAGGCGGAGACCCACGTTGTCGGTGCGCACGATCAGCGCGACCGCGCCGTAGATGAGGATCGTCACCAGGATCGAGACGACCACCAGCACGACGGCCTGCATCGCGATGCCGGTGTCACCGGACACCTCGTTCAGGGCGATCGTGAGGATCTCGGCGGACAGCACCGTGTCGGTCTTCAGCGCGCCGCTGACGACCTCGTCCTCGTCGCGGGCGAGCACCTCCGACTCGTGCCCCTTCACCTCGTGCTGGTGGGTCAGCTTGCCGTGGATCTTGTGCGCGCCCTCGTAGGCGAGGTAGAGCCCACCGAGGACGAGCAGCGGCGTCAGCGCAGCCGGCAGGAACGCCGACAGCAGCAGCAGGGCGGGGGCGACGAACAGCAGTTTCGTGCGCAGCGACCCGACCGCGACCCGCTTGATGATGGGCAGTTCGCGGTCGTTGACGACCTCCGCCATGTGCCCCGGGAGCACGGCCGCGTCGTCGACGAGCAACCCGGCGGCCTTGGACGTGGCCTTGCCGGTCGCGGTGGCGACGTCGTCGGCGGACGCGGCCGCGAGCCGGACGAGTGCAGCGATGTCGTCGAAAAGACCGAGCAGGCCGCCCATCGATGGTCTCCGTGTCGGGGTGGCGACAGGATGCCGTGTCGCCGGCGCCGGTGTCGGGTCAGGGCCGTGGGTGCCGGATCAGTAGCCCAGTCGGCCCAGCGCCTTGGGGTCGCGCTGCCAGTCCTTCGTGACCTTGACGCGCGTGTCGAGGTGCACCTGCGCACCGAAGAAGCGCTCCAGCTCCTGTCGCGCCTCGGTGCCGGCGTCACGGATGGTGCTGCCGCCCTTCCCGATCACGATGCCCTTCTGCGAGTCCCGCTCGACGTGGATGACGACGTAGACCTCGACCACCTCGTCCTCGGTCTCGTCGATGCTCTCGACCGTGACCGCGATCGAGTGGGGCAGTTCCTCGCGCATCCGCGAGATGAACGCCTCTCGGACCCGCTCGGCGACGAGGTGACGCTCCGCCTGGTCGGTGACCGTGCCCTTCGGGAGCAGACGCGGCCCCTCGGGCAGGTGGCTGACGAGCACGTCGAGCAGCGTGTCGACGTTGAAGCCGTTCTCGGCCGACGTGGGGACGATCTCGAGGGGGTCGAGCATCTCCTCGAGCTCGGTCAGCTGCGGCAGCAGCTTGTGCTTGTCGGTGACCAGGTCCTCCTTGTTGGCCACGCAGACCACCGGGACACCCGCGCTCCTCAGGCGCTCGGCGATCCACCGGTCCCCGGGCCCCAGCCCGGCATGCACGTCGACGAGGAAGCAGACGAGGTTGACACCCTCCCAGCTGTCCTGGACCAGCTCGTTGAGCCGCTTGCCCAGCAGGGATCGCGGCTTCATCACGCCGGGCGTGTCGAGGAAGACGAGCTGCGCGTCCTCGCGCTCGACGACGCCGCGGATGGCGTTGCGCGTGGTGCCGGGGACGTCGGTGACGATCGACACCTTCTCGCCGACCATGGCGTTGAGGAGCGTCGACTTGCCCACGTTCGGCCGGCCGACCAGCGCGATCATCCCCGACCGGAAGCCCTCCGGCAGCGGGTCGTTGATGTCGGCGAGCAGCGCCTCGAGGTCGATCCCACTCATGACACTCCCCCTCGCTCCGCCCGGGACGTCGCCCTCCCGGTCCTCCTCCACCCGGCATGCGGTCGGGCGACGGCGCTCACAGGTCCTCCGTCCGCTGGGCGAGGCGCATGGGGCCGAAGAAGTGCGGCAGCAGCTCGGCCGCCGTCGAGCGCAGCGGCCGGCCGCCGTCGCCGGACATCAGCACGCGGGCGCTCGGCCCGAACTCGACCATGACCTGTCGGCAGGCACCGCACGGGGTGCACGGGTCCTCCCCGTCGCCGACGACCGCCACGGCCAGGATCGGCCCGCGGTCGCCGCTGCCGACCATGGTCGAGATCGCGTTCCGCTCGGCGCAGATGGTCAGCGGGTAGGACGCGTTCTCGACGTTCGCGCCGGTGTAGATCTCGCCGGAGGCGGACAGCACGGCCGCGCCGACGTGGAACGCCGAGTACGGGACGTAGGCGTGCCGGCGCGCGTCCCGGGCACGGTGCAGCAGGTCGGCCTCGTCGATCTCGACGACGACGGGCTCGCGGTCAGGTTGCACTGGCGTCCTCCTCGGCCGGGCGGCGCTGCACGAGGACCCGCGCCACGCGCCGGCCCTGCACCCGCTCCGCGGTGAACCGTAGGCCCTCGAGCTCGACCGACTCACCCTCGCTCGGCACGTGGCCGAGCAGTCCGAAGACCAGACCACCGACCGTGTCCCACTCCTCGTCGGGCAGGTCGGTGCCGAGCAGCTCGTCGAGGTCGTCGACCGCGAGCACCGCGTCGACCCGGATCGCGCCGCTGGGCAGCAGCTGGATCCGCTCCTCCTCGTCGTCGTGCTCGTCGACGATCTCGCCGACGATCTCCTCCAGCACGTCCTCGATCGTCACCAGACCGGTGACCGCGCCGTACTCGTCGACGACGACGGCCATGTGCACCGCGTCGTCGCGGAGCTCGCGCAGCAGCTCGTCGACGCGCTTGGTCTCGGGCACGAACGTCGCCGGGCGCACCAGGTCGGCCCACTGCCCCGATCCCGGGCGGGTCGCGAGACGCGCGAGGACGTCCTTCGCGTGCACCACACCATTGATGTCGTCGCCGGACCCGCGCCGGACCGGGATGCGCGAGCGGCCGTTCTCGATCACCGTCTGGATGACCTCGCGGAGCTCGTCGTCGGCGTCGACGGTCACCATGTCGGGCCGCGGGACCATGATCTCGCGGACCACGGTGTCCCCGAGCTCGAGGATCGAGGTGATCATCGCCCGCTCGTCCTCGTCGATCGGCTCGTCAGCCTCCTCCTCGACGAGCAGCTCGCGGACCTCGTCGTCGGTGATGTACGGACCGGGGACGTCGGCCCGCGTGCCGACGAGGAACCGTCCGAGGTCGATCAGCACCCGCGTCGGCGGGTCGAGCAGGCGCACGGCGAGGAGGACGCCCGGCGCCAGCCGCAGCCCGGCCGACTCGAGGTGGCGCAGCGTCCACGTCCGTGGGGCGACCTCGCCGAGCACCATCGACAGGAGCACGGCCGCGACGACACCCCAGGCGTCGAACAGCACCAGCGCCGCGGCCACGAACGTCGCGCGGACCGCGATGGTCACCAGCAGCAGCGCGTTGCGGGTGGTCGTGCGGTGCTCGATCAGCCACAGCAGCGGGGCCGCGCCGGGCAGGTCGTCCTCACGCAGCCGCAGGGCCCGCACCAGCGGCAACCGCTCGACGACGGTCTCCGCAGCAGCGACCCACGCGGTCAGCAGGAGCGTGACGGCGGCAGTGACGAGCCATGGTGTCACTGGCCGACACCCCGTGCGGCGTACGACGCCAGGAGGTCGTCGGTGAGGCCGAACATCTCGGCCTCCTCGGTCGGGGTGGCGTGGTCCATGCCCAGCAGGTGCAGGATGCCGTGCACCGTCAGCAGGCGGACCTCGTCGTGCGGCGTCCGGCCGAACTGCGCGGCCTGGCCGTGCGCGACCGTCGGGCAGAGCACGACGTCGCCGAGGATCGACGGGACACCCGGTGGCGTCTCGCCCGGCTCGTCGATCGGGAAGGCCAGCACGTCGGTCGGGCCCTGCTTGCCCAGGTGCTCCTCGTTGAGCGCGGCGATGGTGTCCTCGTCGACGAGGAGCAGCGCGAGCTCCATGTCGTCGGGCACGCCGCGGTCGTCCAGGACGTGCCGGGCCAGCGCCAGCAGGTCGTCGGTGTCGACGTCGACCGCCTGCTCGTCTGCGAGGTAGACCGCCACGTCAGGACTCCTCGCCGGAGCCGCGTCGCTGCTCGCGCTCGTCGTGGGCCTCGTAGGCCTCGACGATCCGCTGCACGATGTGGTGCCGGACGACGTCGCCGGACTCGAGGTAGGCGAACCCGACGCCCTCGATGCCCTCGAGGATCTCGCGCACGACCCGGAGGCCGGACCGTCGCCCACCGGGCAGGTCGACCTGGCTGGTGTCGCCGGTGATCACGGCCTTCGAGCCGAAGCCGATGCGGGTCAGCAGCATCTTCATCTGCTCGGCGGTCGTGTTCTGCGCCTCGTCGACGACGATGAACGAGTCATTGATGCTGCGGCCACGCATGAAGGCGAGGGGCGCAACCTCGATCGTCCCACGGTCGAGCAGCCCCATGAGCTCCTCGGCCTCCATCATGTCGTGCAGGGCGTCCCACAGCGGCTTGAGGTAGGGGTCGATCTTCTCGTGCAGCGTCCCCGGCAGGAAGCCGAGCCGTTCCCCGGCCTCGACGGCGGGGCGGGTGAGGATCAGTCGGTTGACCTGCTTGGAGCGCAGCGCCTGCACGGCGCACGCCATCGCCAGGTAGGTCTTGCCGGTGCCGGCCGGACCGATCCCGAACGTCACCGTGTTGGACCGGATCATGTCGAGGTAGCGCTTCTGGCCGAGGCTCTTGGCCCGGATCGTGCGCCCCCGGTGGCTCAGCAGTGCCTCGCTGAGGACGGCACTGGCGCGCTCGGGGCCCTTGTCCCGCACCATGCGCGCGGTCTGGCGGACGGTCTGGCGGTCGATCGACTGCCCCCGGGAGAGCAGCTCGACGAGCTCGCGGAACAGCTGCGCGCCGGCCTCCACCTCGTCCGCGTCACCGCGGATGGTGATCTCGTTGCCGCGCACGTGGACCTGTGCGTCGAACTGCTCCTCGGCGAGCCGCAGGAGTTCGTCACCGGGACCCAGCAGCGCCACCATGGACTGCTCACCGGGCACACGGACCTGTTGGGTCGACGGGCTGGATGTGGTCACGTGCAGGGGGCCGTTGGCAAGGGGCGAGGGAACGCCACCAGCCTAACTCAGACCGCTCTGGCCACACCGACGGCGGCGAGGTGCTCCCGGAACTCCGGGACGTCACGGTCGAGCACGGCGGCCAGTGCACGGACGTCGCTCGCGCGGACGGTCAGGACGCGGCCGTTGTAGTCGCCGCGCTGTGCCTGGATCGCACCGACGTAGCGCTCGATGACCTCGCGCTCCTCGAGGTCGACCGCGCCGTGGTCGAGACGCGTGAGGTCGATGACCAGGCGCTCGCCGGGACCGGTCCGGGAGCGGCCGATCTGCCCGCCGTTGGACGGCAGCAGGCTGCTGACCGGGACGCGGTAGAAGTCGGCCAGGGCCCGGAGGCGCGAGACGGAGACCGCCCGCTCACCGCGCTCGTAGGCGCCGACGACGGAGGCCTTCAGCTCACCGTCGGAGGCGTCCTCCACGTCGTGCAGGGAGAGGTCCTGCTGCTGGCGGACGTTGCGGAGGCGCTCGCCCAGGTCGATCGCATACTGCTCCGCAGCGGTCCGCCCGTCGGCGGCGGGGTCGCGCGTGTCCATGCGTTGCTCCGGTGGTGCGTGCCCAGCAGGTCGGAGAAGCCTCCTGCCATCCCTGCAAACTACACCACATCAGGCCGAAAACGACCGTTCTCCGACGATTCAGACCACTTCGTCACCGAAGCGCCCGGCGAGTGCGAGCACGGCCGACGTGAGGACCGTCGCGGCGTGCACGGTGCGTAACACCGTCGCACCCGCGCTGACCGGTTCCCAACCGTCCGCACGCAGCTCCTCGAGCTCCGCGTCGGCGAGGCCGCCCTCGGGCCCGATCAGCAACTGAATCGGCAGATCTCGACCGGCGGTGGCCATGTGGGCACCAAGGGTCGTCGTGGCGCCGGGGTGCGCCGCGAGCCGCACCCCGTCGGGCGGGAGACTACGGAGCGTCACCGGCAAGTCGTCCGGGTCGGGCACGGCCATGAGGTGTGCGCTGCGCGCCTGCTCGAGTGCGCTCTCGGCCACAGCGCGCAGTCGGTCGCCCACCGAGCGTGCCTTGTCGCCCGTCGGCCGGCTCTCGGTGTGATGGGTGAGCACCGGGTGCACCGCCGCGACCCCCAGTTCGGCGAGCGTCCGGACGATCTCGTCGAGGGCGCGGCCCTTCGGCACCGCGTGCACGACAGTCACCGTGGGACGCGGCGCCGGGACCTCCACGACGGGGGACGTCAGCCGCACGCGATCGCCGACGAGCGTGCCCTGCGCCACGTGGCCGGCGCCGTCGGTGACCTCGACAGGGTCGCCGTCCCCGCGGCGCAGGACGCGCCGCAGGTGGTGCACCCGGTCCTCGTCGAGCCGGACCGCGGCACCCACGCCGAGCCCGTCGAGCGGTTCGGGGACCAGGACGAAGGGCGTGCGCACGGTCAGCCGCGCAGGGCGTCGCGCAGCCGCTCGACGAGGCCGCGGTGCTCGCGCTGCTCGCCGCGCAGCTCGGCGAAGGCCGCCAGGGCCTCGCGCTCCTCGGTCGTCAGCTGGGTCGGCACCTCGACGCGGAGCCGCAGGTTGATGTCACCGCGCGTGCGACCACCGCGGCCGGGCAGGCCCTCCTTGCGCAGCCGGAGAACGTCCCCGGGCTGGGAGCCGGCCGGGACGTCGAGGTCGACCTCGCCGCCGTCGAGGACCGGCACGCGGACGTGGCCACCGAGGGCGGCCAGCGTCATCGGGACGCTCAGGTCGGCCCACAGGTCCCGTCCGTCGCGCTCGTAGACCTCGTGCGGGGCGATCCGGACCTCGACGAACAGGTCACCGGGCGTGGCACCGTGGCGGCCGGCCTCGCCGGCACCCGGGACGCGCAGGCGCGTGCCGTGCTCGATGCCGATCGGGAGCTCGACGGTCACGGTGCGCCGCGTGACGCGACGCCCCTCCCCCGCACAGCCGCTGCAGGGGTCGCGCACCTCGCGGCCCGAGCCCTGGCAGGCCGGGCAGGTGGTGCTGGTCGACATCTGGCCGAACGCGGTGCGGACGACCCGGGCGACGGCACCACGGCCGTTGCAGGTCGAGCAGGCCGTCGGCCCGCCGCCGGAGGCGCTGCCGGACCCGCCGCACACGTCGCAGGCGCGGGCCACCTCGACGTCGACCGGCAGCTCACCGCCGTGCAGGACGTCCTGCAGCGACACCTCGGCGGGGACCAGCACGTCGCGGCCCTGCGCGTTGGCGCGTGCCCGCCCGCCGCCGGTCGCGGCACCACCGAAGAAGGCGTCGAGCACGTCACCGAGCCCGCCGAACCCGAACGGGTCGCCGGCACCGGGGCCACCGCGCGAGGTGCCGTCGTCGCCGAAGCGGTCGTAGCGCGCCCGGCGGTCGGGGTCCGACAGCACCTGGTGGGCGTGCGTGACCTTCTTGAACACCTCCTCGTCGCCACCCGCGTCGGGGTGGCTCTCCCGCGCGCGACGGCGGTAGGCCTTCTTGATCTCCTCGGGCGACGCCGTGCGGGCGACGCCGAGGACCTCGTACAGGTCATCGGCCATTGGGAGGGAACCTCAGTTCTTCTGGTCGGGACCGCGCAGGTCGGCGAGCGTGCGTTCGAGCGCCTCGGAGACGGCGCGGACGGTGGACAGTGCGGCCCCGTAGTCCATGCGGGTGGGGCCGAGGACACCGAGGGAGCCGGCGCGGACGACCTGGTAGCGCTGGGAGACCAGGGACGTCGTCTTCAGCTCCTCGACGTCGTGCTCGGCACCGATGCGGGCGTGCGGGAGGCTGTCGGCCCCGTCCGCGGCGGTGTCGTCAAGCACACGTGCCAGTGTGGCGCGTTCCTCGATCAGACCCAACACCTGCCCCAGCGCGTTGCGCTCCAGCGACTCGTCGCCGGCGAGCGCGGCCTGCCCGCCGACGAACACGCGGCGGACCAGGTCGACCGACAGGTCCTCGCTCGTGGCGCTGCGGACCGCCTGCAGGGTCGGGCGCAGCTCGCTCGGCGCCTCGTCCACGAGGCCGTCGACCGTCTCGTGGACGTCGCCCATCCGGCGGCCGATCAGCTGCTCGGCGAGGACCGTCCGGACGCGACCGAGGTCACCGTCGGTGACCGGCGTCTCGATGTCGACGCTGCGGCGCACGACCCGGCCCGTGTCGTCCACCAGCAGCAGCAGGGCCGTCGTCGTCCCGAGTCCCACCAGCTCCACGAGCTTGCAGCGGGCCTCGTCCATCGTCGGCGCGACGACCATCGCGACCAGCCGGGTGAGCTGCGACAGGACCGCGCTGGCGGTGCTCATCAGCTCCTCGGCGTCGTGCGCGGACCCGAGCAGCTCGTCGATCAGCTCCGCACGCTGGGTGTCCAGCCCGCCGACCTCCAGCAGGTCCACGAACGCGCGGTAGCCCTTGTCGGTCGGGATCCGGCCGGCGGAGGTGTGCGGCTGGTCGATGTAGCCGCGCTCCTCGAGTGCGGCCATCTCGTTGCGGACCGTCGCGGACGACACGTCGAGCCCTGCGGTCTGCACCACGCGGCTCGAGCCGACGGGCTGCCCGTTCGCGACGTACTCGGCCACGATCGTGCGCAGGACCCGCGCCTTGCGCTCGTCGAGGTCCTCGGGCAGGCGCAGCGGCTCGTCGGCGGCCGCGTCACGCGCACCACGCTGGTCAGCCACGTGCCTCCTCCTGGTCCGTGGACGGCATCGTACCGGCCGTTGGCACTCGATCGAGGGGTCTGCCAACGGCCTGCGCGACACGATCGCGCCGGTCGGCCGGGAGCCCGTGGCCGCCGAGCGCCTAGGCTCGGCACCCGTGCCCAGCCAGCCCGCGGAGGAACGACGTGGCAGCCACCGAACGGACGACCAAGGAGGTCGTCGACGACGCCCGCACCCACCTGCGGGAGCTCGTCGACGCGCACATCTCCCTGGCCAAGGCCGAGATGGCCGAACAGCAGCGCCAGCTCGTCGCCGGGCTCGTCCCGCTCGTCGTGGCCGGCGTCCTCGGGCTCTACGTGCTCGGGTTCTTCGCCGTGACCGCGGTGAAGGGCATCGACAACTACGTCACCGAGGGCTGGGCGTGGCTGATCGTCTCCGGCGCCGTGACGCTGATCATCCTCGTCCTGGGTCTCGTCGGCCGCAGCAAGCTGCAGTCCGTCGAGGGCAAGCCGAAGCAGGCGCAGGAGAGCATCCAGGAGACCGTCTCCTGGGCGAAGACCAAGGCCGGGAAGGACAGCTGATGGCACTCTCGGACAAGGAAGCCGCCCAGGTCCGGGTCGAGGCCGCGCGCCGCGCCCTCGACGACGACCTCGCGACGCTCAGCGACCGTCTGCCCGCCGCCCAGGTCGTGGCCCAGGCCGGCGCCGCCGGCGGGGTCGGCCTCGCCGTGCTCGGCGCCGCCGCGAAGCAGCTGCAGAAGAAGCTCGCGCAGCGCTCGGAGGAGAAGGCACTCAGCCGCGAGGCCGAGATCCAGGCGAAGGCCATCGCCGCCGCGATGGCGGCGGCCGGGTTCGCGGCCCAGCCGGCTCCCGCGGCGCCCTCCGCGCCGGCGGCGCCCGCACCGGCACCGGCTCCGGCCCCCAGCCCGGCCCGCGCCGTCGCTGCCGTCGACGCCATCACCGGTGACGACGACGAGGACGGCGGGACGCCGTGGGGCATCCTGCTGCTCCTCGCGGCACTGGTCGCCGCGGTCGTCGCCGTCGTCGTGGGTGCGAACGACGACGAGGACCTCTGGACGGCCTGAGGCTCAGACGGTCAGGCGAGCAACCGCCTCGTCCAGCAGGAACCAGCCGTCGGCCGTGGCCTGCAGCCGACCGCACGCGGTCGTGACCAGGTCGGCGTCGAGCGCGTCCTCGAGCGCCCACGGCGCGATCGGTGGCACGTCGTTGGGGTGCAGGCCCTCCTGCAGGCGCAGTCCGAGGAGCAGCCGCTCCGTGGCGCGCTCCTCGGGCGTCGTGACCTCGTCGCCCGCGGTCGCGTCCTGCCCGCCCTCGGCCGCCGCCAGCCACCGGATGAGCGACCGGTGCTGCCAGCTGCGGCGGCCCGCCACGTGGGCGTGCGCCCCGACCCCGGCGGCGAGGT
>JBFKQZ010000092.1:0-10687 GCA_041627475.1 Nitriliruptoraceae bacterium | reverse complement strand
GCGGACCTCGTCGCGCCACTGCTCCACGATCGTCGTCGTCGGGGCCAGTACCAGCGCGCGTGCGCCGAGCCGGCGGATCAGCTCGAGGCCCGTGACCGTCGTGCCGGCGCCGGGCGGTGCGACGAGGTGGAGCCTGCCGTCGGAGGTGCCCTCGGCGGTCAGCGCCTCGTCGAGCAGCCGCGCCTGGTACCGCCGCAGCGGCACCTGCAGCGCGAGGTCAGCGACGCCGGGCACGGAGGAGCCCCGCAGCGACCAGGAGCGCCCCGGCAGCCGCCGCGCCGCCACCGGTCGCCGGCAGCGGCGGAGGAGCAGCCGCGGCCGTCCGCGCCCCGAGCACCGCCGTGTGCTGGCCGGACGGCAGGGTGATCGCCAGCACGCCGCCCGCCGGGGCGACGTCGCCGACCTCGGCACCGTCGATGCTGAGGACGCGGGTCGCCGCATCGGTGGTGCGCAGGCGCAGGACCACCTCGTCGGTGCTGTCGACCTCGAGGCTGAGGCCGTCCGTCGTGAGCTGCATGCGGTCGAGGTCGAGCGTGACACCCCCGAGGTTGTCGAGGTCGAGCGTCGCCGCGTTGCGCGAGGGTGGCGCCGGCGTGAAGGCCGGGGTCGTCGTCGACAGGATCGCCGCGCTGCGGCCTGACGGGCCCCCCATGTCCACGGGCTCGTCGACACGCGTCGCGGCGGCCGGGTCCAGCACGGGATCGCCCACTGCGTGGCTCGTGGCGTGCAGACGCTGCGCGCCGGCGGCATCCGCCGGCTGCATCCCGTCGACCCAGTACGCACCGTCGTGGACGAGCCCCAGGTCGGCATGGTCGTCGTCGGGCAGGCGCACGTAGCGGACCTCGGCGGGGTCGCGGACCAACGGGGCGCGGTCGAAGGTGTCGAAGATGGCGGGCAGGGTGTCGTAGGTGGCGGACGACTCGTGCGTCTTGGCCAGGTAGTTGACGAGACGTGCGTCGTAGCCCAGGCCGGACAGGCGCCCGTACATGTCCTGCGCGCTGTTCGTGACCGGGTCGAGCGGGTCCTGCACGGACGTCATCATCAGCCACGGCACGTGGCGCAGGTTCTCGGCCAGCGGACCCGACGCGGCGATCTGCGACGGGGCGACGGCGCCGAACAGGTCGGGGTTGCGGGTCGAGACGTTGTGCGTCCCGATGGAGCCCATCGAGTGGCCCATCAGGTAGATGCGGTCGGCGTCGACGCGGTAGTGCCGCTGGATGTCGGCGAGCGCCTCCATGACGTCGAGCTCGCCGCGGCCGCGGTAGCTCAGGTCCCCACGCCCGAGGAGGCCCGCGAGCAGGTAGCCGCGTTCCTCGAGCATCGCGTCGAGGCCGACGACGACCCCGAACGGCTCCCAGATGTAGTTGTTGAGGCCGTGGAGGTAGAGCACGAGCGGCCAGTCGCCGGTGCTCGCGGCGTAGCCGGTCGGGACGTACAGCGAGTAGGGCTGCAGGCGCCCCGTGTACTCGTAGCTGACGGCCACGTCCCGGGTCGGCGCGCCGGGTGGCGGCTGCAGGAACGCCGGCGGGCTGCCCCCACCTCGCGTGATGCCGTCACCGAAGTCGAACGCCGAGGCGTAGAAGCGCGAGGTCCTCCCCGTCTGCTGGGCGATGGGCGTGGTGTGGCCGCTGGCGAGGAGCGCGGGGTCGACGACGATCGAGGCGTCGCTGACGTCGCCGCTCGCGAGCAGGTCGGCCTGGCGGCGTTCGCTGAACACCCACGGGTCGTCGTCGGCGAACAAGAGCGACCAGACGTTGCCCGACGACGTGGCGAAGCCGCTGCCCGGTGCCGTGTCGGTCGGGTTGCCCGGAGGGACCTCCCAGTACGAGGAGGGGTCGTCCGGGTCGGCCAGGCCGGCACCGCCCGTGAGCTCCCAGGGCCCGGCCGGCAGCTCGGACAGTGGCACGCGCGCCTCGACCACGTGATCGCCCGCCCGCACCGCGCCCCCGACGTCGACCAGCGCCGTGGGTGGGTCACCGACGTCGGTGACCGTGCCTGCCGTGCCCCACACCGTGACCGCCGTCTCCCAGCTGCTCGCGATCGCGGCGCCGTGTGGCCACGCCGCAGCCGTGGCGCCACCGCCCGCGGTCGCGAAGGCGAGGGTTGCGATCTGCGCGTCCGGGCGCGGCATCGACGTGAAGCGCCAGCGGACGAGCAGGTCGTCGCCGTCGACCTGCAGGCGCAGCTCGGCGAGGTCGGCGGTGAAGTCGGGCCAGGCCTCGCGGTCGAGCGGCAGCTCGTAGTCGCCGTTGGTCGCGCCACGCTCGGCTCCGAACGCCCCGTACGTGAGGTGGCGGTAGACGTCGTCGCGGTCGTCGATCGGGAGCTCGCCGCCTGTCACGGTCGCCGCGTAGTACTCCTCGTGGTGGATGCCGTCGACGTTGGCGCCCTTGTTCAGGTGGATGCCGTTGGAGTAGACGAACTCGCCGGCGTCGTAGCGCCCGGACCGGAACTCCCACGGTGCCTCGCCGTCCCACGTCGGCCAGGCCTGGGCGGCCGCCGGCGTGGCGAGGATGCCGGCGACGATCGGTGTCGCGAGCCACAGGGGGGCGGATCTCACGCGGTTCCCAACGCTGTCGGCCGGCGATGCTAGGAGGTCGGCTCGGCGTCCACCGTCGCCAGCAGCACGACGATCCCCAGGACGTTCGCGCCGGCCGCGAGGCTGGCGTTGCCCCAGAGGCCGACCGAGCCGTAGACCGCGGGTCCGATGGCGGCGGCGGCCGCGCGCCCGACGTTGAGGGCGACGTAGAGCTGCGCGATCGTGCGTGCGCGCAGCTGGGGGCGCAGCTCCGAGGCGAGGGGCAGCGAGCTGACGATGGTGAACTCGAAGCCGAGCAGTGCGAGTGCGAGGGCGCCCACGCCCAGCCCGAGCGAGTCGCCGACGAGGGGCCAGACGAGGAAGAGCACCGCGGACGTGGCCATCCCGACCAGGACCGCGCGGCGCTTGCCGATCCGGTCGACGAAGGCGACGACGCCCAACTCGCCGACGAGCTCGGCGACCGCGAGCGCCGTGGCCGTCGCGCCGAGGGCGAGCAGCGACAGGCCGAACGCGTCCTCCAACCAGACACCGAAGACGATCGTCGCGACCTCCGCCCCGAACGAGAACAGGGCGGCGACCACCATCACGCCGGTCGTGCGCCGCTCGAAGCGCGCCCCGGCCGCACGGGGTTGCTCGAGCCGGGCGGTGGGAGCGAGCAGCCGCGGCAGCAGCGCGAGGGCGACGACGCCCAGCGCACCGAACACGACGAAGGGCAGCTGCCAGTCCCCGCGTGCGATCAGCCAGCCCGAGAGCGGGGCGCCGACGAGGAAGCCGCCTGCCCAGGTCAGCTCGGTCACGGCCGTCACCCGCGCGCGCCGGGTGTAGGGCGTGTGGTCGCTGAGGTAGGCCTGCGACCCGGTGTCGTACGTCGGCTTCGCGACGCCGAGCACGACAAAGGCGACGAGCGCGAGGCCGAACCCGCGCGCGCCCACGGCGAGCGCGGCCCCCGCCAGGTACAGCGCGAGGCCGAGACCCACCGCTCGCCGGGTCCCGCCGGCCGCCGCGGCCCGCACCCAGACCGGCACCGACAGCCCGGCGAGCGAGCGCGCGGAGACGAGCAGCCCGGCCTGCTCCAGCGGGATGCCCAGGCCACGGGCGATGGCCGGCAGGAACGGGTAGACGAACCGGTGCGCCGAGTTCAGGACGAGGCGCGTGGCGGTCAGGTAGGCGAGCGCGGGTCCGAGCCGCGTCGTCGAGCCGGAGGTCACGGGGTGGCGACGGCCTGTGGTCGGCGGAAGGTCACCACGAAGCATGCACCATCGCGGTCCTCGTAGCGGATGTCCCCCCCGTTGACGTGGGCGAGGCCCCGCACGATCGCGAGCCCGAGGCCGGTGCCCGTCGCCTCGCGCTGTACGCCGGTGCTCGCCTGGGTGAACTTCTCGAACAGCTCCGACTGGAAGGCCGACGGCACCCCGGGCCCATGGTCCCGGACGATGAGCTCGAGGGTGTCCTGGTCCACGTCGTGGGCCGCGACCTCGATCGGCGGCTCTCCGTACTTGCTGGCGTTCTCGACCAGGTTGATCACGATCCGGCGGACGTGGTCGGGGTCGGCGAACACGTACAGGTCGGGATCGACGTCGACGGTGACGTGCGGCGCGTGGATCGCGAGGTCCTCCCGCACGAGCGCATCCAGCTCGTCGCGGAGGCGGACGGTGGACGGCACGCCCGTGCTCTTGCCCGACTCGATCCGGCTCACGTCGAGGAGGTCGGCCACGAGGCGGTGGAGTCGGCGCGCATGCCGCTCCACGGCGTCGAGGAACGAGTCGCGCTGGACCTCGCCGAGCACGTCCCCGTGTCGCCGGAGGGTCTCGGTGAAGCCGAGGATGGAGGTCAGCGGCGTCCGCAGCTCGTGCGAGGCCATCGAGACGAACTCGTCCTTCGATGCGCTGAGTACGCGCAGCTGCTCGTTGCTCCGTGCGAGGTCCTCGTTGGACGAGCGGAGCTGCTCGTTGGCGAGGCCGAGGGCCACGAGCGCCTCGCGACGATCGAGGGTGGAGCCGAGCACCTCGCCGAGGACGCGCAGGACGTTGACCTCCTCGTGGCGCCAGTCGCGTGCCGTCTGGGTGTTGATGAGCGCGAGCGCTCCGAACATCGTCGAGCCCCGGAAGACC
Organism: Nitriliruptoraceae bacterium; assembly: GCA_041627475.1. GTDB lineage: Bacteria > Actinomycetota > Nitriliruptoria > Nitriliruptorales > Nitriliruptoraceae > JBFGFG01. The sequence goes on along the minus strand of JBFKQZ010000092.1, from coordinate 6,037 downwards.
GGGACGACCACGGCGGCGGCGATGCCGAGCGCCTGCAGCGCGGCGCGCTCCTCGGTGTCCACGATCTCCTCGGGCGCGGCGATCACGACGGCCTGCGTCGTCGACAGGTCGCGGAACCACGACGCGACGTGGATCCCGGCTGCGTCGAGGTCGCCGCCGAATCCGGCGAGGCCGGCACGCGCCCATTCGTGGCGCGTCGACAGGACGTCGCCGTCCGGGGGGCGCGTCATGAGCACGCAGCGGTCGAGTCCGAGCGTGTCACCCAGCTGCCCCAGTGTGGCCCGGATGGCGCGGTCGAGCTCGGACGGCTGGGCGCCGATGAGGTTGCGTGCGGCGCGGAGCAGGAACTGCTCGAGCACGGCGTGCTGTGCGATCGCGTCGGCCAGCCGCTTGTTCTGCGTCGCCTGCTGCTCGGCAGCCTGGCGGAGCTCGCGCTCCCCGGCCACGAGCTGGGCGGCGCGCAGGGCCAGCGTCAGCGATCGCCCCATGGCCGCGAGCAGGCCGGCCTCCACGGTCGACAGTGGCTCCTCGGCGCGCGCCACGAGCAGCCAGCCGTCCGGGTCCTGCAGTGAGACGACCGTCGCCGGCACCTCGCCCAGGCCGGGCACGGTCACGACGGGAGTGTCGCTGCGGCAGGCCGCGACCACCTGGTCCTGGTCGTGGTCGCCGGCCGGGAACCCGATCGTTCGCACGACCCGGCCGTCGAAGACCAGCGCGGCGACCTCGGCGTCGAACGATTCCGCCGCGCTACCGACGGCCGTGCGGACGACGTCGTCGACGGTCGTCACGCCCGAGAGCTGCACGAGGAACTCCGCGAGCTCCGTCGCGGGCCAGATCTCTGGGCGCGGGGCGGTCACGAGACGGCGAGGACGACCAGCGTCTGGTTGTGGAAGCCGCGGGATCCGTGGGTCCGCGCGATCTCCCCGTACGTGTAGAAGCCGGCGACCGGTGCACCGCCGGCATGCGTCGCGATGCGCTCCACCTCGTTCGCGACGCTCGGGCCCAGGACCTCGCGGCGGGCGATGCAGTCGAAGGCCAGGAAGCCGATCGGCGCGGCACCGTCCAGCTGGGCCAGGGCGTCGGCGCAGGCATCGTCGGTCGCGTGGAGGACGGACTCGTCGTCGCCGTCCATGATCCAGGTGAGCCCTCCCTGGGGCACGTTCGCGATGCACGTCAGCGAACGCTGCTCGAGGTCGGCGCCGGACACGAACCGGATCTCCTCCCGGTTGCGTCGCACGACGCCGAGCGGGTGCGTCAAGGCGAACCGCGCGATGGACGCGTCGTCGGCAGCGACCGACGGGTCCGCGCCCAGGCGCTCCAGGTAGACGTCGAGGGCTGGGCGGTCATCGAGCCGCAGGACGACGTTGCCGCGGCTCGACGTCACGAGCATGGGGTCGCCGACGGGGCGCCACCCGTGGCGGACGCCCACACCCAGGGGTGCATCGCTCGCGAGCGCCGCCGTCACGACGGCGTTGTTGAGGATGCGGTCGTTGTGGATCTGGGTCGTGCGGACCATCTTCAGGTCGTCACCGGCGCAGCCGCCGACCAGTGGCACCGCGGAGCCCAGCTGTTCGTACAGGCCGCGGACGACCTCCTCCTGGTCACCCGCGAGGCCGTCGCTCAGCACGATCACCGCCCGGTGCTCACGCTCGCCGACGAGCCTGGCCAGCGACGCTGCGGCGTCGACCCCTGCCTGACGGGTGTCCTCGTCGGCGCGCTCGCCGCAGGCGGTCGCGACGTCGAACCCTGGCCCTCCGAACACGGTGAGGACGGCGCCGCTCGTGCCGGGTCCGGCGGCGGCGATCTCGCCGGCGGTGGAGCATCCGACGAGCTCGACGTCCGGCAGCACGCTGCGGATCCCGTCGCGGATCGCCGCGGCGTCGTAGTCGTCGGAGAAGAACGTGACGGCGAGCTTGGGCGAGGGCCCCGACAGCGCTCCCTGCGCGATCTCGCGCCCCGCATCGTGCGGGTCCGTCGCCTGTGACGCACCGACCCCGACCCAGCGCTCACGCACGCGTACCGCCTCCTGGCGTCCGACGATGTCCCTGTCGGCCCGTTCTGGGTCAGTTGTACGGGTCGTCAGGCGTTCGTGCCAGAGGGAAGGGGCGGCACCTCGAGCGGTTCGCGCAGGCGCTTGCGCAGGTAGACGACGTAGGTGACGACCCCGACGGCCCCGATCGAGAACCACTGGATCGCGTAGTACAGGTGCGGGCCCTCGTCGAGCTCGGGCGCGCCCGCTCGGACGGGGAGCGGTGAGGAGCCCGCGGGGTTCGAGGCCTCGACCGTCAGCCACGCCGGCTGCAGCTCGTACTGGAACTGGGCGGCCAGCCGCTCGAGGTCGACGCGGAACACCTGCTCGAGGTCGCCCTGCTCGGGGTCCTTCGCGCCGAACCGGGGCTGCGGCTGCGTCGCCCGCACGAAGCCGGTGACCTCGACCTCCCCCTCGGGTGGCGGCGCGGCGTCGATCGGCGGATCGGACTCTTCGAACGGCACCCAGCCGCGGTTGGTGAGCATCGCGCTGCCGTCGGCGAGGACGAGGGGTGTCAGCACGTGCCACCCGAGCTGGCCCTCGTGCGCGCGGTTGCGCAGCAGCACCTCGCGGTCCGGGTCGTAGGTGCCCACGACCCGGATCCGCCGGTACTCGAGGTCGTCCGGGTCGGCGGGGATGGCGTCGAGCGTGACCGGCTCGCGCGCGAGGTTCGTCTCCTGCGTGGCGATGCGGTCGCGCGCCTCGCCCAGCCGTCGCAGCTGCCACTGGCCGAGCAGCGTCGTGACGACGACCATGCCCAGCACGAGGACGTGCAGGACCAGCAGACCGGGGGACAGGAGGCGTCGCATCGGGGCGGAGGGTACGCCTAGCCCCGGCCACCCATCCGCACGTCCGGAGCGCCCATGCGGGCGGCGTCGGCCGTGTGGTCGTCGAGCATCTTCTGCGACTCGATCTCGGCATCGACGCGGGCGTGGTAGTGCGAGACCTCCCGCTCGATCGTGTCCTCGTCCCAGCCGTGGACCTCGGCCATCAGGCGTGCCACGGGCTCGGCCGCAGCCTTGCCCCGGTCCCACGTCTCGATCGAGATGCGCGTGCGGCGGGTCAGGACGTCGTCGAGGTGGAGCGCACCCTCGTGCGACGCCGCGTACCGGGCCTCGGCGAGGAGGTAGTCGTCAGCGCCCGGGATCGGCTTGCCCAGCTCCGGACGCTCGTCGATCAGCGCGACGAGCTCGCTGATGCGCGAGCCGTAGCGGTTCAGCAGGTGCTCGACCCTGACGAAGTGCAGGCCCGTGTCGGTCGTCAGCTGCCGACGCTGGTTCCACAGCGCGTGGTAGCCCTCGGCGCCGACGAGCGGCGTCTTCTCCGTCACCGACCGCGGGACGCGCTTGTCGATGCCGCGTGCCGCGGCGTCGATCGCGTCCTTGGCCATGACGCGGTACGTCGTGTACTTGCCGCCGGCGATGGTGATGAGGCCCGCGACCGTCTGCGCGACCGCGTGCTCGCGCGACAGCTGCGAGGTGGTCTCGTCCTCGCCGTAGAGCAGCGGGCGCAGGCCGGCGAACACGCCCTCGACGTCGGCGTGGGTCAGGGGCGTGCGCAGCACACCGTTGACGTGGTCGAGGAGGTAGTCGATGTCGGTCCGGCTGGCGGCCGGGTGGGAGAGGTCGAGCTCCCAGTCGGTGTCGGTCGTGCCGATCAGCCAGTGGCGACCCCACGGGATGACGAACAGCACCGACTTCTCGGTGCGCAGGATCAGCCCCGACTCGGAGTGGATCCGGTCCTTCGGCACGACGAGGTGGATGCCCTTGGACGGCCGCACGCGGATCCGCCCGCGCCCCGCCATCTCCTGGACCTGGTTCGCCCACACGCCCGTGGCGTTGATGACCTGCGAGGCGCGGACGTCGATCTCCTCGCCGCTCTCGAGGTCGCGGACGGTCGCGCCGATCACGCGCTCGCCCTCGCGCAGGAGCCCCACCACGCGTGCGCTCGTGGCCAGGGCCGCGCCGTAGTGGGCGGCGGTGCGCGCGATGCTCATCGTGTGCCGGGCGTCGTCGACCTGCGCGTCGTAGTACTGCACGGCCCCGACGAGGGAGTCGGACCGCAGCGCCGGTGACACCTGCAGGGCCTTGCGCTTCGACAGGTGGCGGTGGCGGGGGAGGTGGCCCGCGCCGCCCATCGTGTCGTAGAGGACGAGGCCCGAGCCGACGTAGAACCGCTCCCAGCCGTGGTGCTGCAGCGGGTACAGGAACGGCACGGGCTTCACGAGGTGGGGTGCGAGCCGGTGGAGGAGCAGGCCGCGCTCCTCGAGGGCCTCGCGGACGAGCGAGAAGTTGAACTGCTCGAGGTAGCGGAGCCCACCGTGGATCAGCTTCGACGATCGCGATGACGTTCCGGCCGCGTAGTCGCGCCGTTCGACCAGTGCCACCGACAGGCCCCGGCTGGCGGCGTCGAGGGCGCAGCCGGCGCCGGTGACGCCGCCGCCGACGACCAGCACGTCGAACTGCTCGTCGCGCATGCGCTGCAGCGACGCCGCGCGGTGGTCGGGTCCGAGCTGGTCGGGATGCACGGGTCGGGCTCCGGGTGCGTCGGGAGAGGGTCGTCGGGTGCGCCGGCGAGCATAGGTCCGGCCTGTCGGCCGGGGCCGGGCCCCGACAAACGCATGAGGGGACTAGTCCCTATAGACCATTTGTCAACCACTTGCGGCGGCACCCCTCCAGCGGGCCCGGCAGCCCTCCGAAACGGGGAAGGACGGACACGAGGAGACACGACTTGCGCGGGACGGCTGCACGGCTCGTGGGAGCCATGACGACAGGCCTGCTCCTGCTGCCGGCCGTCGCGTGGGCGGCCCCGGAGTGGCGCAGCCTCACCGATGGCCTGGGCTGGGGGCCCTGCGCGACCGTGACGTTCCACCTGAACGAGTCGACGGTGCCCCCCGGCGTCGACGCCCGCGCCGACATCGCGGCCGCCATGGCGGCCGTCAACGCCTCGGCTGGCCGCACCGTGGTCGTGCTCGACCCGGCCCCCACCACGGCCACCCAGGACGGCACCGACGGCGTGAACAGCATCCACTGGACCGACCTCGGCGTCCGCACCGGCCCGGGCCAGATCCAGGTCACCGGGTACGCGGCGACCGCCTGGACCTCCGAGGCGATCGTCAACGGCGACATCGTGATCGACCACAACGACTGGGCGCAGGCCCCCGACTGGATGCGCGAGGCGACGCTGGCCCACGAGCTGGGCCACGCGCTCGGACTCGCGCACGTCGCCGACGCCCACGAGGTGATGTCCTACGGCTACATCGACGACGGTGACGGCCTCGGGGCGGGCACGGCCACGGCACTGCGGGCGCTGTACGGCCCCGGCCTGGACTGCGGCTCCACCCCGGTCCTGGTCGACAGCTTCGGCGCGGAGCTCCCCGAGCACGGCCCGACTCCGCCCCGGGTCACGGTGGGCTCGATCGGCGCCGGCGCGAGCAGCGTCCGGGACCTCGCCCTCGACGCGGCCGTCCGCACCGGCTTCGAACGCGGCGGCGGACAGTGGGCGACCCACGCGGTGGTCTGCCGCGACGACGCGTTCCCCGACTGCCTCGCGGGTGCGCCGCTCGCCGGTGACTCCGCGCCGCTGCTGTACGTCCCGGGCGGCGTGGCCGGCACGCTGAGCCCGGCAGACCCGGTCGTCGGCTACCTGCGCGCGGTGCTCCCGCCGAGCGCGCCGATCTACGTCCTCGGTGGCACGGCCGCCGTCAGCGACGCCGTGGTGTCCACCCTGCAGGCCGAGTGGAACGACGTCCGGCGCCTCGCCGGCCCGACCCGCTACGAGACCGCGGTCGAGGTCGCCCGCGAGGTGGTCCGCCGCAACCCCGCGCCCGCGGCGGCCCTGCTCGCCCGCAGCGACAACCCGGCCGACGCGGTCACCGCCGGCGCGGCTGCCGCGAGGCTCGGCCTGCCGCTCGTGCTGACCATGAGCGACGCGCTCCACCCTGCCGTCGGCTCGGCGCTCGCCGAGTTCGGTGCCGCCGAGACGATCGTCCTCGGTGGCGAGGCCGCG
>JBFKQZ010000091.1:0-10735 GCA_041627475.1 Nitriliruptoraceae bacterium | reverse complement strand
GACGATGGACGTGATCAGGAACCCGGAGATGACGAAGAACACGTCCACGCCGACGTAGCCGCCGGCGAACTCCTCCAGACCAAGGTGGAAGAGCACGACGGCCAGGACGGCGACCGCTCGCAGCCCGTCGATGTCGTGGCGGTACTTCACCTCAGGTCCTGTGCCGTGCCCATGGTGGCCGGACCTCGATGACCTCAGTCGTCGGTCTCATCGAGTTCGAGGCCGTACTCCTCGGCGTAGTACTCGACGCCGAGGTGGGTGATGGCCTCTTCGCCCGCGATCCACCGCAAGGTGTTCTTCAGCTTCTTCAGCTGGATGAACAGGTCGTGCTCCGGGTAGAGCCCGGGCTTGACCTGCGGGCTCTTGAAGTAGAACGACAGCCACTCCTGGATGCCGCTCATCCCCACGCGCTGGGCGAGGTCGAGGAAGAGGGCCAGGTCCAGCACCAGCGGCGCCGCGAGGATGGAGTCGCGGCAGAGTAAGTCGACCTTGATCTGCATCCCGTAGCCGAGCCACCCGAAGAAGTCGATGTTGTCCCACCCCTCCTTGTTGTCGCCGCGGGGCGGGTAGTAGTTGATGCGGACCTTGTGGTAGAGGTCGCTGTAGAGGTCCGGGTACTTGTCGGGCTGGAGGATGTACTCGAGCACGCCGAGCTTGCTGACCTCCTTGGACTTGAACGACTCGGGGTCGTCGAGGACCTCGCCGTCGCGGTTGCCCAGGATGTTGGTCGAGAACCAGCCCTCGACGCCGAGCATGCGGGCCTTGAACATCGGCGCGAGCACCGTCTTGATCAGGGTCTGGCCCGTCTTGAAGTCCTTGCCGGCGATCGCGACGCCGTGCTGCTCGGCGGCCTCGCGCAGGCACGGCGCGTCGACGGTGAGGTTGGGGGCGCCGTTGGCGAACGGGACGCCCTCGAGGATCGCGGCGTAGGCGTAGAGCATCGACGGCGCGACGGTGAAGTCGTCGTCGTCGATGGCGGCCTCGAACGCCTCGATGCTGGCGTGCGCCGGCCCCGGCTCGATGAAGACCTCGGTCGAGGCGCACCAGATCATGACCACGCGGTCACAGCCCTCGCGCTCCTTGAAGTCGCGGATGTCGGCGCGGATGGCCTCGAGCCACGCACGCTTGGTCCCCGTCTTCACGTTCGGCTCGTCGAGCCGCTTGACGTACTGCGGGTCGAACACCGCCGGCATCGGCTGGATCGCCCGCAGCTGCTCGGCGATCGGCTCGAGGTGGCGGTTGACGTCCAGCACGCCGGCACGCGTGGCAGCCACGTAGGCGTCGTCGGGGAACGGGTCCCAGGCCCCGAAGGCGATGTCGTCGAGCTCCGCCAGCGGCACGAGCTCACGGATGGTCGGCGACGTGCCGTCCGTGCGGCGCCCGAGCCGGACCGTGCCGAGCTCGGTGAGCGTGCCGATCGGCTCGGCGAGCCCACGGCGCATCAGCTCGACACCGGCGATGAACGTGGTGGCGACGGCGCCGAGGCCGACCGTCAGGATCCCGAGTCGGCCGTCGGCCGGGGGGACGTCGGGCCTCGTCGGCGCGGGAGCGTCGGACATGTGCGGTGCCTCACTGGACTGGGTGCGTACCGCCGAACGGTAACCGCTCCACCCCGCCGCTCGGGCGACTCACTCGGCCAGCGCCGCCCGGATCGCCAGCTCGAGCTCCGCGCAGTGGTCCGCGTCGAGCGGCCCCCCGGCCGTGTCCCGCACCGTGAAGACGTCGTGTGCCTCGTGTCCGAAGGTGCCCACCTTCGCGACGACGAGGTCGAGCTCCAACTCGGCCAGCGCCGACGCGATCCGGTAGAGCACGCCCACACGGTCCATCGTGCGGACCTCCACGAGGGTGGCCCGCCCGGCCGCGTCCGGGGAGGTCGTGACCTCGGTCGCGACCGGCGGGAGCTTGGCGAGGCGGCGGTGCTCCGTGGCGCGCTTGCGGGCGACCCGGGCCCGGACGGCGATGCGGCCCGCGACGGCCTCCACGAGGTCGCCCTCGACCGTGACCCACCACGACGGTGTCGCGTGCTCGGGCAGGACGATCGTGAACGTGTCGACGGCGGTGCCGTCGTCGCGGGTGTGGGCGTGGGCCTCGAGCACGGACGCGCCGTGCAGGGACAGGACCCCGGCGACCTTCGCGAACAACCCGGGGGTGTCGCGTGCCACCACGTCGAGCTCGTCGAAGGCCTGCCCGTCCTCCAGTGGCTCGCCCGGCGTGACGCGCGTGCGGATCTCCGTGGCCTCTGGCGGCGGGTCCGCCAGCATCGCGTGCCGCACCACCGCGCGTGGCGAGACGGCGGCGGCGTAGCGCTCGGGCATCTGGGCCAGGTGGGCCTGCACCTGGGCGGTCGTCGCCCCCATCTGCTCGGCGAGCTCGGCCGCCGACTCGGCGGTCGCAGCAGCGCCGTCGTGCAGGGCGGCCGGGTCACGTTCGTCGAGCACAGCGAGCACCTTCGTCACGAGGATGCGGACGAGCTGGCGACGCCAGGACGTCCACGCGGAGGGACCGGTCGCGGCGCTGTCGGCCGCCGTCAGGAGCCACAGCGAGGCGAGGCGGGAACGGTTGCCGACCTCCTCGGCCACCGCGCGTGCCTCGGCTGGGTCCGAGACGTCGCGCCGCGTGCCGACGTCCGGGAGGAGCAGGTGCTGGCGGACCATCCAGGTGAGGCGGGTGATCGCCTCCTCGCCGAGCCCGAACCGACGCCCCACCGCCTCGGCCACCGGGACCCCGGTCTCGCTGTGGGGCTCGCCGTGGGCCTTCCCGGCGTCGTGGACCAGACAGGCGAGCGCCACCACGTCGAGGGCCTCCTGCTCGGACAGTTCGCCCCCTTCACGGACGTCCACCAGCGCGTCCTTGGCCCAGGCCTCGCGGCGCACCAGCTCGCCGAGCTCGGCCACCGCGTGCACCGCGTGCCGGTCGAGCGAGTAGAGGTGGTAGGGGTTGCGCTGCGGCCGGCCCCGCAGCGGCGCCCACTCCGGGAGCAGCGCGACCAGCCAGTCGACGTCGTCGAGCTCGGCCGTGACCCGCACGATGTCGTCACCGGACCACAGCATGGCGCGGACGGCGTCGCGCAGGTCCTCGCCCCAGACGTCAGGGATCGGCAGGTCCGGCGCGGACTCGCGCAGACGGGTCGCGGTGTGCCGGTCCAGGACGTGGTCACCTGCCAGCAGGGCACGGATCACGGCCGCGGGGACGCCCTCGTCGAGCGGCGACACGTCGTCGGGCAGGCGGATGCTGCCGTCGACGACCGTCAGGCCCTGCACGACCTCCTCGCCGGCCGGACGCCAGCGGCGCCACGGTCGCGCCAGTGCGCCGTCGATGCGACGCCAGGCCCGGTCGTGGACGTGCTCGACCGTGCGCGCCGCGAGGAAGTGGCGCGTCAGGGCTCGGTGCGCCGCGGTGTCGTGCGCGGCGGCGCCGTCGACCTCGCCGAGCCGTGCGGCGACCTCCTGCTGGTGCTCGAAGCGCAGCACGTCGACCGGGGTCCCGGTCGTGAGGTGCAGCGCGACCCGCAGAGCGAGCAGCTCGTCCTCGGCCGCCCGCAGGCGCTCGGCGTCGTGCACGCCGATGTGGCCCTCGCTCGCCAGCGCCTCGAGCGTCGGCTCCCCGGTGAGTGCCGCAGCGGCCCAGCGCAGTGACTGGACGTCCCGGAGGCCCCCGGCGCCGTTCTTCACGTCCGGCTCGAGCTGTTCGGCCGCGTCACCGGCGCGAGCGCGACGGTCGTGGTCTGCGTCGGTCAGCAGCTGCACGTAGGAACGACGGCCGGTGAGCTTGTCGAGCAGCACCGTGCGGCCCTGGTCGAAGCGCTCCGGCTCGCCGGCCACGACCCGGCCGTCGATGACAGCCGTGGCCGTGTCGAGCTCGTCGAGGGCGTCCTTCACCAGCTGCCGTGACGAGCGCACGGCGTGCCCGAGCTTCAGACCGGCGTCCCAGAGCGGGTGGAACACGGCCCGGGCGACCTCGTCGACGACCTCCGGGTCGAGCCCGTCGTGCAGCACGAGCAGGTCCACGTCCGAGCCCGGGCACAGCTCACGCCGGCCGTAGCCGCCGACCGCCACGGCCGTGACCGACCCATTCGTCGGTGCGCTGTGCCACAGGTCCCGCACGGCCTCGTCGACGGCCACGGTCCAGGCGTCGCACCAGGCGCGGCCCGGGGGCGGGCCGTCCTCGTGGAGCCTGGCACGGGTCGTGCGCAGGCGCGACACCACCGCCGACGGGGCGACCGGGTGGTCGCCCGTGCCGGCGGTGGCGGGTGTGGCCGACTCGTCGGCTGCCACGGGTCAGATCGCCTCGGCGTCCTCGTCGCCCGTGCGGATGCGCACGACGCGGTCGACGCTGGTGACGAAGACCTTGCCGTCCCCGACCTGGCCGGTGCGGGCCGTCTTGATCAGGGCGTCGACGACGCCGTCCACGCCGGCGTCACCGACGAGGATCTCGAGCTTCGCCTTCGGGACGAAGTCCACCTGGTACTCGGCACCGCGGTAGACCTCGGTGTGGCCGCGCTGGCGGCCGAAGCCGCGGACCTCCGAGAGGGTGATGCCCTGGACGCCCACCTCGGTGAGTGCGTCCTTCACCTCCTCGACCTTGTGCGGCTTGATGATGGCGGTGACAAGCTTCACGACGACTCCAGTGTGTCGGTTGGTGTCTGACGGCTCCACGCCCCTCGGGGCGAACGGCTCGCCCCGTGACGGGCAGGATGCTCGCACGACGCCGTGTCCCTGCGGTGTCCCGACCGTTTCGTGCCTGTTACGCACGCGGCGTGCGCTGAACGGCCGCTGTCGGCGGACTGTCGGCAGGAATCCGGCCGTCGCGCGTCGAACCACCCGGTGCGGCCCTCCCCCACGCCCAGTTCACCGTTGCCCCGGAGCCCCCGACGTGCGACGCACCATCCTCGCCCTGGCCGCCGCGACCAGCCTTGCGATCGCCTTCGCCCCCGTCCCGGACGGGACGAGCAGGCAGGTCGACGACGCGCCGGCCGTGTTCGAGCCGGACGGCACGTACGGGGCGGCCCAGGACTGCCTCCAGCTGACGCCGCAGTCCACGAGCACGGCCGCCGTCACTGGCGGCAGTGCGATCAACCTCCACGTCCGTCTCGTGCTCGACGTGGCCGAGGGGCGGCAGCTGGACGCGACCCGGCAGGACCTGAACCGGCCCGGTGACGAGCGGCAGCAGGCGATCGACGCGTTCGGCCGCAGCATCGTCGCCGACTTCCTCGCAGCCGGCGAGCAGTCCTACGCCGACATCGACATCGAGCTGGACTACGCCTCCTTCGACCTGCTCCGGACCGACGACCTCCGCAGCGGCCAACGCGCCGCGCAGCTGGAGGGCCAGACGGCGATCGACCTCGCCAAGAAGCAGTACGGCGGCGTGCGCCCGTCCGGGACCGACCTCGTCTACGTGCTGAGCGACCGCGACCTGACCACCAACGGGAACTCGGGTCTCGCGGGACTGGCGGACTGCATCGGCGGGGTCCGCTACCCCGACCGCGCGTTCGCCACGGGCGAGCTCGACCGCGACGCCGAGTTCTCCCTGGGCGTGCCGTTCTACGTCGACTACACGGCGAAGGTCGCCGCCCACGAGGTCGGTCACCTCATGGGTGCCCACCACCACTACCAGGCGTGCGGCCACTACGCGGCCACGAACCACCTCGACGGCTACGGCGCCGGCGCGTGCACGCTGATGACGAACTTCGTCGACTTCGTCACGTTCCCGTTCAGCCCGACGAACCAGGTGGTCGTGCGGGGCCACGCGGAGGACCACGCCCGCCATGCGGCGGAGCACGCACGCGACGACTGACCGGCGCGGCTGCGGCGTGGCGTCCCTATCGTGCACGGCAGGTGCCACAGGGAGACGCCGCCGTGACCACGATCGACCTCCAGGGCCTCGACGCCGTGCTGTTCGACCTCGACGGGGTGCTGACCGACACGGCATCGCTCCACGCCGACGCGTGGAAGGAGATGTTCGACGCCTTCCTCGAGCGGTGGTGCGTGGCGCACGACCACCCCTTCCAGCCGTTCCGCATCGAGACCGACTACCTCCAGTACGTCGACGGCAAGCCGCGGCTGGAGGGGGTCGCCAGCTTCCTCGAGTCCCGCCGCATCGTCCTGCCCGACGGCAGCCCCGACGACGGCCCGGACCAGGACACGATCCACGGACTGGCCCGGGCGAAGAACGACCTCGTGCTGTCGATGATCGACGAGGCCGGCGTGACCCCGTTCGAGGGCTCCATCCGGTTCGTGGAGTGGATCCGGGCGCAGGGCCTGCGTACCGCGGTCGTCAGCTCGTCGAAGAACGCTGGCCAGGTCCTGGCCGCCGCTGGCATCGACCACCTCTTCGAGGAGCGCGTCGACGGGATGGTCGCGGCCGAGCTCGGCCTGCCGGGCAAGCCCGCACCGGACACGTTCGTCGAGTGCGCCGCACGCCTCGACACGACCCCCGACCGTTCGGTCGTCGTGGAGGACGCGATCGTCGGTGTCCAGGCGGGCAGGCTCGGCCAGTTCGGCCTGGTGATCGGCGTGGACCGCGGGGACGACGGCGCGCGCCTGGAGCAGGAGGGTGCGGACGTGGTCGTCACGGACCTCGGCGACCTCGTGCCCACCGACTGACACGTCCCACCGCGGACGGCCCCGACCGAAGGACCCAGCGATGCTGCAGCGCGAGATCGTCGGCCTGCCGACCACGGTCTACCCGGTGGACGAGTGGGCGCTGGTCGAGACCCAGTTCGACACCGACTACCTCGCCCGGACCGAGACGATCTTCTCGCTGGGCAACGGCCACGTCGGCATCCGGGGCAACGTCGACGAGGGGCGGCCGTTCCACGAGCGCGGCACGTTCATCAACGGCTTCCACGAGACCTGGCCGATCAAGCACGCCGAGGACGCCTACGGCTTCGCCCGGACCGGCCAGACGATCCTCCCGGTCCCCGACGCCCGCCGATTCCACCTCTACATCGACAACGAGCCGCTCTACCTGCCCACCGCCGACCTGCAGGAGTACGAGCGGCGCCTGGACTTCCGCGACGGCGTGCTGCGGCGCAGCATCGTGTGGCGCGCCCCCTCCGGGAACCTCGTGCGGGTGACCTCGCAGCGGCTGGTCTCGATGGTGCACCGCCACGTGATCGGGATCCGCTACGAGGTCGAGCTGCTCCGTGGCGACGCGGCGATCACCGTCTCGAGCCAGCTGCGGCACGAGGTCACCGGCGCCCTGACCGAGGACGAGGTGTTCGACCCGCGGCAGGGGCGAGGCCTCGGCGACGTGCTGGTCCACGACGGTCGCGAGACCGACGGCAACCGCTCGACCCTGCGCTACCACGTCGCTGCCTCGCGGATGACGCTCGCGTGCGCCATCGACCACGAGGTCACCAGCACCGGGCCCGACGGCGAGCCAGTCCCACACCGCACGCAGAGCGAGGCGGACGCCCGGCGCGGCAAGCTCGTCGTCCAGGTCGACGCGACGGCCGGCACGACGCTCCGCATCGACAAGTTCGCGGCGTACTTCACCTCGCCGCCGGTGTCGTCGGTGCACAGCGTCCCCAGCTCCAAGCAGCTGTCCGACCGGTGCGGCCGGGCGCTGGACGAGGTCAAGGAACGCGGCTTCGAGACCCTCCTGCAGGAGCAGCGCGACTGGTACGCCCGGGCATGGGAGCGCTGCGACGTCGAGGTCGAGGGCAACGCCGTCGTGCAGCAGGCGGTGCGCTGGTCGCTGTTCCAGCTGCTGCAGGCGACCGCCCGTGCCGAGGGAGCCGGCATCCCCGCCAAGGGGCTGACGGGCAGCGGCTACGAGGGCCACTACTTCTGGGACACCGAGATCTACGTCCTGCCGTTCCTGACGTACACGCTCTCGGGGGCGGCGCGGAACCTGTTGCGCTTCCGTCACACGATGCTCGGCAACGCCCGCGAACGTGCGACGGTGCTGAGCCAGCGCGGTGCCCTGTTCCCGTGGCGGACGATCAACGGCGAGGAGGCCAGCGCCTACTACGAGGCCGGCACGGCGCAGTACCACATCAACGCCGACATCAGCTACGCGGTGCGCCGCTACGTCCGCGCCACCGGCGACCAGGAGTTCATGGATGCCTACGGCGCCGAGATCCTCGTCGAGACGGCACGGCTGTGGGAGGACCTCGGCTTCCACGGCAAGGACGGCTTCCACATCCACGGCGTCACCGGCCCCGACGAGTACACGACGCTGGTCAACGACAACGCCTTCACGAACCTGATGGCGCGCATGAACCTGCGCACGGCCGTCCAGACGGTGCGCGGTCTCGAGCAGCGCGACCCGGAGGCCCACCAGCACCTCGTGCACCGCACGCGGTTGGTGCCGAGCGAGGTCGAGGCCTGGGAGCGAGCGGCCGAGGCGATGCACGTGCCGTACGACGACGAGCTCGGGATCACGCCGCAGGACAGCGCCTTCCTCGACAAGGAGGTCTGGGACTTCGAGGGCACCCCGCGCGACCGCTACCCCCTGCTGCTGCACTACCACCCGCTGGTGATCTACCGGTTCCAGGTGATCAAGCAGGCGGACATCGTGCTGGCGATGGTGCTGCTGCCCGAGGAGTTCGACGACGGCACCCGCAAGCGCAACATGGAGTACTACGACCCGCTGACGACCGGCGACTCGTCACTGTCGACGTCGATCCAGTCGATCGTGGCGGCGCGGCTCGGCGACGACGCGCTCGCGACCGAGTACTTCCGCTACGGCCTGTTCATGGACCTCGCCGACGTCGCCGGCAACGCGGCGGACGGTGTCCACGTCGCAGCCGCGGGTGGGGTGTGGCTGAGCCTCGTCTACGGCTTCGGCGGCATGTACGACGACGGCAGCGAGTTCGCCTTCGACCCCCGCCTGCCGTCGGGGTGGGGCCGACTCCGCTTCGCGGTGGCCCGCCACGGCAGCCGCCTGCGGGTCGACATCAGCCGCTTCGAGGTGACCTACACCCACGAGTACGGCGAGACCCCGATCCCGATCCACCACCGCCGCACCGACGAGCGCCACGTCCTGGAGCCCGGTGACTCAGTCACCTGCAAGCTCACCGACTGACCCTCGCAAGCGAGACCTCCCGACCCTCGCTCCTCACGCAGTCGACCCCTCGATGTCTCGTCGTAGTGAGCCTCAAGCGGAGCGCAGGCCCCAGAGGGCCGAGCACCAAGGGCTCACGTGGACGGGACGTCGAGGGGTCGACGGAGTGCCGGAAGACCGGGTCGGTCAGCCGTTGAGCTTCTCGATCATCAGCTGCGCGGCCTCGGACGGGTTGATCGCGACGGGGATCCCCATCTCGCCCAGGATCGCCTTCTTGTCGGCCGCGGACTCGCCGCCCTCGCCGCCCTCCTTGACGATCGCGCCGGCGTGGCCCATCTGCTTGCCCTCGGGGGCCTCGAAGCCCGCGATGTAGCCGACGACCGGGGTGTCGGGGATGTTCTCCACGATCCACTCACCGGCCTTCTGCTCCTCGCGGCCGCCGATCTCGCCGACGAACGCGATCGCCTCGGTCTCCGGGTCCTCGGCGAACGCCTTGATGACGTCGAGGAACTGGGTGCCGATGATCGGGTCGCCACCGATGCCGACGCAGGTCGAGATGCCGATGCCGGCCTGCGCCAGCTCGTGCATGATCTGGTAGGTCAGCGTGCCGGAGCGCGACACGAGGCCGACCTTGCCCGGCTTGGTGATGTCGGGCGGGATGATCCCGACGTTGGCCTTGCCGGGGCTGATCAGACCCGGGCAGTTCGGGCCGATGAGGCGCACGCCGCCCTGGCGGACGACCGTGTCGTAGACCTCGGTCATGTCGTGGACCGGGACGCCCTCGGTGATCGCGACGATCGTCTCGATGCCGGCCTCGTAGGCCTCGAGGATCGCGTCCTTGGTGAACGGCGCGGGAACCATCACCATCGAGGTGTTGGCGCCCTCCTCCTCGACGGCCTCCTTGACGGTGCCGTAGACGGGCACGCCCAGCTCGTCCCAGGTGGTCCCGCCCTTCTTCGGGTGGGTGCCGGCCACGATCTTCGTGCCGTAGTCCTGGTTCCGCTTGGCGTGGAAGGTGCCCTGCGAGCCGATGCCCTGGACGACGACCTTCGTGTTCTCGTCGATGAAGATGCTCATGTGTGCTGTCTCCTTGCCCGTGGTGGGCGGTGCGGCGCGCGGCGCCGCATGTCGTCGTCGGTCAGGCGCTCTGCTCGGCGGCGAGGGCCACGGCCTTCTCGGCCGCCTCGCTCATCGTCGACGCAGGGATGACGTTGGGGTGTGCGGCCTCCTCGAGGATGCGACGTCCCTCCTCGGCGTTGGTGCCGTCGAGGCGCACGACCAGCTTGCGGTCGACGTCGCCGAGCTGCTCCATCGCACCGAGCACGCCCTTGGCGACGAGGTCGCACTGCGTGATGCCACCGAAGACGTTGATAAGCACGCTGTTCACGCGGTCGTCGGAGAGGACCAGCTGCAGCGACTCCGCCATCGTCTGGGCGTTCGCGCCACCACCGATGTCGAGGAAGTTCGCCGCCTCGCCGCCGGCCTGCGCGACGACGTCGAGCGACGCCATCACGAGCCCGGCGCCGTTGCCGAGGATGCCGACGTCACCGTCGAGCTTGACGTACTGGATGCCGGCCTCCTTGGCCTTGGCCTCCTGCTCGTCGAACGGCTCGATGCCCTCGACGTCCCACTCGTCGTAGCCGTCGTGGCGGAACGCGGCGTTGCCGTCCAGCGTCACCTTCGAGTCCAGCGCGATGACGCGGCCGTCCTCGGTGAGGATCAGCGG
>JBFKQZ010000090.1:0-10747 GCA_041627475.1 Nitriliruptoraceae bacterium | reverse complement strand
CGGCGAGGCGGCGCTCGGCGGCGCGCAGTCGCGCCCGCAGTCGGTCACGGTCGGCGGTGGGCACGTCGCGCTCCTTCGTCTGTGGCCCGGACCGTGCCGCGACCGCTGGCGCACCGCCAGCGCCCGCCAACCAAGCGCTAGCGCCACACCTCACCCGAGCAGGGCCGCCAGACCACTCTCGGACCAGCGCTCGGCGATCCGGTCGCCCCGCAGGCGGAGGATGTCGTTGCCGTGCACCTCGACCTCCCCGCCGTGCGTCGGGTCGTCGAGGATCGCCGCCGGGTGGTGCCCACGCAGGCGCCACCGGAAGGCGATCCAGTCACCGCGTTCGGCGACGACGAGTTCGGGCGTCATGGCGATCTCGTCCAGCTGGCCCTGCAGGTGCCGGACCAGGTCCTGCAGCCCGGCACGGTCCCCGGCGAAGCCACCGACGGGTGTGTGGTCGACGTACTCGACCCGGAACAGCTCGTCGACGACCTCGAGCCTGCCGACGGTGAACAGCTCGGTGGTGATCTGCTCGACGACCTCGCGTGCACGCGACATGGCTGGCTCCCGGCTCCCGTGTGCGCGTGAACCTAGACCGCCTCGACACGCCGACGGGGCCCCAGCCCCGAGCGGGACCTGACTCGCACCCGTGCGAGACGGCTTAGGGCTGCTGCCTTCCGGCCCTGACCCGGTTCACCGGCGCACGTCGCGTAGGTTTGCCCCGCCCGGGACTGCGGCCCCGTGACGTCGGATCCCACCGTACCGGCGCACCTGCGACCCCCGCCACGTGAACCTGTCCGATCCGACGCTGCGTGGTCGCGTGCTACCGCTGGGCCGCGGACGCGGTGGCCTCGCCGCGCAGGTCGAAGCGGCCGAGCACGTCCCCGGCCGGGAGCAGGATCGCGTCCGCCCGACCGGTGCAGACGACGTCGACGGTCGCGGGCGTCGCCGGCCGCACGGCGGCGCTGCACCGCAGGCCGTGTGGATGGCCGACGAGGTCCTGGTTCGTCAGTTCGAGCAGCACCTCGGCCCGGCGGCTGTCGATGGCGACCGTGCCGTCGACGGACGTCGCGAACGCTGCCTCGTCCACGACACCAGCGATGTCGTTCGCCAGCCCCGCCGCCACGTCGACCGTCTCGCGGTGTGCCTGGAAGAACAGCGCGACGTCGAGCGCGAGCCCGCCGAGCGCCACCACGATCAGGATCGCGAAGGGGTACAGCACCAGGGTGCTCCCGTCCTCGTCGGCAGTGACGCGGTGGATGCGTCGGAGCAGGTCCGTCAACATGCGGCACCCCCGACCGGCAACCCGCTGCGGTACGGCTCGACCCGCTCGGTGTGCGTCCCGACCAGGGTCACCGTTCCGAACCCGACCGGCACCAACGGGACACGCACCGTGTCGACGCGGACCGTCACCGTGGCGGTCACGGGAGCGCACCGTGCTGCAGTGCCGGCGAGCTGGGTCGACACGAACCGCCACGTCGCCTCCGGCACGTCGTCCGCGCCACGGTGCGCGACCATCGTCGCGCGTGCGCGGCCGTCGGCGACCTCGTGCCCGCCGACCGGGTCGAGCAGGACGTCGACCGGTGCCTCCACCAGACCACGGGCGGCCTCGCGCGCGGCCGTCTCGACGGCGAGCTTGCCGTCGACGAGGCGCCAGGCGTTGAGGACGAGCAGCACACCGACGACGAAGACGACGACGCCCAGCGCCAGCGCCTCACCGCCGGCGACGAACCCGTCCTCGTCCCGCCACCTCACTGCTCGATCCTCGCCTCGGCACCGCGCTCGACGGTCGCGAGGCCGATGGCCCCGAGCACCGTCGGAAGGCGCACCTCGATGTCGACCGTCAGGATGTCGCCGCTCTCGTCCGCGGTGACGCCGGTGGTGATCACGGCGTCGTCCGCGAGTCGACCGAGGACCGCCTCGGCGTGCTGCCGGGCGGCGAGCGTCGAGTCGGTCGCCGCAGCACCGGCGCCGCGGCTCGCGCCGTCGACGGCCGCTGCCTGCACGACGCTGGCCGTGAACAGGTAGAGGACGACCTGCACGACGACGAGCAGGAAGGTGAGGAAGACGCCGAGCCCCACGACGGAGGTGACGGGCGACGCCCCCTCCTCACCGTGGTCGGGGAGGCGGCACACGCCGTCGGTGGGGGCCGCGCCGGGCGCGGCGGCGCTCACTCGCAGGCGATCGTGCTGCCGCCGGTCCCGATGGACTGGTCCAGCTGCCCGGCAGCCGCGTCGCAGGTCGAGCCCATCATCGCGTTGAAGCCGACCCACATCCCGGCGCCGACGAAGGCGAGGATGAGGACGGCGATGGCGGTGGAGATGACGCCCTCACCCGTCTCGTCGCGCAGCCACAGCCGCAGCGAACGGACGGCGATCGAGAGATGGGCGGTGTCCAGGTACTGCATGCACGTGCTCCTTGGGGTTCTGGTCGGTTCGATGGTTCGGCTTCTCACAGCGCGAAGAGGCGGACGGCCTCGATGAACGGGATGGCGATGAACAGGACGCCGGGCAGCAGCGTCGCGACGGTCACGGGGATCCAGACCTTCTGCGAGCGCCGGCCCATCGTCTCGACGAGCTCACGCTGGACGTCGCGGCGGATGCTCCGCGACTCCTCGGCGATGAGCGACGCGAGGTCGGAGGTCTCCCGGTCGAGCGCCAGGACGGCGACGAGACGTTCGACCGCCGGCACGTCGGCCAGGTCGGCCCACTCGCGCAGGGCCTCTGCCTCGGTCCGCCCCTGCCGGACGCGCGCAACGACGCGCTGGAGGTCGCTGGCCACGGCCCCGTCGCCGCGGCGGGCGACACGGTCCATGGCACCGAAGAGCGACCACCCGGCGCCGAGCAGCATCCCGAGCTGCTCGGCCACGACGGGCAGCTCGAGGTAGAGCTGGCGCTGCCAGCGGCGGCCTGCCTCGACCACCTGCTGCTCGAGCAGCAGGAACGCGAGGGCCGGCGCACCGAGGAGGACGAGCAGGACGACGGGCGCCGGCGGGCGGACGGCGACGACGAAGAGGACGCCGATCCCGAGAGCACCGAGCGCCCAGCCGAGCTGGCGGACACGGAAGCCGGTGGCGTCGAGGGTGGCGTGGACGCGGCGTAGGCGGCGCTCGAGCGGCTCGGTGATGCCGAGCAGGAACGAGATGCGCTCGCCGATCGTGCGCGCCAGCGGGGCCACGGCCTCACGGAACGACTCGACCGACAGCAGCCCGGCGCGGCGGGTGCCCCAGGCACCCGGGACGTACGGCGCGAGGCGCTCGGCCAGCGGCGTGCGCGAGAACCAGCGGACCTCGGCGAGCAGCAGGGTCAACCCGATCCAGGCGAGCAGTCCGGAGGCGACGAGCAGACGGGTCATGACCGCTCCTCCCCGACGAACACGCGCTCCTCGGTTGGCAGGCGGAGCATCCGGCTGGCCCAGACCCAGCACACGGCGATGAGGCCGAACGCGACGAGCACGGCGACCTGGCCCAGCGGCGTCTCGTACGCGGCGCGCCCCGACCCGATGGTCAGCCCGACCAGCGCCATGCCGAGCGGCACCACCAACACGAACGACCGGGCGAACCTGGCGGCGGCCTGCTCCGCCACCGCGTCCTTGCGTCCGTCGAGGTCGGCGATGCGGTCCTCGACCAGGGCACGCAGGCGTCGATCGACGTCGGTCCCACCGACCTCGTGGGCGATCAGGAGCGTCTCGCACACGGCGTCGGCCGTGGCGTCGGCCAGCCGGGCACGCAGCACGTCGAGGGTCCGCTCGAAGTCGGTCGACATGACCCACTCGCGGCGGGCGGCGTCGAAGGCGGGGCGCAGCTCCTCCGGTCCACGTGCACCGACGGTGAACAGCGCCTGCGGCACGGAGCGACCCAGGTTGACCACCTGGAGGCGGAGCTCCTCGAGCATCCGCGGCCATGCCTCACGCGCCTGGTCCTGCCGGGCCGTGCGCCGAGAGACGGCCGCCCCGATGGGTGCCGAGGCGGCGGCGGCGCCGGCCGCTACCGGTGCGATGACACCGCCGAACACGAGCCAGGCGAGGCCGGAGCCGACCCCGAACAGGACCACGGACACAGCCAGGAACTCCCCGACGCCGATGCGGTCGAGCCCCGCCTGCGCGAGCAGCTCCCCCACCTGGAGCGACCGGCCACGACGACGGAAGGGTGCCGGCGAGACACCGAGCCCCGTCCAGCCGAGTGCGACGGAGGTGTAGACGAGGAAGACGCCGTACCCCGCCAGCACGGCGAGGAGGAACGCGAGCAGGGCGGGGGTCACGACCGGTGCTCCGCCAGCGACGGCAGCGCGCCGGCCCCCCGCGAGGGGTCGAGCACGTCGACGACGTCCAGCCCGGCCCGTTCGAAGTCGCGCCGCAGCCGTGACGGCACCGCCCCGGTCCACGTGAGCGGTGCGTCCGGGGTCGGCCGGTCGAAGACCGGTGTGACGGTGAACTGCGTCGCGGACGCCCCGCCGGCGAGGTCCTCGACGCACGCGATCTCGGTGACGACCGGGCGACCGTCGACCCGCTGCTGGTGCACGACCACGTCGATCGCCTCGCTGACGAGCGAGTTCAGCGCTGCGACGGGGAGCTCGGAGCGGGTGTCGGCGAGCTGGCAGATGAACCGCAGCCGGCTCAGTGCCTGGCGGGCCGAACCGGCGTGGATGGTCGTGTAGCCGGTCACGCCTGACGACAGCGTCAGCAGCAGGGGCAGCGCCTCCTGGTCGCGGACCTCGCCGACGATCGCGACGTCGGGCGCCATCCGCAGGAAGCCGCTGACGAGCCGCCGGAGGTCGACGGCCGGCCGGTCGGGCCGTCCAGCCCTGGTCTGCATCGACGCGACGTTGGGCAACGGGACGTCGACCTCGAAGACCTCCTCGGCCGTCACGACGCGCAGCGACGGGTCGAGCTCGGCGGCACAGCACGACAGCATCGTGGTCTTGCCCGAGCCGGGTGGGCCGGCGAACACCATCGACGCGCGAGCAGCGACACAGGCCCGCAGGAAGGCGGCGGCCTGGCTGGACAGCATCGCCCGCTCGACCAGCTCCCCGAGCGAGCGGAACGCCACACCGGTGAACTTGCGGATGTTGACGACGAGGTGGCCGTCACGACCGACGTCGCCGTGGACGATGTGGAGCCGCGAACCGTCGTCGAGCTGGGCGTCCTGGAGCCCCTCGGCCGGGTCGAGCTTGCGGTGGGCCGTGGACGCGTCGTCCAGCAGCTTCGTCAGCGTGCGCACGACGTGCTCGTCGTCGTGGAAGGCCTCGTCGTGGTAGCCGGACACACCGGCGTGGCGCTTGACGAAGATCTGGTCGGGGGCGTTGATCATCACCTCCCAGACGTCGTCGTCCTCGAGCAGCGACGTCAGGGGCCCGTACCGGGCGAGGTTGCGGAAGGCGCGGTCGGCCACCAGCTCCGGCGCCAGGAGGTCGTAGGGGCGCTGACCGTGCTTGTGGTCCAGCGACCACCGCTCGATCTCGTCCTCGATGAGGACCCGCAGCTGCTGCTCGGCGGCGGCACCGTCGAGGTCGAGCAGCTGCTCCTTGGCCCGTTCGAGGACACGTTGCTCGATCTCGACCAGCGGCGAGGCGGTCGTGCTCATGCCACGTCCTCCTCGTCGTCGAGGTCGGCGAGCCCGAGGGAGCCGGGCGCCACCGGGACCGGCACCGGGGCCAGTGCCTCCGCGGCCCGGGGCCGGTCGAGCAGCGGCGTCACGGCGGCGGCGAGATCCGCCGGCAGGGGTGCGGGCAGCGCGACGCCGTCCCGCACGGCCGGCTCGACCCGGCGCTCGGGCAGGTGCAGCGGACTGGCGAGCTCACGGCCGCCGAGCTGCCCGTCGAGCAGCGCCGCGAGAGCGCGGGTGAGCTCCGCCCGGTGGCGCGCGGACCGGGGACTGCGGTTGCAGACGGTGACGACGCGCTGGGGTGGCACCCCGAACGCGAGCAGGTCACCGAGCAGCCGGGCCAGCGAGTACAGCCCCTTGGTCGAGGGGTCGCCGACGACGAGCACGGCGTCGGCACGCGCGAGGGTCAGGCGCGAGGCGAGGTGGCGCTCCTCCACGTCGACGGACCCGGTCTCCTCCTCGCCCTCGGTGTCCGGGTCGACGTCGGCGACGGTGACGTCGAACGCGCGCCGCAGACCGGCGAGGGAGGCCTCGAGGGCGCGCGGGCGGAGGGTCGTCCACTGCCGCGGTCGGCGCAGCCCGAGCAGCAGCCGGTAGCCACGGGTCGGGACGGCGAAGGTCGTGTCGACCACGGTCGAGGTCGGTGGGTCGACGCCACGGTGCGCGTCCACGAGCTCCTGGAGCCCCGGGACCACGACCCGCGCGTCGTGCAGCATCGCCATCTCGGCGACCCTGCGGAGATCGGCGAGGAGCACGGCCTGCTCGTCAGCGGCAGCCAGGCCCTGCGCCACGGCCATCGCCACGGTCGAGGCGCCCGTGCCGCCGGGACCGGTCACGGCGACGAGCCGACCCAGCCGACCGGTCGGGGCGTCGGGCGCCGTGCCGTCGCCGCGGAGGTCGACGTCGCGCACGGGGGCCGCGACCGACGACAGCGCATCGAGCAGGGTCTGCCGTTCGAGGCCGGAGGGCAGGACCACGGCGGCACCGAGCTGGAGCCAGTCGCGCGGCGGGTCGTCGGCGACGACGATCGGCGCGGCGTTGACCTCCCGGGCGAGCGCGAGCAGGTCACGGTCGAGCCCGGGGGTGTCGCTGCCGAGCAGGACCGCACTGAACGCGCGACCGCTCCCGAGCCGCGCACGCAGCTCGGCGACCGAGACGCAGCGCACGAACTCGACCGGGATGGAGGCCTCGGTCGCCCAGCGGCCGACGCGACGGAACCAGTCGGTCCGAGCTCGGGCGAGCCCGGCGACGACGTAGCGGTCCGACATCATCCCTCCTCCTGCGTGCCGCGACCGTCTCGGGGGGCGCCCGTGGCGCTCGACCGAGTGGCCGCCGGGGCATTCGCGCCGGCGTCGCTGCCACGCAGCACCGCGACCTGGGCCACGTCCACGGCGTGCTGCACGGCCTGGGCAGTGGCGAGGTCGGCCACCTCGACGGTCAGCGTCACCCGACCACCGTTGAGGCCCTCACCCCCGGCGCTTGCGGCCACGACGGTGACCTGTCGCGCGACCAGCCGGGTCTCGCTCCCGTCGACCCCTGCGCCGGTGAAGGTCGCGACCAGGTCGACGCGCTCGCCGGCCTCGACGCGGCCGGCGAGGGCGCGGTCCGACGGGAGGCTGAAGGACAGCACGACGCCGTCACCGGCAGCGGCCACGTCGGCGAACTGGCTGGCGAGGGCGAGGTCGTCGGCAGCGATGGGTGCGACCACGACCTGGCCGAGGAGGCGCTGCGCCGATGCCGGTGCGCTCGTGTAGGCACGCGCGGCGAGCTCGTTGGGCAGGTCCATCGGGACGCTGCGGAAGCCGGCAGCCGGTCCGACGAGGTCGCCCTCGGTGATGACGTGCCCGGGCTCGAACGTGGTTGTCGCGACCATGTACGACGTGGAGGGGGCGGCCGTGGCGCTGAGGTAGGCGCCGAAGGTGCCGACCGCCGCGACGACGACGAGGAATGCTCCGACCACGGCACGGCCGCCGGGGAGCGAGCGCCGCGGCCGGATCGTCCTGCCGTCGTCCTCCGACGGCGCGGCGGTCGTGGCGGGGCGCGGGAGGGTCGAGGCGTCGGCCATGTTCAGCTCGCAGCGCGGTCGGGCCCGTGCGGGGACGGGCGAGGTGGTCAGGCGTCGGTCGTCAGAACGATCGCGGCACGGTCCAGATACGCCAGCGCGTGCCCCCCGCTGCCGTCGCGGACCGTGAGGAGGTCACGTCCGGCGGCGATCGCGGTGCCGCGGATGCCGCCGCCACCGTCGAACAGGACCTCGACGGTGGCTCGCTGCTCGACGAGGCCCCGCAGGGCATCGGCGAGGGCGACGTCCGGACGGGCCGCGCGGTCGCCGCCGCCGGCGCGCACAGCCGTGCCGTCCCCGACCCGGACCACGGTGACCGCATGCAGACGCACCCAGGCGCTGCCGTGGTCCCCGACGACGAGGACGTGGTCGGCCGCGAGGGCACGGATGGTCCCCCGCAGGCGGCGACCGACGGTCGTGTGGAGCACGACGGTCGTGGCCGCCTCCGCGAGCTGCTCGAGCGAGCCGCGGAAGGTGGCGTCCTGCTCGTCGGCGTCCGCGAGCAGCCGCCGCTGTGACCGCTCGGCGACCGCGGCCGCGTGCCGCGCGTCGTCGAGGAGCTGGACGTGAGGGTCGACCGTCACGACGCCACCTCCGGGAGCAGCAGCCGCTGGCCGGGCAGGAGGAGGTCCGGGTTGCCGGCGACGACCAGCCGGTCTGCGTTCGCCTCCACGAGGACCTCCCAGTGCGCGAGGACCTCGAGCTCGGTGGCGGCCCGACCGAGGTGCCGGGTCACCTCGTCCGCAGCGATCGACCAGAAGTGGTCGCCTGGCTCGACCTGTCGCTCCCGCTGACGGATCGCCGGCTGCGGCGCGGCCGACTCGCTGACGGTGTCGGCTTCGGATCCGGACGTCGGTGGGGTGCCCTCGGCAGCCATCGACGGGGCGGGCACCGGCTCCTCGGCGGCGGACGCGGGCGTCGACGACGAGACGGGAGCAGGCACCGGGGCCGGTACGGGATCCTGCAGTGCGAGCCCGGCGGGCGCCCTCGCCGCGTCGTCGACCGGGACCATCACCGCCACGTCGACCGGGTCCGAGGTCGCACGCGGGGTCGCCGGTCCGGCGGGCACCGCGGTCACGAGGACGCCGGCTGCCAGGCCGACGCCCACCGCCTGCTGCGCCAGGACCCTGACCGGTCCGAACGACAACGCGTCTGCCACCCGGACCAGCCGCGCGGCGCGCAGGACGCGTGCGAGCACGGAGATGAACGTGACACCGGTCAGGTACCAGGCGAGACCCAGCGCGAGGACACGGAGGAGCCCCATCGCGACGGTGAGCGGGTCGCCCGTCGACACCCACGTCCACCAGGCCACCGGGGCGGTGACGGACGGGACCGCGAGACTGCCGTCCCCCAGCCACTGCAGCAGGGCGACGGCGGCGAGGAGGCAGCCGAGCCAGAGCACCAGCGGCCCCCAGCGACGGACGGTGGACTCCGGTGGTGGAACGATGACGGGATCGGCCCAGCTCGCGGGGACGGCAGCCGGGAACAGGACACCGGACTGGTCATTCTTCGTCATGTTCGCCCCCTTTCTGCGTCCGATCGGACGCAGAACGATACCGATGGATGTGCTCGCTTCCAATGCAAACATATCGTGTAGCATGAAACTGCACGAAAGATGGTCACGCTCTGTGCACAATCAGGGGGACGACGTGACAGCAGTCCACAGCTCCGACATCGAGCTGCTCGAGCGACTCGGCGGCATTCACGCCGCCGTGCACCGCGCAGTCCTGCGAGGGACCGGTCGCGTGGTGGTGGTCAAGCGCGCCGGCTGGGACCGCCCAGCGCTCACCGAGCGCCTCGGTCGTGCCGCCGCGATCCTGCAGCGGGTGCAGCACCCCTCACTCATCCGGCTCGTGGACGTCGTCGACGACGCGGACGGCCGGACACTGGTGCTCGCGCACGCACCCGGAGGGTCACTCGCCGACCTCATCGACGCCGGAGCGACCCTGACGTCGGCCGAGGTCACCGACCTCGGCGCCCGACTCGCCGGCGCGCTCGCTGCCCTGCACGCCGCTGGGGTCGTCCACCGCGACGTCCACCCCGGCAACGTCCTGCTCGACGCGGAGCTGCAGCCGGTCCTCACCGATCTCGACGACGCGCTCGACACGGTGGGTGCGGCACTCGAGGGCGACGACGAGGTGGTCGGCCACCCTGCCCACGTCGACCACCGACTCCTCGCGGGACAGGCCCCCGGACCGGCGAACGACCTGCACGGCCTCGCCACGACGTTGTGGACCCTCGCCACGGGCACCGCCCCACCGCGGTCGGCGCCCACGGCCCCCGTCGCGCTCCCCCCGCACCCCGCAGTGCCGGTACCGCTGCACGACCTGCTGCTGGGGTGCATCGGTGGCAGGGTCACCACAGCGGCCGACGCACGCACACGGCTGCTCGAGTTGACGGCCACCCTGCCGCGCGGGCCCGCGGCCGCCCCGACGGACGTGCCCGACGCCGCCCACGCGCCGTTCGGTCCGCCCCCGGCTCGACCGCAACCGGCCCAGCTCGTGCAGGCAGCTGGCGGCGGCACGCGCCGGTGGGGACCGCACCCCGCGTCCGGTGCGGACCGGATCCCGGCGGACCGGGCGGGCGGCCGCCGCGCCTGGTTGCTGCTCGCGGCGGCGGTCGTCGTGGTCGCCGTCGTCGGCGGCGCGTTCGGGGCCACCAGCGGCCGACCGCCAGCAGCGGCTGCTGCTGGTGGCCCCTGCCCCGACACGAGACCGCGGGCGACCGGTCAACTGGTCCTCGCCGACCTCGACGGCGACGGCTGCGGCGAGCCGATCGTCCTCCACGAGGGCGAGCTGCGGACACCCGAGGGTCGCTTCCTGTTCGGTGCCCACGGGGACGTCCTCCTCGCCGGCGACTGGGACGGCGACGGCCGCTGGGGGCTGGGGCTCTACCGGCCGGCGACCGGTGCGGTCTACCTCGTCGACGAGCCCGGCCCGGACGCCGTGAGCCACCCGCCGCAGGTGCACCGCGCCCACGGCACACCGGTCGTGGTGGACGACGGCGGCCGCCACCGCGTGGTCGTCGAGCCGGCCTGACCGGGACGGCCGACCGCCGAAGCCTTAGCCCTTGCCGCGGTTGAGGAACTTGAGCATCTG
>JBFKQZ010000089.1:0-10873 GCA_041627475.1 Nitriliruptoraceae bacterium | reverse complement strand
GTCCACGTCAGGTCGACGATCGCGCGGTCGGCGACCGCCGGCTCAGGTGTCCTGGCCGATCTCGACCAGGTGCTTGGCGTTGGCGACGGTGCCGTCGACGACCTGCTGGGCACGGCGGCGCATGAGCACCGGCCAGAGGATCGCGTTCGGCACGGCCATGAACCAGCGCGGCCGCACCTCGAGCGAGATCGTCAGCCGGGTGTGGTCGTCGTCGACGGCGTCGACGTCGAGGTCGAGCAGCATCCGGACCATCCCGTCGTCACCGACGTGGTGCTGGTGCCGCATCGGTTCGTACTCACGGACGACCCAGTCGCTCTCGCCGAGGAACGGCGGGATGCCGCCGTACTCGCGGTAGGTCGTCCCCGCGCGCACCGACTGGTCGGACGTCGCGAGCAACCGGTCCGCCGCGGGCACGTAGTCCGGGTACCGGTCCGGTTCGGACAGCAACCGCCACACTGCCTCCGGTCCCGAGTCGATCACGACCGTCGAGGACACGCGCCGCATGGCGACCTCCTTGCCGATCTTCCAAACCTAGAGGTGGCCGGGCCGGCCGCTGCCGGGAGCGCCATCGCGGGGTGCCTCCGCGCGTCCTGTGCGTTCAGCGCGCCCCACCGACGTCCAGTGTCCGATCGGAGGAGGCTCGCACGACGTGGAGGTGCACAGGCCCACGACCAGAGGAGAGCGCCGTGCAGTACATGCTCCTGATCTACTCCGAGCCCGCCCCCGCCGACGCGCCCGCCGAGCCGCCCGCGATGGAGGAGATGAAGCCCTGGTGGGACTACGACGCGCTGCTCCACGAGAAGGGCGTCCACGTCGCAGGGGCCCCGCTCCACGGCGTCGAGTCCGCCACGACGATCCGCGTGCGTGACGGTGAGACCATCACGACCGACGGCCCGTTCGCCGAGAGCAAGGAGGTCCTCGGCGGCTACTACATCATCGACGTCGCCGACCTCGACGAGGCGAACCACTACGCCGAGCTCTGCCCCGGTGCCCTGTACGGCTCGATCGAGGTGCGACCGGTCATGGACATGGACGAGCTCGGCTTCGAGTGAGCTCCGACCCGCAGGACGACGGCACCCGTGCGCCGCGCCGTGTCGCGAAGGCCCTCGACGAGGTCTTCCGGCAGGAGCACGCGCGGGTGCTCGCCGTGCTCGTGCGTGACCTGCGCGACCTCGACCTCGCCGAGGAGGCCCTGGCCGACGCCATGGCCGAGGCGGTCGTCGCCTGGGAGCGTGACGGGCTGCCGGACCGCCCGGCCGCATGGCTGCTCACCGCGGCGCGCCGGCGCGGGATCGACCGGATCCGCCGCGCCGACGCGGGGCGACGCGCCGCGTCGAAGCTGGCTGCCGGGACCGAACTGCTCGTGCACGACGACCCGTACGACCCCGAGGCCAGCACGATCCCCGACGAGCGGCTGAAGCTGCTCTTCACCTGCTGCCACCCGGCCCTCGCGCCGGCAGCCCGCGTGGCGCTGACGCTGCGCACGATCGCCGGTCTCGAGGAGGCGGCGATCGCGCGCGCCTTCCTGGTGTCGGAGACGGCGATGGCACGCAGGCTCGGTCGTGCGCGTCGCAAGATCCGCGACGCGAACATCCCCTACCGGGTGCCTGCCGACCACGAGCTGCCCGACCGGCTGCGGCACGTCCTGCACGTCGTCGAGCTGGTCTTCAACGAGGGCTACCTCGCCAGCGACGGCGACGAGCTGGTCCGCCCCGCCCTGATGGAGGAGGCGATCCGTCTGGGCCGGGTCCTCCTGGAACTGCTGCCCGACGAGGCGGAGGTGCAGGGGCTGCTCGCACTGCAGCTGTTGCAGCACGCCCGGACGCCGGCCCGCACCGACGCGAGCGGCGAGCTGGTGCTCCTCGAGGACCAGGACCGCTCCCGCTGGGACGCGGCCGGGATCCGCGAGGGTCGCGCGCTCGTGCGCAACGCCCTCGGACGGGGGACCCCGGGGCCGTACCAGGTGCAGGCTGCCATCGCGGCGCTCCATGCCGAGGCACCGACGTTCGCGGCGACCGACTGGACGCAGGTCGCGGCGCTGTACGGCGTGCTCGCGGGTCTCCGCCCGACGCCGGTCGTCGCGCTCAACCGGGCCGTCGCGGTCGCGATGGCCGACGGCCCGGCGGCCGGGCTGCGCCTGCTCGAAGGACTCGCCGACGACCTCGACGGCTACCACCTGTACGCGTCGACGCGCGCGGAGCTGCTCCTGCGGGCCGGGCAGCCGACCGCGGCGGTCGAGGCGTTCGACCGCGCCCTGGCGGCCGTGGGCAACGAGCGTGAACGGGCCCACCTTCGCTCCCGCCGGGCGCAGGCAGTGGCCGCCGGTGGCTGACGGCGCTCCGAGGTTCGGCGCCACCGTCGTGCTTCCATCGTCCCGGACGGAGGGATCCCGGTGGACGACGGCGCGCTGCTCGACGCCTGTTGGGCCGCGGAGGTCGCCCACAACGACCACCGTCCGCTGTGGGACGGTGACCTCGACGAGATCCACCGCTGGCCCCGCACCAGCATCGCGGCGACGGACGAGGCGAGGGCGGAGCTGGGGGCCGCACAGCGCGACGCGCTGGCGGCCGCGGCGCGCGGCGGTGACCTCGCGCCGAGTCTGCGGACGGCCGCCGACGCGGTGCACCACGTCGCCGCCACGAAGGAGGTCGAGGCCGAGCTGACGTTCGCCCACCCGGACCTGGGCCTGCACTCCTACCTCTTCTGGGCGGTCAACGACCTGCCGCTGCGCACGTCCCAGCACGGCGCCGCGTACGTCCGCAAGCTGCAGGACTTCGGCGGGTGCGTCGACGAGCTGCGTGGACGACTCACGGCTGCGGCCTCGGCGGGCCGGGCACCGATCGCGAGTCACACGGCTCGCAGCATCGAGAAGATCGACGCGCACCTCGCCAGCGATCTCGCCGACGACCCGCTGCTGGCGCAGCCGGGTCCGACGGAGCTCGCCGGCCCGGCGGTGGACGCGTGGCGACAGCAGGTCGCCGACGTCGTCCGCGACGCCGTGCGCCCGGCACTGGTCCGCCTGCGCGAGACGCTGTGCGACGACGTCCTGCCTGCCGGTCGGGGCGACGACGCGTGCGGCCTCACGCACCAACCCGGTGGCGACGGTCGCTACGCCGAGCTCGTCGAGACCTACACCGACGAGGGCACCACACCGGACGAGGTGCACCGCACCGGCCTCGAGCAGGTCGTACGACTCGCCGAGGAGTACCGCGAGCTCGGGGCCGAGGCCTTCGGGACGTCGGACCTCCGGGAGGTCTTCGCCCGGCTGCACGGCGACGACCTGGCGTTCCACGACCCGGACGAGGTCGTCCGGGTCGCGACCGAGCTGCACGCGCGGGCCGAGGCCGCGGCTCCCGGCTACTTCGCCCGGGTGCCCGAGGCGGCCTGCCGCGTCCGCGCGACCGACACCGGGTCGATGGGCTTCTACTCGCCGCCTGCCGCCGACGGCAGCCGCCCGGGGATCTTCTTCCTCAACACCTCGACCCCCGAGATCTGGGGCCCCAACCTCGCTGCGACCGTGTTCCACGAGGGCGTCCCGGGCCACCACTTCCAGGCCGCACTCGCGCTGGAGGACGAGGACCTGCACGACATGCACCGCCGCCTGTTCCTGCCCGCGTTCGGGGAGGGCTGGGGGCTCTACAGCGAGCGGCTCGCCGACGAGATGGGGCTGTACGACGACCCGGTGCAACGACTCGGGATGCTCATGACCGACTCGCTGCGCGCCTGCCGGCTGGTCGTGGACACCGGCCTGCACGCGCTGGGGTGGGGCCGCCGACGGGCGATCGACTACTTCCTCGAGCACACCCCGATGCAGGAGGCCGAGATCACCGCCGAGGTCGACCGCTACATCGGCATGCCCGGGCAGGCCACGTCGTACATGATGGGCCGCCTCGCCATCGAGCAGCTTCGCGACGAGGCGGCGGACGCGCAGGGCGACGCGTTCGAGTTGCGGGACTTCCACGACGTCGTGCTCGCACGTGGCATGGTCTCGCTGCCCGCGCTGCGCCAGATGGTCCGTCGCTGGGTCGCCGCGGCCTGATCGCGGCGGACGTCGGTGGCGTCAGGCGGCGTCGCTGGGGCCGAACACCTCGACCAGCCCGCCTCGGTCGCGGTCAGCCGGCGGGACGTCCTCGCCCGCGTCCTGGAGCATCGCCCGCACCTGACCGACGGTGATGCCGAACTCGGTGGACAGCTCCTCGACCGCGATGCCCCGGCGGAACTTCGCGACCAGCCGACGGCGATGGCGACGGGTGAGGTGCACGGGCGGTTCCTTCGAGGGGGAGGGGATCGTCGAGGGTGCCCGACCGGGGTGGCGTCCGACAAGGAGGCACGACGTCCCGTGCGCCCGGTGGCACGGCCGGACGCGACGACGCATGGCAGACTCGCGGTGGGAGCGACCACGGGAGCACCGATGTCCGTCACCGGGACCGCCAAGCGGATCTGTCCACTGTGCGAGGCCACCTGCGGGCTGCAGCTGACGCTCGAGGACGGAGTCGTGACTCGGGTCCAGGGGGATCCGGACGACCCGTTCTCGAAGGGCTACCTCTGCCCGAAGGGCGCCACGTTCGGCGAGCTCGCCCAGGACCCCGACCGCCTGACCGGCCCGGTGATCAGGGACGGGGAGGGTTGGCGGGACGCGTCGTGGGACGAGGCCTTCGCGTTCGTGGCCGAGCGGCTGGGTGCGGTCGTGGCCGAGCACGGGCACGGCGCGACCGGGATCTACCTCGGCAACCCGACGATCCACACGGCGGCCGGGCAGGTCTACGCCAAGCCGCTCATCAAGGCGCTGCGCACGAAGCACGTGTACTCCGCCTCGACCGTCGACCAGATGCCCAAGCACGTCTCGAGCGGCCTGCTGTTCGGCGGCCCGCTGCTGATCCCCGTCCCCGACATCGACCGCACCGACTTCCTGCTGCTCCTCGGCGCCAACCCGCGGATGAGCAACGGCTCGCTGCTGTCCGCCCCGGACGTGCCGGGCCGGCTGGACGCACTGCGCGACCGCGGCGGGAGGCTGGTCGTCGTGGACCCGCGCCGGACCCGCACGGCCGCGAAGGCCGACCAGCACGTCGCGATCCGGCCCGGCACCGACGCGCTGCTGCTGGCCGCCCTCGCGACGACGATCGCCGAGGAGGGCCTGCTGCGACTGGGGCGCCTCGAGGACCTCGTCGACGGGCTCGAGGAGGCGCTGGCGGCCCTCGCCCCGTTCACCCCGGAGGCCGTCGCCGAGCGCACCCGCGTGCCGGCCGACACGATCCGCCAGCTCGCCCGTGACCTCGCAGCCGCCGAGCGGCCCGTCGTCTACGGCCGCATCGGGACGCACACGGTCGAGTTCGGGACGCTCGCAGCCTGGCTCGTCGACGTGTGCAACGTGCTCGTCGGGGCGCTGGACAGCGAGGGCGGCGCGATGTTCGCCAACCCCTCGGCGGAGGTCGGCAAGCGGCCCAGGCCGTACAGCCGCGCGCGCTGGACCAGTCGTGTCCGCGGGCTGCCGGAGGCCAACGGTGAGCTGCCCGCGGCGACGATGACCGAGGAGATGACGACGCCGGGGGAGGGCCAGCTGCGTGCGTTGTTCGTCAACGCCGGCAACCCGGCGCGGTCGACGCCCAACACCGCGGCCTTCGAGGAGGCGCTCGACGGGCTGGACCTGCTCGTCTGCGTCGACCCGTACGTCACCGCGACCAGCCGCCACGCCGACGTCATCCTGCCCCCGCCCGGACCGCTGCACGAGCCGCATCCCGAGCTCGGGTTCCAGGCGCTCACGGTGCGCAACGTGACCAGCTACTCGCCGCCGGTGCTGCCCCTGCCCGAGGGGGCGCTGCACGAGTGGGAGATCCTGCTGACGCTCGCGGCGATCGCGATGGGCGCCGAACTGCCCGTCGACACCGACGCCGCGAACCAGTTCGTCCTCGCCGAGGTCGTCAAGCGCGTCGCCAACGCCGAGGACTCGCGGCTCGCCGGTCTCACGCTGGAGGAGGCGCTGGAGCTCACCGACGGACTGCGCGGGCCCGACGCGGTCGTCGACCTGCTGTGGCGGGCCGGCCCGCACGGCGCCGGTCGTGGCACCGACGGGCTCTGCATGCCGACCATGCTCGCCAACCCGAGCGGCATCGACCACGGCCCGCTCGAGCCGCGACTGCCCGAGGCCCTGTGCACCGCGAGCGGCCGGGTCGAGCTCGCACCGCCGGCGCTCGTCGACGACGTCCAGCGACTGCGCGCCAGCCTCGACGAGCCCGACGACGGCCTGCGCCTCATCGGACGTCGGCACATCCGCACGAACAACTCGTGGGGCCAGAACGTCCCGTCGCTGACCGGGTCGAAGCCGTTGCACGGACTGCAGGTCCACCCCGACGACGCGGCTGCGCACGGTGTCACCGACGGCGGCACGGCTCGGCTGGCCTCACGCGTCGGTGCGGTGGAGGTCCTGGTCGACGTCACCGAGGACATCGCGCCAGGCACCGTCTGCCTGCCACACGGGTTCGGCAACGACGAGGACGGGATCGAGCTCACGGTCGCCGCGAAGGTCGGCGGCCCCAACAGCAACGAGCTGACCGATCACCTCGCGGTCGACCCGCTCTCCGGCAACGCGGTCCTCAACGGGATCCCGGTCACCCTCGCCCCGATCAGCTGACGGGACCGGGCACGGATCCCTGCAGACAGCGAAGGACCCGGGCCGAAGCCCGGGTCCGACACGTCGTTCCAGGAGGCGTCAGAGCGCCGTGACCTTCTGGGCCTGGGGGCCCTTCTGGCCCTGGCCGACCTCGAAGCTGACCCGCTGACCCTCGTCGAGGGTCTTGTAACCCGTCGACTGGATCTCGGAGAAGTGGACGAAGAGGTCGTCACCGCCCTCGGCCGGGGCGATGAACCCGAAGCCCTTGTCGGCGTTGAACCACTTGACTGTGCCTTCTGGCATGTGCGTACTCGATCTTCATACTTGTCCGGAACGTTGCCCCACACAGAATCGTGGAGCGAGTGACCGCGCCGAACTGAGTGCACAGCGTAGGGGCTCCGGCGGCAGCCGTGCACCACATGCGTCGTGACCGCACACTGAGCCCGCGTCAGGTCGCCGGTGCCTCAGGCGCCGACGGGCGGTGCGACGTCGCTGCGGACCGGCGGTGCGACCCGGCGGTTCGGCAGCCAGACGGCATGCTCCTCACCCAGTCCCGTGGCCGTGGCGAGCGCCTCCGGCGTGGCCGGGTGCGCCACGATCGTGTGGACACCGGCGCCGTCAGCCGTCGGGGTCAGTCCGTCGGAGTGGGTCGGCAGCACGTCGATGCCGAACTCCTCCGCGCAGCAGCGCACGGCTGCCTCGAACGCGGTCTCCCCGGGACGGGTGGTGGTGGTCGGCAGCGACGGACCGAGTTCCGGTGCGGAGCCGGGGGCGGGGACGTGCAGCCAGCGACCCGCGCAGTCGACGGCCACGGCGACGAGGTCACCGGTCGTCGCGGCGTCGGGAAGAGGGGAGAGGGTCGACATGGGCGGGTCCGGGAGGGGATGGGCGAGAGGGGTGTCACCCGAGCAGTGCCCCGCACGGTCGCGTGGCACACGTGCTGCTCCCGGGGAGCGTCCGTGGCGTGCGCAGGGCGCCGGCGCGGTGCCGCCTACTTCGGAGGGAGTCCGCTGACGTGCTCGTGGGCGCGCCGGACGAGCGAGGCCAGCGCGTCCGCGTCCGCGACCAGCGCCTCGGGCACGATCGCGAAGTCCTTCATCACCGCGCCGTACGAGACCGGCTTCTCGGTGCCGTGCTCCGCGAGGAACGCGGTGAGTTCGTCCTCGCCGAGGCGGATCGCCACCTCGCCCTGCTTGCCGAGGAACGTCGCCATCCAGCCGTTCCCGGACGTGTAGGGGTTCGCCGCGCCCTTGCGGTCCACGCCCTCGACGCGGTCGATGGCGGCGTCGTAGCGGTCGAAGGCGTCGAGGGGCCCCTTGTAGTCCTTCCTGGTTCCCATGCCTGCCCCCGGTCCGTTCGGGCCCAGCATGCCCGGAGCCCTGCCGCGCGTCGCGTCAGAACATCCCGTTGTCGTTGGCCGACTCCCGTGGGACCTGCTGCAGCACGTCCCAGTGCTCGACGATGCGACCGTCGCGGTCGAGCCGGAAGATGTCGATCCCCGCCCAGACCTCCTCGTCCGGCCAGGTCTGCCGGCAGTGCAGCACCACGTGGTCACCCTCGGCGATGACGCGGACGAACTCGACGTGCTTCCCGGGGTACTCCTCCGCCATGCGCTCGAAGTACTCGACGAAGGCCTCACCGCCGTCCCCGACGTGGGGGTTGTGCTGCGCGTAGTGGTCACCCGCGTAGCGCTCGATGGCCTCGGCGGGACGGCACTGGTTGAACATCAGGTCGTAGAACGCGAGGACCGTCTCCTTGTTGCGTTCCAGCCGGTCGTCGTGGATCACCGTGAAGCTCCCGCTCATGCCGCTCCGAGGATCGCGCACGTCAGCTCGTGCTTGTTGTTGT
This sequence comes from Nitriliruptoraceae bacterium, assembly GCA_041627475.1. Lineage (GTDB taxonomy): Bacteria > Actinomycetota > Nitriliruptoria > Nitriliruptorales > Nitriliruptoraceae > JBFGFG01. Next base: position 2,418 of record JBFKQZ010000089.1, on the reverse strand, counting down.
GGAGGTGGAACACCCGGGCGTCCGGCAGCGCCTTCCACCGGGCGATCTCGTCGAAGTCCGTCGCGCCCTGGAACTTGATCGTGCAGACCAGGTTGCGCACCAGCCCGGACGCCAGCCAGCGCTCGACGAGTCCGAGCAGACGCCCGGGGTAGGCGATGATGTCGCTGCACCACCAGTCGACCGGACCGACGTCCTCGGGATCGAGCGCGAAGGCCGAGCCCTCGACGAAGGTCACGTTGTCGAGCGCTGCGACGGTCGGGTCCAGCGGTGCCTTGTCGACGGCAGTCACGTCTGCGCCGGTCCGAGCCAGCAGCCACGTCCAGCCGCCCGGCGTGGCACCGAGGTCGAGACAGCGCTCGCCCGGTGCGGGCTGCTGGCGCAGCAGGGCGAAGGTCTCCCACAGCTTCAGGTAGGCACGGCTGGGCGGCCCGGTGCGGTCCTCGACGAACGTGGGCTCGCCGTTGGGGAACGGGTTCGAGCAGCGCGTCGCGGCCAGGACGAGGTCACGGTCGAGCAGCGTCCACGACCCCAGCGGCGCGTCCGGCGCGACCTCGCCGAGCTCGAGCGGCCTGGCCGCCACGTACGGGAGCTTCTCGGCGACCAGCTCGGCCCGCCCACGGTGCTCGGGCGGCTCGTACAGCGCCCAGTTGCGCTGCCGGTCCCGCAGCCTGCGGGCCGCGTCCCCGATCGAGTCGACCGGGATGCGCTCGGCGTCCCACCACGTGTTCGCCGCCCACGCCGCGTGGACCGGACGTCCCTCGACGACCCGCAGCCTCCCGAGCTGCTGGACCACGGCGGCACCGGCCCGGGCGAGCTCCTCGTCGAGCTCCGCCTCGTGCCCCTCGGGCGCCAGGTAGGCCGTGGTCATCGTCCCTCGCGCGGGTTGCGGCAGCTGCGTCGGACGCGACCAACCTATGGTCCCGGTCGTCCGGGCCGGGAACCGAGCGGCCCCGGGTGGCGTCCAACGTCCCACCGCGACCAGGAGCAGACGGTGCGACGGATCATCATGGGTGTGGTGCTCGTGGCTGCAGCTGCGGGCTGCGGCGGGTCGACGGACCCTCTGGCGCCGGGGACGACCCCGGCGGTGGTCGAGGTCGTCGAGGACGTCGACTACTACTACGCGTGCGGCAACGAGGTCCTCGAGCTCGCTGACGGCCGGGCGTTCTACCCACTCGAGCGGCAGGACCAGGTCGACCCGGACGACTACCTCGGTGCCCCGGTCGCGGAGCACCCGGACCTCGTCCTGGCGGCCGGCCTCGTGCTGGCGGTCGTCGCACCCGGGCCGGGGGACGACGTCGGGACGCTGACGATCTACGACGACGGGATGGCGCACTACGTCTCCGACAGCGGCATCGAGGCATGGCTCGACACCGAGGTCCGGGAGTACGGGTGGGAGTGCTGAGGCGTGTGCGCGGGGCGGGGCCGTGCCGTCAGCGTCGGAGCGTCGGGGAGGCCCTGACGGCCAGTGCCAGACCGAGTCGCCGAGACAGCGCGAAACGACCCTCGGGCACGGCGCGCGCCTCCTCGTCGATCACCCGGACGATCGTCTGCTTCACCGTGCCGGCAGGATGCCGCTGGAAGACCTCACGGATGGTGTCGCCGGGCAGGTCCGTGATCCGCATGCCGGCCAGGTCCAGCAGGGCACCGGCCTGGACGTAGGCGCCGATCGCCGACTCGTCGGGGCGGACGCCGGCCGTGGCGTGGGCGACGATCCCGTCCCGCAGCGCCGTGCGCCGGTCCGCGCTGAAGTCGCCGCCGTGCAGGTCCAGGGCCGCCATGGCGATGTCTGCCGACCGGATCGTGAAGTCCTCGCCACCCACCGCCTGTGCACCGCCGGCGTCGTGGACGATCGCCGCGACGCAGAACAGCTCGGGGTCGAGGTCCACCCCGTCGCGGTCCGCCAGCGCCCCGCCGAACAGCCAGGTGCGGAACCCGTGGCCCTCGATGTCCGGCCCCTGGTCGCGAGCTGCCTCGACCGCCGCGTCGATCAATGCGCCGTCCGGCGCCGTCGGCAGACGAACGGGCTCGGTCGACCGGCGACCGCTGGCGAGCCGGGCGATGTCCTTGACCTGCGCCCCGTACGTGCGCAGCGAGCGGAGCAGCAGCGTCCGCCGTTGCGCGGGCGTCAGCGCCCCGCCGGTCTCCCGGCACCAGTCGTAGCTGATCAGCGGTTCGCCCATGGCCCCTCCTCGTGCGGACGGTAGTCCGGGACGAATCCCACGACGCTGGCGGGGCACGTGCCGATCACCCCCCGAAGGAGTCCCCGTGCAGTCAGTCGACGAACGCAGCGTCCCGGCCTTCGGTGGCCGCACGCCGACACCGAGCACGCCGGAGCTGCAGCAGCTGCTCGAGGAGGTGGCGGAGGAGTGCCGGCCACTGGCATCGCAGGGGCTGCTCGCCGACTACATCCCGGCCCTC
>JBFKQZ010000088.1:0-10989 GCA_041627475.1 Nitriliruptoraceae bacterium | reverse complement strand
AGGCCGGCGCCAACGCGGTGAAGCTCGAGGGCGGCGGCCGCATGGTCGACGTCACCGCGCGGCTCGTCGAGGCCGGCATTCCCGTCATGGCCCACCTCGGCCTGACCCCGCAGAGCGTCAACGCGCTCGGTGGCTACAGGGTCCAGGGGCGCGACGAGGAGGCCGCCCAGCGGATCATCCGCGACGCCAAGGAGCTCGAGCAGGCCGGTGCGTTCTCGCTCGTGCTGGAGGCAGTGCCGAACCACATCGGTCGTGACGTCACGTCCGCGCTCTCGATCCCGACCATCGGCATCGGCGCTGGCCCGGACACCGACGGCCAGGTCATGGTGTGGCACGACATGCTCGGCCTCACCGACGGCCGCAGCCCGCGGTTCGTCAAGCGCTATGCCCAGCTGCGCGGGGCGATGCGCGACGCGATCAGCACCTACGCCACCGAGGTCCGCGACGGGGTCTACCCCGCCGAGGAGCACACCTACGGCAGCTGACCGACGTCCATCTCCCCCACTGAGTTTCCTCGCGCAACGCAAGGAAACTCGTGCGGTGGTCTGGAACAGGCGCGCTGGATTCGGCGGCGAGCCGAGTCTCCTCGCACGACGCGAGGAAACTCGTGACGGGTCGGGTCAGGTCCGGAACGTGCCGGCAGCGCGGCGGCGGGCGTTGCGCGCAGCGCGGCGACTGAGGTGGCGGCGCAGCTCGGCGAGCTCGCGGATCACGCCCGGGGTCCGCGGGCCCCACCACGTCAGGGCCTGGCCGTCGAACAGCCGCACGGCCCGGGCCGGGACCCGCTCGAGCAACTCGTCCCGGTCATCCTCGCCGAACGCGTAGGGCTCGTCGGGCAGGAGCACGAGGTCGACGTCGTCGAACTCGTCCACCTCGACGCGGGGGTAGCGCTCAGCGTGTGGGACCAGGTCGAACCCGAGCTCGACCAGCAGCTCGCCGACGACCGTGTCGTGACCGATGGCCATCCACGGGTCGCGCCAGATCGGCACGGCCACCCGCGGCAGCACGCCGGCGTCCCGCATCCGGTGGCGCGACATCGCGGTCATGATCTGGTCGGCGGTGTGGTGCGCCGGCCCCTGCGCGTGCACGGCCCGACCCAGCCGCCCGAGCGACTCGGCGGCCGTGGTCACGTCGATCGCCGCGGTGACGTAGACCGCCAGCCCGTGCGCACGCAGCCGCTCGACGTCGACCTCGCGGTTCTCGTCCACGTTCACGATCACGAGGTCGGGGTCGAGTGCCGCGATCGCCTCGACGTCGGGGTTCTTCGTGCCGCGCACCCGGGCGCAGTGGTCGAAGCCGTCCGGCGGCGACACGCACCACTCGGTCACCCCGACCATGCGCGGCGCGACACCCCAGTACCAGAGCGCCTCGCTGAGGTTGGGCACGAGGCTCACGATGCGCTGCGGCGGCCCGATGACACGCACCGGCTGCCCGAAGTCGTCGACGGGCAACGACACGAGCGGGTTCTGCGTCTCGTGCACGCGAATCCCCAGCCCGGTCGGTCGACGAACGACGCTACCGAGCGGCCCGGTACCGTCCGACCCCGCGCTGCACGCGCCCCCTCCCGAACGACGAAGGCCCCCCGGTGTCCGCAACGGCTCGCTCCGACAGCTCCGGTGACCGCGTCGCCCGCAACGACTTCCGGGTCCTGACGCGCACCCGTGGCGGGTACAGCGACGGGGTCATGTACGACGTGCAGCTCCAGGTCGCCGCGACCGGCAACCTCGTCTGGGCCCAGACCTTCACCGACCAGACGCAGGCCGACGAGTTCCAGGCCGAGGTCGAGGCCGACCTGGAGCTGGAGGTCGACGAGTTCCGTCGGAAGTACAGCGTGCCGTCCACGGCCTGACCCGATGCTGCGCGTCCTCGAGCTCGACGACCCACCGCGCACGCCCGAGGGCCGCATCGACGTCGACCGGCTCGTCGACGGTGTGACCGCCCTGCGCGGGACACCGTGGTGGCTCGACAGCCAACCTGGCCTGCCCGGGCCGACCGGGTGGTCGGCGATCGTCGTCGGCACGGCCGGCCGCGTGATCGTCCCGGCGGTGGGGGCCGACGGGACGCCCGACCCCTTCGCCGTGCTCGACCGTCACTGCGACCGGCTCGGCCTCGACCCGACGACGGCCCGCGAGGCCGACCAGCCCGGCGCGGACGGCGGCCTCGTCGGCGCCATCTCGTACGACGCCGCCCGCGCCGTGGAGTCCCTGCCGTCCGACGCCGTGGCCGACCGGGTCGTCCCGTCGCTCGACATGGTCGTCGCCGACGTGGTGCTCCAGGTCGACCACGACACCGAGTCGGCCCGGCTGCTGCACCGTCCGCTCCCCCGCGAGCGCAGCCCGGCGGAGCTGCGGCAGCTGCGCGACCGCCTGGCGGCCGCGACCCGCGACGCGGTGCCGACCATCGCCCCCACGCCGCGGCGTGGCACCACCACGACGCTGCCACCGCCGGACCACCGGGCGGCGGTCGCGGCGGCGCTCGAGCGGATCGCCGCGGGCGACACGTTCCAGGTCAACCTGGCCCAGCGGCTGACCAGCCGCTGGTCGGGCGACCTGCTCCAGCTCTACCGGGCCCTGCGCGCGCACAGCCCCGCCCCGCACGGCGCGGTCCTGCCGACGAGCGGCGCCGGGATCGCCTCTGCCTCGCCCGAGACGTTCCTCGAGGTGGACGGCGGCACCGCGACGATCCGCCCGATCAAGGGCACGCGCGCCCGTCACGCCGATCCGGCGCGGGACCGGGCCGCGGCCGACGAGCTGCAGCGCAGCGAGAAGGACCGGGCAGAGAACGTCATGGTCGTCGACCTGGAGCGCAACGACCTCGGACGCGTCTGCCGCCCGGGCACCGTGCGCGTCCCGTCGCTGCTCGCACTCGAGCGCCACCCCACGGTCTGGCACCTCGTCAGCGAGGTCGTCGGCGAGCTCCGACCGGGGACGTCGTGGGGGGACGTGCTGCGCGCGACGTTCCCGTGCGGGTCGGTGACCGGGGCGCCCAAGGTGTCGTCGATGGCGATCATCGACCGGCTCGAGCCGGTCCGCCGCAACTGGTACTGCGGGTCCTTCGGCTGGTTCGGCAGCGGCGGGGCGAGCACCGCGGTCGCCATCCGCACCGCGTCGCTGTGGCCGGACGGCACCGCCGACTACAGCGCCGGCGGCGGGATCGTGGCCGACTCGGACCCGGCCGCCGAGCACCTCGAAGCGCTCGACAAGGCAGCGGCGTTCCTGCGCGCCGTCGGCGGGGCGTAGGGTCGCGAACGAGGAGGTGCAGCCGTGCTCTGCTGGCTCGACGGACGACTGCTGGACGTGCGCGACGCGCGGATCTCGCCGCTGGACGCGGGCTGGCGGCTCGGGGACGGGGTGTTCTCGACGCTGCGCGCGGTCGACGGCGTGCCACAGCGCCTCGACCTCCACGTCGACCGGCTGTGCCACGACGCCAGCGCGCTCGGCATCACCGGTCTCGACCGGGCCCGCCTCGAACGCGCGGCTCGGGACGTCGCCGAGGACAACGGCGCCCACCACCCGGACCTCGTGCTGCGGCTGGTCGTGACCCGCGGTGCCGTCGGGCCGGACGCCCCCTTCGGCGCCGTCTCCCGCAGCCCCACCGTGGCCGTCCTCGCCAGCCCGGCACCGGCACCGACGGGTCCGTCGCGCGTCGTCACGGTCGCTGGTGGGCGGCGGCCGGCGGCCATCAAGTCGACGAGCTGGGCATGGTCGGCACAGGCGATCGCCACGGCCCGGGCCGCCGACGCCGACACGGCACTGTTCGTCGAGGACGACCACGTGCTGGAGGCCGCAGCCGCGAACGTCGTCGTGGTCCACGACGGCGTGGCGACGACCCCGCCCGCCGACGGCCGCATCCTGCCCGGCACGACGCGCGGCGTGCTCGTCAGCGACGGGCACGTGACGGAGGCAGCGGTCCGCGCGGCCGCGCTCGCCTCCGCGGACGAGGTCGTCCTGCTGTCCGCGGTCCGCGGGGCCGTGCCGGTCGTCAGCGTCGACGACGTGGCCGTCGGTGACGGCACCCCCGGTCCGATCTGCGCCGAGCTGGCCGAAACGCTGCGGACGGCCGGGATCGGGCCGCCCGAGCGCTAGCCTGCAGGGGCGCGCACCTGCGAGGAGCACCCCCTGCCGACCGATCGCCTTGCCGACCTGCGTTGGCACCGGACGACCCTCGACGGCCAGGAGGTGGCGTACGGGGACGTCGGCGAGGGGCCACCGGCAGTGTTCGTGCACGGGTGGGGGCTCACGAGCCGCGCGTACGGCGACGCCATCACCGAGCTCGCCCGCGCCGGGACGCGCGTGATCGCACCGGCGCTGCCAGGGTTCGGTCGCTCCGCACCGCTGCGCGGGCAGATGACGTGGGAGCGCCTCGCCTGGTGGATGAAGCAGCTGTGCGAGCACGCGGGGGTCGAGGAACCGGCCTTCTTCATCGGCCACTCGTTCGGCGGCGCCGTCTCCACGGCCACCGCCTGGTACCACCCCGAGCTCGTCCGCTCGCTGACGCTGGTGAACGCCGTGGGCGGTGCGGTCTGGAAGCCGGGGGAGGACGGCGAGGACACCCACCTCGGCGAACGCCCGATCTGGGACTGGGCGATCGGCCTGCCGCGGGAGTTCCTCAAGACCGAGTACCGCCGGATCTTCCCGGTCGTCGCGCGCGACTTCCTGTCGAACGCCCTGTTCAACCTCCCCGCCCTGCGCCGCGCGGCCCACATGGCACGCACCGCCGACCTGCGCGAGGAGCTCACCGAGCTCGCCCAGCGAGGGCTGCCGGTCACGATCCTGTGGGGTGACCAGGACTCGGTGGTGCCGGAGGCCGCGTTCGCCGCCACCTGCGAGGCGCTCAACGCCGAGGGCGACCTGCTGCAGGGTGCGCACCACTCGTGGCTGCTCGCCGACCCCGAGGGCTTCGGCGAGCTGATGACGAACTCGATGACGGTCCACGCGATGCTCGAGGACCGTCATCACCGCCAGGGCCCGGCGGCGTGAGCAGCATCCCCCTGCCCCCCGAGCCGGACGCGGCGGGCCGCTACCGCTGTGACGTGCTCATCGTGGGCGCCGGGATCGCGGGGCTGTACGCAGCGATCAACCTCCCGGACGACCTCGACGTGGTCGTGCTCGACAAGGGCCGGGCGGGCAAGTCCGGGTCGAGCCCCTGGGCGCAGGGCGGCATGGCGGTCGCGCTCGGTCCCGACGACTCCCCTGCCGCCCACGCCGCCGACACGCTCGTGGCCGGTGACGGCCTCTGCGACCCCGTCGCCGTCGACGTGCTCACCCGCGAGGCCCCGGCACGCGTCGCCCACCTGCTGCAGCTCGGCACCCGCTTCGACACCGTCGAGGGTGGCGACCCGACCGACCCGTCCGACCTGCACATGGCACGCGAGGGTGCGCAGTCGCACGCCCGCTCGGTCCACGCCGCCGACGCGACCGGTGCTGAGATGGTCCGCAGCCTTCGGAAGGTCGCCGGCCCCCGGGTGGCCCGCCTCGAGGGCCACGCCGTCTCGCTGGCCCGCGGCCCTGACGGCCGCGTCACCGGTGTGCACGCGCTGTCGCGCGACGGCGACCTCGTCCAGGTGGCGGCCCGGGCGGTCCTGCTGGCGACGGGCGGCTGCGGCGGCCTGTACGCCGCGACCACGAACCAGGACCACGCGACGGGAGACGGCGTGGCGCTGGCGCTGCGTGCCGGCGCCGCCGTGCGCGACGCCGAGTTCGTCCAGTTCCACCCGACGGGCATGGCCACCGAGACCGCGTGGCGGTTCCTGCTGACGGAGGCGCTGCGGGGAGCCGGGGCGGTGCTGCTCGACGCCCACGGCGAGAGGTTCATGCCCGCGGTGCACCCCGATGCCGAGCTGGCCCCGCGCCACGTCGTCGCCAAGGCGATCCTCGCCCAGGAGGGCGGCGCCTTCCTCGACGCCTCCGGTCTCGACCAGCACACGCTCGAGACCGAGTTCCCCACCGTGCTGGCCGGCGCCCGCGAGTACGGCTACGACCTCGCGACCGAGCCGGTCCCCGTCACCCCCGCTGCGCACTACATGGTCGGCGGGATCCGCACCGACCTGTGGGGCCGCACGTCGCTGCCCGGCCTGTGGGCGGCCGGCGAGGTCGCGTCGACCGGCGTCCACGGCGCGAACCGCATGGCCGGCAACTCGCTGGTCGAGGCGCTCGTGTTCGGGCGCCGCTCGGCCCTGGCCATGACCGCGGACCTCCCGGACCACGGCCCCACCGACGACGTCCCGACGCTGACCGACGACGGCCCCGGCGACACCGCCGCGGTCCGGACGAGGCTGCGCGAGACGATGTGGGAGCTCGCCGGGCCGATCCGCACGGCGGCCGGTCTCACCCGGGCCCTGGACGAGCTCGCGGACATCGCCGAACGGCTCGGGCCCCCGTCCCGCGACCTCGACCAGCTCGAGCTGCACAACGCCGTCGTCGTCGGCCGGGCCATCGCGGCCGGTGCGCTCCTGCGCGACGAGACGCGTGGCGGCCACGTCCGCGACGACCACCCCGAGCACGACCCCGCATGGGCCGGCGTCCACACCGAACGGACCGAACCCGTCTAGTCGAGGTCGTCGAGACCGAGCGCGTGCATGCGCCGACGGTGCTGCTCGAGCACCTCCATCGCGAGCCGCTTGACCACCTGTTCGCCGGTCCTGCCTTCGCGTTCGGCCTGCCGGTCGAACAGCACGCGCAGCGCGTCGGTCGAGCCGAGCGCCGACGTGAACTCGGTCAGGGCGAGGCCGATGACCTCGGCGACCTGCTTCTTCGCCCGCTCGTGCTGCTCGGGCTGGTCCAGCAGCGCCTGCAGCTGGGCCCGCGACCACGCCTCGGTGTTCGAGCGGCCGGCCAGTGCGTCCACGAGCACCTGTGCGGTGTCGTCGTCGACCGCCGTCGCCACGCCACGCGCGAAGTCGGCGGAGATCGGCAGCCCGACGGCGAGGAAGGCGACCCCGCCCAGCCAGTCGTCCAGCGTCAGGTCACCGAAGAAGCGGTCGAACGCCGGCTTCTGTCGCTCCATGACCGGACGGGGCAGGTCGGTCAGCTCCTCGAGCCGGGCGCGCATGCGGCGGTAGCGCTCGTGCTCGCGGTCGGCGAAGCCGAGCAGGTGCTCGCTGCGCTCGAGGTCCGGTGCCAGCGGCACGAGCGACACGGCGGTCGTGTAGGCCCGCAGCTGACCGTACGTCAGGGCACCGAGCAGCTCCGCCGTGGCGAGCTGCAGCTCGTCGCCGGCGTCGTCGCGCTCGGTCACGCCCCGGGCCGGCGCGGGCGCCAGCCGAGACGCTCGGAGATCTCACGGGCGGCACGCAGCACGCGCAGCGCGATCTGCTCCGGCTCCGGCAGCCGAGCCGTCGGCGCGACGATCCCGACCGCCGCGACGGCCTTGCCGGTGTGGTCGAAGACGGGGGCGGCGACGCCGGAGGCACCGCTCTCGAGCTCGTCGCGGGTGTACGCCACGCCGCGCTGGCGGACGGGCTGCAACGACGGGTCCTTGGCGCCCTCGGGCAGGAACGCCATCAGCGCGCGGCCGTGGGCGGCGACGCCGAGCGGGTGGCGGAAGCCGACGCGGTAGTTCACCTGGACGAAGCGGTCGCCCGGCTCGATGACCTCGACGACGACCAGGTCGTCGCGGTCGCGCACGGCGAGGCACGCGGTCTCGTCGGTCTCCTCGGACAGGGCCTTGAGCGCGGGGCCGGCGAGGCGGCGGACCTCCAGGCCCGTCGCGGCGCGCACGCCCAGCTCGAGCATCGCGAGGCCGAGGCGGTACTTGCGCGTCTCGGGGTCGCGCGTGACGAACCCCTCCTCGGTCAGCGTGTCGAGCAGGCGGTAGAGCACCGCCCGGTCGAGGTCGGTGGCCTCGGCCAGTCCAGACACGGTCTCGCCCTCGGTCGCGTCGCCGAGTGCACTGAGCAGCGCCAGACCGCGGGCCAAGGTCCGGGACCCGGTCGAGCGCTTCTTCTTGCCGGACTTCTTCGTGTCGTCCGCCACAACTGCCTCCTGGGGTCCACCGGCGCGCGTGGATGCGGTGCCCGCGCACGGCCGTGCGCAGCCCAATGCTGCCGCGCGATCCGCGCACGGTCAAGCGGTACCGACGGGCAGTTCGCGCGCGCTCCTGCAAACGGCGTGCCCGGACTGCCGCACGGGGCAGGAGCGCGGCCTCTTGGCCTCGAAGCGTGCGCGGGACGAACTCGTTAGTCTGCCGCCCCGCTGCCTGCGGGGGCTCGAGCGGGCGCAGCCGGGAGGGGCGATCACGTGGCCAGTCTGCGCAACGGCCTGGAGCAGTTGGGCGGCGTGACCTCGATGGGCGTCGACGGCGTGCTCGCCGTCCGCAAGGGCTTCCCCTTCCGCGAGTTCCTCGACCAGTGCTGGTTCATCGCCAAGGTCACGATGGTCCCGGTCGTCCTGATCGCGATCCCCTTCGGCGTGATCATCGCCCTGCACGTGGGCGCACTCGCCCGACAGATCGGCGCCGAGTCGCACATCGGCGCCGCCATGGTCCTGGCCGTCGTCCGTGAGGCAGCGCCGGTCGCGACCGCGCTGCTCATCGCCGGCGCCGGCGGCTCCGCGATGACCGCCGACCTCGGGTCGCGCCGCATCCGCTCCGAGCTCGACGCCATGGAGGTCATGGGCGTCGACCCGGTCCACCGCCTCGTCCTCCCCCGGCTCGCGGCCGCGACGCTCGTCGCGCTGCTGCTCAACGGCGTCGTGAGCTTCTCGGGCATCGCCGGCGGCTGGGTGATGGCCGTGCCGCTGCAGGGCGGGACGTCGGGCGCCTACTTCGCGTCGTTCACCGAGCTCGCCCAGCTGGCGGACTTCTGGTCGGCACTGGTCAAGGCCGCGATCTTCGGCTTCCTCGCCGCCGCCATCGCCTGCCACTACGGCTACAACGCCCGCGGTGGCCCGAAGGCCGTCGGCGACGCCGTGAACAAGGCCGTGGTCCTCACCTTCATCATCCTGTTCTTCGTCAACTTCACGCTCACGGCGCTGTACTTCAACGCCGTGCCCCCGAAGGCCTGAGCCGTGGCAGCCACCGACACCGGGCCCGAGGCCCGCACGACGCCCCCGGTCACCGACCGGGTGGTCGACGTCGCCTCGTCGCCGTTCAAGGTGTTCGAGGAGCTCGCCGAGCAGATGCGGTTCTGGGGCGAGGCGCTCGCCGCCATGCCGTACAGCCTCAAGTGGTGGCGCTCGGTCATCCTCCCGCAGATCTCCGACGTCGTCGTCGGCGCCGGCGGCTGGATCGTCGGCGGCGGGATGCTGTTCGTGATCGGCTCCCTCGCCTTCTTCACCGGCACGCAGGTCGGGCTCGAGGGCGTCGCCGGTCTCGAGCAGATCGGCGCGCAGGCGTACGTCGGCCTGATCTCGTCGTGGGCCAACGTCCGCGAGATCACACCGCTGATCGCCGGGGTCGCGCTCGCCGCGAAGGTCGGTGCCGGCTACACCGCCGAGCTCGGCGCCCAGCGCATCTCCGAGGAGATCGACGCGCTCGAGGTCATCGGCATCCGCCCGATCCCGTACCTCGTCTCGACGCGGATCTGGGCCGGACTGATCCCGACGATCCCGCTCTACCTGTTCTCGCTGTTCAGCGCGTTCGTCGCGACCCGGCTCGTCGTCACCGGACTGTTCACGGTGTCGCCGGGCGCCTACGACACGCGCCTGGCGCTGTTCCTGCCGTTCATCGACATCGTCTACAGCGTGATCAAGGCCGTCATCTTCACGGTCATCGTGATCCTGATCCACACCTACTACGGGTTCTACGCCAAGGGCGGTCCCGCCGGCGTGGGCGTGGCCGTCGGCCGTGCCATCCGCGCCTCGATCACGGCGGTCGTGATCATCAACATGATGCTGTCGCTGCTGATCTGGTCGGCGGGCGGCGAGACCATCAAGATCGCAGGGTGACGGCGTGAACGCACAGCTCGTCCGCCGCATGGCAGGGACCGCGACCGGTCTCCTGCTCATCGGGCTGACCGTGCTCCTGTTCGAGTACCGCTACTCCCCCGCCGCCGGCACCTACGAGATCGAGGCCGAGTTCGGGGACGCCGGGTCGGGCCTCATCGCGGGCTCCGACGTCAAGGCGCGGGGCGTGCGGGTCGGCGAGGTCGACGGGCTCGCGTTCGAGGACGGGGTCGCCACCGGGATCCTGCGCATCGACGGCGACGTGGAGCTGCCGCCGGCCGACCAGATCGAGATGGTCGTCACCGCCAAGACGCTGCTGGGTGAGAAGCAGGTCGAGCTGCGGTTCCCCGACGAGGCCTTCGGCTCGCCCCCCTACCTCGCCGAGGGCGACCTGCTCGTCGCCGCCCGCCAGCCCACCGAGCTCAACGAGGTGCTCGACGTCCTCGAGCCGTTCCTCGACTCCATCGACGCCGAGGAGCTCGCGATCGTCATCGACACGCTCGCCGAGCAGGAACAGACCGCCGACATCATCGGCGAGCAGCTCGAGCTCACCAGCCAGCTGACCCAGTTCGCGGCGCGGACCTCCGACCAGACGCTGGACAACCTCGAGGACCTCGCCGACATCGCCGCCGCGCTGCGCCCGACGATCGACGAGGACCTGGACCGCATCCGCGCCAACCTCCCCGAGTCCACGCGCGTGCTGCGCGAGCAGCCCGAGAAGATGGACACGGCGCTCGTGGCCCTGAGCCGCTTCTCGGTCGAGTTCTCCGAGCTGCTCGAGGTCGAGGAGGAGCGGATCAACGAGTTCCTCGTCTCCGGTGACCCGGTCGGCGAGATGCTGGAGCGCAACCGCTCGGAGATCGGCAGCCTCGTCGACGGCGTCGCCGAGTACATGCGCGTGCTGGGCGGTGCGGCCGGTCTGCTCGACGACGACACCGTCTTCGCCTACTTCCGCCTCTTCGTCACCGAGGAGTCGCAGGACCCTGTGACCCTGCTGCAGGGGCACAGCCCATGACCGACCGGTTCGCAGGGGCGAAGTTCCTCGTCTTCATGGTCGTGTGCATCGGCATCTCGATCGTCATCGCCGCGGTCATCGGCAACTGGCGGT
>JBFKQZ010000087.1:0-11072 GCA_041627475.1 Nitriliruptoraceae bacterium | reverse complement strand
GTCGCCGTGGACGGCCCGTCGTTGCGCACCGTCAACATGTACGTCGCGGTCGTGCCCGCCGTGACTGGTGCCGCGCTGACCGACTTGCTGATCGACAGGTCCGCGCGCTGGACCACAGGGGTGACCAGCGTCGCGCTGTCGTTCGCGGCATTCGGGTCGCTCGTCGCGCTGGACACCGACGCTGTGTTGCTGATCGACCCGGTCGTGGCCGGGTCGACCAGCACGGTGAACGTGAAGGACGTGGTCGCCCCCGGCGCCAGCGACGCAGCGGTGCAGGTCACGGTGCCGCCCGAGAAGCTGCAGCCCGCCCCGGCGGACACGAAGGTCGTACCGGCCGGCAGCGCGTCGCTCACCACCACGCTCGTCGCCGTGGACGGCCCGTCGTTGCGCACCGTCAACGTGTACGTGCCGGTCTCGCCGGCGACGAGCGGCGTGGGTGCCACCGCCGCGCTCACCGACAGGTCGGCGACCGAGGTCACCGTGACCGGCGCCGTCGGCCCTGTGGAGACGGTCCCGACGAGCGGGCCGGTCGCGGTCGCGACGTTGGTGAACGTGCCGCCCTCGGCCCCGACCGTGGCCACGAACGTCAGCGTGCGCGACTCGCCGGCCGGGATCGTGAACGGCCCGCTCCAGGTCACGGTCTGACCCGACACGACCGGGGCACCGGCGCCGAGCGTCCCGCCGGTGCTCCCCGGCACGAACTGGAAGCCGGCGGGCAGGCTGTCGACGACGGTCGAGACGTCGGCGGCCAGGGTGCCCGTGCTGCCGATCGTGATCGTGTACGTCACGCTCCCGAGCGCCGGGACGCTGCCCGGGGTGACCGTCTTGCCGACGACGATCGCGGAGCCGGCGACCGGGCCCGTGGACACGCTCGGGGACGCGCCGCTGACCGGGGCGTCGTCGCCGCCCCGGACCGCCGTCCCGCTGGCGCCCGGGTTGAGGAGCTTGGGCGACCCGATGTCTGCGCTCACCGGCGTCACCGCGACCCTGATGGTGAGGGTCTGGTCGCGGGCCGGCTCGAGGAGTGCGAGCGACCAGTCCACGGTCTGGCCGGTCTGCGTCACCGACCCGGCGCTGGGTGTCACCGAGACGATCGAGACGTCGTCCGGCAACGTGTCGGTGATCTCGACCGACGTCAGGTCGTAGAGGCTCACGGCGCGGGCGGTCACGACGAGGTCGTACGTCGACGTCAACCCGACCTCCGGCGGGTTCGGTCCCGCGACGTGGTTGGCGGACTTCTCGAGGACGAGATCACCGTCGAAGGCGATGGGACCGACCTGGGAGAAGTCGATGGTCGCGCCGTCGACCATGAGGTCCTTGTTGATGACGTCGAGGTTGCCCGCCTGCGAGCTGCCCACGAACAGCCCGACCTCGTCGCCCGGGCTCACGCCGCACGGGGCGAGCGAGTCGAGCGGGACCGTGAACCGGACCTGCCAGGCAAGACCCCCCGGGACCACCGCTGCAGGGACCGTGGTCACCGAGACGTCGCCGTTGCCCAGCGCCGCCGACAGGGTGCGGTGGTAGGTCAACGAGGCGCCGCCGACGCACTTGGCGTACACCGCGTCGTTGTCGCCGGTCTTCTTCCCGTCGATGCCGAACGACGCCAGGTGCACGCCACCCACGGCGACCTGGACGGTGTAGGCGACCTGGTCGAACGGTGCCTGCTGCGACGCGATCCGCGGGTCCTGGTAGAAGTTGATCGCCATCGTGACGGTCGTGCCGTCGGACCCCGCATAGATCGAGTTGCCGGCGTCGTCGCAGACGATGTCGCCCTGCGGCGGCGACTGGCCCGGCGGGTCGCAGACGGGCGACCCGTCGGACAGCACGTACGGCACGAGCGGGTAGGTCGCTGCGGGGGGTGGCCCGTCGTCGTTCGCCCACGCCGTGCCCGCGGCGCCGACGAGCCCGACGAGCCCCAGCAGGACGATCGCGAGCGCACGCCAGACCACACCGCGAAGCCATGCGGCCTGCGGCGCCCGATGACGCGGGGAGCCGATGCGCCGCCCCCTTCCCTGCCGTGCGCGCGCGCGACACGTGCAGATGCTAGGTCTCCCGCGGGCACGAGGAGCGCAAGGGCGACAGCAGGCAGTAATATGTTCCTAACCCATTCATACGTGAATTTCACGTACTTGGCCTTGGAGTGGAAATGAGCGCATGGCGAGGCCGATATCTCACGCTGACCGGCGTGGACGAGACATCCGACCTACCGTTCGTCACCCGTGCCTTCGTTCCGGACCCGCTACCGGCCGCACCGACCCTGTCGACCGGGACCTGGACCGCGGTGGTGGAGGCCCACGACGCACTCGGACGGCTCGCCGAGCAGCTACGACGCGACCCGCGCGGTGTCCGCCTGCTGCTCGCCGTGGAGGCTGCGGCCGCCGAGCAGCTCGCCGGCGGGCTGCTGTCCGCCCCCGAGGCGCTCCGGCTGTGGCGCGAGGACGGCCTGCCGGTGGCGGCCCGGGCGGCGAGTGGCCTGCAGCACGTCCCGGCCGGCGACGCGCGAGACCTGCTGCGGCACGCCCTGGAAGCACTCGGCACGACCCTCCGGGACGACCACGCCTGGATCTCCCCGTCGGGCGGGGACATCACGACGGCGACCTACGTCGCTCCCCCGGCGGGTCCGGACGTCGCAGCGGGGGTCGAGGCCTGGGCGGACTGGTGTGACAGCGTGACGCTCCCCGCCGTGGTCCGCGCGTCGTTGTCCCACCTCCAGCTGGAGTCGCTCCGCCCGGCACGACAGGCGAACGGGTCGCTGGCCCGGCTGGTGCTCGCAGCGCAACTCACCGCGCAGCTCCCGGTCCGCGCGCTGCCGGTCTCGGCCGCACTGCTCCGTGACCGGCCGGCGTACGCGGCGGTGCTCGACGTGGCGCGTCGCGAGTCGACCTTCGACGCGGTCGTGGACGTCGTCGCCGGCGCAGCACGCGCGGCTGCGGACGATGCCAGCGACGTGCTCGCGCAGGCCACGGGGCTGGTGGACGACGGCGTGGCGCGACTGCGGGACAGCGGCGTCCGGGGGACGGCGGTCGACATCGCCGCCGACCTCGCTGACCACCCCGTCGTCACCGCCAGCACCCTGGCCCAACGGCACGACGTCGCGTTCCAGACGGCCAACGTGGCCATCGACCGGTTGGTCGAGCACGGCCTCCTGCTGCAGCTCAACGAGGGCCACTACGACCGCGTCTTCGGCGCGTCGGAGATCCTCGAGCTCGTCGCCGACGCGCAGCCGGACCCGTCGATGACCGACCCGCCCGGCGATCCCGGGCGCTGACGCAGCGCTCGACGTCACCGCCCTCGACGTCCATGCTCTCCATCATGGAGTCGATCACCACGTCCGGGTACGACGTCGCACGGCTGCTGCTGCAGCGCGGCGTCGCCCTCGTGCTCTGCCTCGCCTTCGCCAGCGTGCTGTACGAGTGGCGGCCACTGCTCGGCGAGCGCGGGCTCACGCCGGTCCCCCGCTTCACCGATCGCGTCCCGTGGCGACTGGCACCGAGTCTCTTCCACTGGCGCTACTCGGACCGCCTCGCGACGGGGCTCGCGTGGCTGGGTCTCGCCCTGGCCCTCGCGCTCGTGGCTGGCCTTGCGGACGTCGCGCCGACGCCCGTCGTCACGGTGGTGTGGGTGGCGCTGTTCGCGCTCTACCTCTCCTACGTGAACGTCGGCCAGGTCTGGTACGCCTTCGGCTGGGAGTCGCTGCTGCTCGAGGCAACCGTGCTCGCGGCACTGTTCGGCGGTCGCGACGTGGCCGTCACCTGGCCGGCGCTGCTGCTGGTGCGGTGGCTGCTGTTCCGGGTCGAGGTCGGCGCCGGCCTGATCAAGCTGCGAGGCGACCCGTGCTGGCGCGACCTCACCTGCCTCGACTTCCACCACGAGACCCAGCCGCTGCCGGGGCCGCTGTCGCGCAACTTCCACAACCTCCCGACGTGGCTGCACCGGGTGGAGACCGGCGCCAACCACGTGGTCCAGCTGGTCGTCCCGTTCGGGCTGTTCCTCCCCCAGCCGGTGGCGGGCATCGCCGCGACCCTGATCATCCTCACGCAGTCGTGGCTGCTGCTGAGCGGCAACTTCGCGTGGCTGAACCTGCTCACGATCGTGCTCGCGCTGGCCGTGCTCCCGGACGCATGGTTCGCCGAGGTCCTCCCCGGCGTGGCGGACGGCCCGACGGTCGCACCGCTGTGGTGGCTGGTGTCGGTGCTGGCCGTCACGGCGTGGTTCGTGTGGGCCTCACGGCACCCCGCCGCCAACCTCCTGTCCCGGTCGCAGCGCATGAACGCGAGCCACAACCCGCTCCACCTCGCCGGCAGCTACGGCGCCTTCGGCTCGGTGACGCGGGAGCGCCACGAGCTGGTCGTCGAGGGCTCCGACGACGGCGGCGTGACGTGGCACACCTACGAGTTCCGGGCCAAGCCGCAGGACCCGTTGCGGCGACCGCCGCAGGTCGCCCCCTTCCACCTCCGCACCGACTGGCTGCTGTGGTTCGCCGCCATGGGACGCGGCCCCGGCCGTCGTGACGAGTGGGTGCACGTGCTCGTGGATCGGCTGCTGGCCGGCGACCCGCTGGTCCGTCGGCTGCTGCGCCACGACCCCTTCGACGGCCGTTCGCCCGACGCCGTGCGGGTCCATCGGCGGCGCTACGTCTTCGCGACACGCGAGGAGCACCGCGTGGACGGTGCCGTGTGGCGTGTGGGGCCGGCCACGACCTGGCTGCCCGCGAGGTGGAACACCTGACGCATTCGATGCACCCTCACAGCACGAGCAGCAGCTCCGTCGTCAGGTCGACGCTGCTGCTGAGCACGGCGACCGTGAGGCCGATCCGTCCCATCCAGGTCTGCGCGGTGCGGGGAGCCGCAGCACCCGACAGGTCGTCGACCCACCACCACAGACTTGCTCCGGCAGCAACCAGCAGGGCCGCACCGGTGAGCCACGGCGGATGCGCACAGAAGCAGAACGATCGCAGGAAGTAGAAGCCGAAGGTCGGCACGAGCATTGCCGCACCAAGCGCCACTGCGGACGCGCGGATGCCGATGACGAGGTTGGAGGACGTCGCAGCCACCCGTGCGTCGAAGACGCGGTCGAGGACGTGGACCGCCACACCGAACACGAACAGCAGGCTCAGGAGCAGCGCGACGTCGATCCCGGGCGGGTCGAGGATCACGAAGTCCACGTTGTCCCCGTCGATGAGGAAGGGGCCACCGAGGAGCACCGCGCCGAGCCCCACGACCCACCACCGTCCCGGCAGCCACGTGGCCAGAATCGCCCAGACGACCCCCGCGAGGACCCCGCCCAGCAGCCCACCGAAGACGATGAGCCCCAGCGTGCCGCCGAGCGTGACCTCGCCGATGCGGTTGCCGCCCTCGGTGAGCCGACCGACCGTGTCCGGGTGCAGCAGTCGGGACAGCAGCATCACGAGGCGGCCGCCGAGGCCCAGCACCAGCGTCCCCGCGACCAGGCAGGCCAGCCCGCGCACGAACAGCCATCGGACGCGTCGCGCGAGCGGCCGCTCTGCCACGACTGGTGCCGCCTGCGTCGCCGTCACGACGACCCCTCCCCCGACCGATCCACCGTACGACCACGGAGGGACCGCGACCAGTCCCGCCGAGGAAGCACGACGAACACGGTTCACTCGGGACAGGCGACGACGGCGGAGTGCCAGTGAGCGACGGACACGACGACGAGGTCCTCGTCGACGGCGAGGCAGCGTCCACGTCACACCTGCCGGCGGGCGCGATGTCCGACACCGCACGCCGGTTCCACCTGAGCGTCGCGGGCCTGCGGCTGGGCGTGCCGATCGTCTCGTTCTTCACGATCGTGGCGCCCCTGGTCGCGAGCATCTCGCGAGGCGACACCGACGACATCTACTGGCTGCTGCTCGTGCGCCCGAGCAAGGACGTGCAGCTGTGGGGCGGCGGTCTCTTCACCGCGACCGGCGACGTCGACCTGGCGCTGCTGTTCCTCGCCTACGCGCCGCTCATGATCGTGATGAACTGGTCGTTCTTCTTCCTCGGCCGGGCCTACGGCCCGTCGCTCGCCCGTGGCGAGGGGCCACGGTGGCTGCGGCAGAGCGTCTCGCCGAAGAACTTCGCGACGGCCCGCGCACTGCTGGCCCGGCGCGGCCCCGCGATCGCGGTGATCGGCCGTGTCGCCGCGCTGCCGCCGACCGTCATGGCCGCGGCAGCCGGGACCAGCGACATCGGGGCCTGGCGCTACCAGACAGCGGACACGGTCGGCGGCGTCATCGCGTTCGCCGTCACCGTCGGCGTCGGCCTGCTGCTCGGCGAGGCCTACGAGAGCGCCGGACCATGGCTCGCCGTCGGCGGTGGCGTGCTCTTCCTCGGCCTGCTCGCGTTGATCACGCGCTGGATCCGCAACGAGGTCGACGTGGACGAGGCCGCCGGGGACTGAGGCAGGTCAGCCCTGCGGCCAGGCGGGCGGTGGTGCGTCGAAACCACCGCCGCCCGTGTCGCGGGCCATCGCTTCGAGCGCGGCGATGCGCTCCTCGATCGGCGGATGGCTAGAGAACAGCTTGGCCAGCTGCTGCCTCCCGCCGAACGGCGCCGTGATGTAGAGGTGGCTGAAGGCGTTGTTGGTCTCGGCCGGGACGCCGCCTCGCCGCAGGATCCCTGGTGACTCACTGCCGGCCTTGAGCTTGCGCAGTGCGTTGGCGAGGCCGATGGGGTCGCCGGTGAGCTCGGCACCGGTGCGATCGGCCAGCGACTCGCGGCTCCGGGTCACCGCCAGCTGGATGATCATGGCAGCGATCGGGGCGAGGAACACCAGCGCGAGCTGCGCGATGGCGCCGCCACCGTCGCGATCACCACCACGACCACCGAGGATCGAACCCCACATCGCGATGCGGGCGAGGAAGGTGATCGCAGTCGCGATCATCGCCGCCACCGTGCCGATGAGGATGTCGCGGTTGTAGACGTGCTGGAGCTCGTGACCGATCACGCCCCGCAGCTCCCGCTCGTCCAACGCCTGGAGCAGCCCCTGGTTGACGCAGACGACGCCGTGCTCGGGGTTGCGGCCGGTGGCGAAGGCGTTCAGCTGCGGGCTCGGCGAGACGTAGAGGTCGGGCATCGGCTGCCCGGCCTTGTCCGACAGCTCACGCACCATCGCGACGAGGCCCGGGTGCGAGTGCTCGTCCACCGGCTGGGCCTTGGCCATCCGGATCGCGATGTCGGCCGACTTGAAGTAGGCGATGAAGTTCATCGCCATGGCGACGCCGAGCATCAGCACGAGGCCCCCGCTGCCGCCGTAGGCCTGCCCGGCCCACAGCAGCAGCCCGGAGAGGGCAGCCAGCAGGACGAAGGTCTTGGCGGAGCGGAACATCACGGCCTTCCGGGTCGGGGCTGGGCACCAGTGTCAACGAGCAGGTGCCCCGGCGCGTTCCCACGGATGTGCATGGTGGCACGATCCTTGCGCCGCGTCGGCGCAGGGCGCAAGGTGGGCGGGGAGGCCGACATGGACGAGGCGCGCTACCGGGCTGCCGAGTGGGCGCTGTGGGACCACTGGGGCGTGGCCCCGACCGAGCACTGGGTGCAGTTCGGCACCTCGGGACCGCGGCTGCGCGTGCTCGAGCTCGGGGACCCAGCAGGTGCGCCAGTGCTGTTCGTGCACGGCGCCGCGGTTGCCGGTGCGTGCTGGGTCGACCTCGCGTCCCGGCTGCAGGACCACCGGTGCCTGCTGCTCGACCGTCCCGGGTGCGGGCTCAGCGAACCGCTCCGCCCAGCGCCGTCGCTGCCGGGCCTCGCGGACCTTGCCGACGGGCTCCTCGCCGCGGTGCTCGACCGCCTGCACGTCGAGCGTGCAGACCTCGTCTCGAACTCGATGGGTGGGCTGTTCGCGCTCCGGACCGCAGCGGCGCACCGTGGCCGCGTGCGCTCGGTCACGCACTTCGGCTGGTCGCTCGGCTCGCCCGTCGCCGAGCTGCCGCTGGTCATGCGGTTCGCGACGCACCGCCTGCTCACACCCGTGGCGGCGCGCCTGCCGGCGAGCCGAGCGAGCGTGCGGGCGATGCTTCGGAGCACCGGGCTCGGCGCGGCCATCGACGCCGGCCAGATCCCGGACGTCGGCATCGACTGGAACGTCGCCGTCCAGAACTTCACCGACACGCGCCGCCACGAGTTCTCCCTGGGCAACGGGGCTGGCCTCCGCGAACAGATGACGGCGCTCGAGCTGCCCCCGGACGTGCTCGGGCAGGTCACCGCCCCCGTACGGGTCGTGTTCGGCACCGGCGACCCGTTCGGCACGGTCGCGACGATGCAGGCACTCGCCGACGCCCTGCCGCGAGGCGAGCTCGAGGTGTGGGTCGGGGCCGGCCACGCCGCGTGGCTGGACGACCTGGACCGCGCCGAGAAGGCCGTCCGCCACATGGTGATGGCCGTCTGAGCCGCCCCGCGCCTGACGCGTGAGTGGCTCGCCCGGCATGTCGGGCGAGCCACTCACGCGATGGGTGGTGGGTCCTAGCCGTCGGCGACGACCGAGGTGTCCTGGACGTTGTCGGTGATCAGGCCCGGCACGATGCCGAAGACCAGCGTGGCGACCGACAGTGCGACGATGACGAACTGGAGGTTGAACCCGGGCTGCAGGCGGGCCTGCCCGGCGCGGACGTCACCCATCCACATCGAGGCGGCCACGCGCAGGTAGTAGAACATCGCGATGACCGAGTTGATGGCGACCGACGCGGCCAGGACGTAGCCGAAGGTGGTCCCGGCACCCGTCGCGGCGAAGAAGACCTCGAACTTGGCCCAGAAGCCGACCGTCGGCGGGATGCCGGCCAGCGCGAGCAGGAACGTGGTCAGGGCGATCGCCAGCACCGGGGAGCGCGACCCGAGCCCGCTGAAGTCCTCGAGCGCACGGTCGCCGGTCCTGCGGTTCACCGCGATCGCGACACCGAACGCGCCGATGTTCATCAGCGTGTAGGCGGCGAGGTAGAGCACGACGGCCTCGACGGCGTCGGCGTTGACCGCCGCGGCCGTGTCGCCCCCGGCCTGCGCGATGCCGAACGGCACCAGCATGTAGCCGGCCTGGGCGACCGAGGAGTAGGCGAGCAGGCGGATGATGTCGCGCTGCTGCAGGGCGATCAGGTTGCCCAGCGTCATCGTGATGATCGCCAGCACACCGATGATCGGGGCCCATGCGGCGGCGGCCGGCAGGAAGGCGATGAAGGTGACGGCGATCAGGCCGGCGAAGCCGGCGGCCTTGGAGGCCACGGCGAGCATCGCGGCGACCGGCATGGGCGCACCGGCGTAGGTGTCCGGCGCCCAGAAGTGGAACGGCACCGCCGAGACCTTGAAGCCGAACCCGACGATGACGAGCAGGATCGCGGCGTACAGCAGCGGCTCCGGGTCGGCGAGCGCCGGGTGGTTCGCGATCTCGACCAGCGAGGTCGTCCCGGTGTAGCCGTAGACGAGGCTCATGCCGAAGAGCATCAGTGCGACCGACAGGACGCCGATGAGGAAGAACTTCAGTGCCGCCTCGGACGAGTACAGGTCCCGCTTGCGCAGGCCGGCCATCACGAAGCCGGGGATCGACACGGTCTCGAGCGCCACGAACAGCGTCAGCAGGTCACGGGCCGACGGCATGACGAGCATGCCGATGAAGCTCACCAGCAGCAGGAAGTAGTACTCCCCCTGGAAGTAGCGCCCCTCGGCGAAGTAGCGCCACGAGATGCCGAGCACCGCGAGCAGGGCGACCAGGAACACCAGCTTGAAGACGAGGGCGAAGTCGGTGACGACGAAGAGGTCCTCGTCGCCGAGGCCGCGGAAGGAACGGTTGTCCCCCCACTGGGCCACGGTGAAACCGATCGCGACGAGCGCGCCGATGCCCGAGATCGGGTTCACCAGCTGCTTGTAGTCGCTGCGCAGCACCAGGTCGACCGCGAGCACGATCAGCGCGGTGACCACGAGCGTCAGCTCGGGGGCGATGGCGAGGTAGTCGATCTGCACGTCGGGTGCCTTTCGCGGACCTGCTCGGCAGGCCGGTCAGGGTCGGTCAGACGGTGAAGGCGCTCACGAGGTTGTTCACGGCGTCGTTCTGCACGCCGAAGACGACCACCGGGAAGATGCCCATGATCAGGATGATGAGCGCGAGCGGGACCCACGAGACGTACTCGACGGCCATGATGTCGTCGAGCTTCTCGTCGGCCCACTTCGGCAGCGGCGTGCCGAGGTTGACGCGCTGGAGCAGCCACAGGAAGTAGCCGGCGGTCAGGACCGTGCCGAGCGCGGCGCCGACGACCAGGGCGATGTAGAGGCCCTCGTAGTCGGTCGCCAGCGAGCCGCCGGGCGAGATCGCGGCCCACATGGCAGAGAACTCACCCCAGAACCCGGCCAGACCCGGCAGGCCCAGCGAGGCGACGGCGGCGTAGGTGAACAGCACGCCGTACTTCGGGATCTTCGTGAGCATCCCGCCGCCGATCTCGGCGATCTCGTAGGTGTGGTAGCGCTCCTTGAGCGACCCGGCGAGGAAGAACAGCAGGCCGGTGACCACGCCGTGGGCGATGTTGCCGTACAGCGCCGCCTGGATGCCCTGCTCGTTCATCGCGGCGATGCCGAGCATCACGAAGCCCATGTGGCCCACCGACGAGAACGCGATCAGGCGCTTGACCTGCGTCTGGGCGAGGCAGCAGAGCGAGCCGTAGATGATGCCGATGACGGCGAGCACGCCGATCCACGGCGCGAACGCCGCGGCCCCGTCGGGGAGGATCGGCAGGGCGATGCGGATGAAGCCGTAGGTGCCCATCTTCAGCAGGACGCCGGCCAGCAGGACCGAACCGACCGTCGGCGCCTCGGTGTGGGCGTCCGGCAGCCAGGTGTGGAACGGCCACATCGGGACCTTGATGGCGAACCCGAGGAAGATGCCGAGGAACGCCAGGCGCTGGAAGCCCACGGCGAAGGCCAGGGCGAACGACAGGAAGATCAGCGTCGACGCCGTCGAACCGAGATCGTGCTGGGCCAGCACCGTGACGTCGAAGGTCAGACCCTCGGGCGGTGCGGCCAGGATGGCCAGCGAGGCGATGCCGACCAGCATCAGCGCCGAGGCCGCCATCGTGTAGAGGAAGAACTTCATGG
>JBFKQZ010000086.1:0-11164 GCA_041627475.1 Nitriliruptoraceae bacterium | reverse complement strand
CGCAACACCCTTCACCTACGGCCGCGTCACCCGCGGCGACATCCCCGTCGTCGGCGACTGGGACCTCGACGGCACCACCGACATCGGCGTCGTCCGCGGCACCGACTGGCTCCTGCGCACCAAGCGCAGCCAGGGCCCGGCAGAGATCACATGGAAGTTCACAGGTCGATGAAGATCACGACGCGCTCCTCCGGAAGCCTCCTCGCACTGGTCGTCCTCGTGGCGACGGCCCTCACCCTGCTGCCCTCCCCGACCGGCGGCGCACGCGCGGCCGCCTCGACGACGGTCAGCGTCCAGGCCGGCAGCGACTTCGTCGAGCTCATCAACGCCGAGCGGACCCAGCGCGGCCTGCGTCCCCTGTGCGTGGCCGCGGACCT
Organism: Nitriliruptoraceae bacterium; assembly: GCA_041627475.1. GTDB lineage: Bacteria > Actinomycetota > Nitriliruptoria > Nitriliruptorales > Nitriliruptoraceae > JBFGFG01. Next base: position 10,787 of record JBFKQZ010000086.1, on the reverse strand, counting down.
GACCGACGATGCCCGGGACCACAGCGCCACGATGCGGTCGGTGACACGCCTGCACCACAACCCCGACCTCGGCAGCGACGTCGCGAACTGGCGTCGCGTCACCGAGAACGTGGGGGTCGGCTACTCGATCACCAGCCTCCACGCCGCCTTCATGGGGTCCAGTGGTCACCGCGCGAACATCCTCGACGAACGTGTCAGCCAGATCGGTGTCGCGGTCGTCACCGAGCCCGACGGGCGTCGCTGGGTGACGCAGGTGTTCCGCCGGCCCGCGGACGCCGCAGTCACGCCGTGCGTCACGGAGGGACTGGCTGCTGCCGGCGTCGGGGCGAAGCCCCTCGTCGGCGACTGGGACGGGGACGGCGTCGAGACCCCCGGCTGGTGGGAGGGTGGCAACTTCACCCTCTCCAACGCACGCTCGGGGGCTGGCCCGCTGATCCGCTTCCGGTACGGGACCGGGGACGACCAGCCCCTCGTGGGTGACTGGGACGGCGATGGCCGCGACACCATCGGGATCGTCCGGGACCGTGAGTGGCACCTCAACAACCGCCTCAGCGGCGGCACCTCGGACATCGTCTTCACGTACGGGCGGACCACGCAGGGCGACATCCCGCTGGTGGGCGACTGGAACGGCGACGGGATCGACACGCCCGCCATCGTCCGCGACGGGGACTGGCACTTCCGGAACCGGCTGGCCGGGGGGAACTCCGACTTCTGGTTCCGCTTCGGCCGCGTGACGCAGGGTGACATCCCGTTCGTCGGCGACTGGAACGGCGACGGGATCGACACGGCCGGCATCATCCGCGACGGGGACTGGCACCTGGTCGACCGCCACCGCGGCGGCGCTGCCGACCTCACGTTCAACTACGGCCGCGTGTCCCGGGGGGACGTCCCGGTGGTCGGCGACTGGGACGGCGACGGCGGCACCGACATCGCCGTCGTCCGCGGCGCCACCTGGTACCTCCGCGGCCGCCTCGCGGGTGGCCCGGCGGACTGGGCGCACGCCTGGCTCCCCTGACCTAGGTGTTCGGGAGCGACCAGCTGCCGGCGTCGTCACCGGTCACCACGAGGACGTCGACGTTGTCCGGGAGCTCCACACCGGTCGGGGCGTTCACGATCGGGGCCCCGAGGTGCGCGGCCACCCAGCCGGCGGCTTCCTCGTTGCCGGGCAGGGCGATCACGCTCGTCGTCGTCCCGGCGTCGAGCTCCCCGACCCCGAGCACCTGCGGCTGGAACCCGCCCCAGACCAGCGTCGACTCGACGACCCCGGCCCCGGACAGCCCCGCGGTCCACACACCGACGGCTGTCTCGCGGCGCTCCTCGCTCGTGCCGCGCGACGGCAGCGGCTCCCCCGCGCGCACGGCCTCCTGCAGGGCCTCGAGCCCGGGCCCGTACGGCACGATGAACGACTTGGTGACACCGCCGTCGTCCAGCGAGCGGGTGTAGCCGGGCACGGTGACCATCTCGATGCCCCGACCGACCGCGCCCTGGAGGTCCTGCGCCAGCGCCACCATGCGGCTGATCGACAGCTGGTCATCGGTGGTCACCTGGCTGGAGACCTCCTCGGCGACCCCGACGAGCCGGCCGGGATCGAGCAGGAGACGCAGGTCCACGATGCGGGCCAGCATCGCCCGCAGGAACTGCTGCTGGCGTTCGATGCGGTCGAAGTCACCGAGCCCGCCACGCCGGGAGCGCACGTAGGCGAGGGCCTCCTCCGGCGAGAACTCCTGGCAGCCGGCATCGAAGTCGGCGCCGGACTTGCGGTCGACGAGCGGCTCGTCGAGGCACATCCGGACGCCGCCGACGACCTCGACCGTGCTGATGAAGCCCTCGATCGAGACCTCGACGTAGTGGTTGACCGGGAACCCGAGGTCCTCGCGCACCACGCGGACGAGGGCGTCACGGCCCTCGCCGTAGGTCTCGGTGAGCTTGGCGATGCCGCCGTCGCTGTCCGACACGACGAGGTCACGCGGCATCGACACGAACGACACGTTCGAGCGGTCCGCCGACACGGACGCGAGGATGACGGTGTCCGACCGCTGCCCGGTGAACGTGCCCAGCGTCAGCTCGCTGAGCTGCTCCTCGGTGAGCCCGCCGCGCGCGTCCGAGCCGACGATGAGCACGTGCAGCGGCCGCCCCTCCTAGATCGCGTCGAGTCCCTCCAGCGCGACGACCTCGATGTTGTCCTGCGCAGCCTGCACGGCCTGGGTGCCCACCGAGGCGAGCGCGGCGCCGGCGGTCACGGCACACGCCAGCAGCGCGGCGGCGAGGCGCCACGGCCACCGCCGTCCGCCACCACCGGTCGCGACCGGACCCCAGGCACCCGTGAGCTGCATCAGCCGGTTCCGTTCACGCCGACGGTGACGACGACCTGCACGCCGTCCGGTGGTGGGTTGATGAGCTCCCGCAGCTCAGCGCCTGGGAGGAAGGATGCGACGAGCTCTGCCAGCAATCGGTGCTCCTCCCCGCTGTACCCGACGGTCGTCGGTGCGCGTTGGTCGAAGCGTGGCGCATTGTCGACCTCGGCGACAGTGAACCCACGGTCCTCGAGGAACTCCGCCATCTCACCGGCGACACCTGCCTCACCGACGCCGTTGAGGACCTGCACGGTCACGTCGCCCGGCACGAGCTCACGCGGCGCGTCGATCCCGATGTCGGCGGGGAGCGCCGTCACGTCACCGAAGGCGGTGAGCAGCACGGCTGCCTCCTCCGGGGTCACCGACACCCGACCGTCGTCGATCAGCCCGGGCAGCACGCGCACCTGCAGCCGGTCGGGGTCGAAGCCTGCCAGGGCTCGGGCCATGTCGCGCACGCCACCGGGCCGGGGTCCGACGTCCGTGCGCAGGACATCGCCCCAGGCATCGGCCCAGTGCAGTGCCCGCCGCGGGTCGAGCACGGTCCGCAGGCGCGCCACCTCCTGCCCCACGAGCCGACCTGCCTCGGCGAGGGCGCGGACGCGGTCGGCCCCCGAGACTGCGCCCTCCGGCGGTTCGAGCGAGGCTGCGACGTCGCTGCCGAGGACGTTGGGGCAGGCGGGGGCGTCGGGCGTCGGGCAGTCCTCGATGCCGCCGTTGCCGTCGATCGCGGCCGCGAGTGCGTCACGGTCGATGCGCACGTAGTGGTGGATGTCGAGGTCCGTGTAGTCGGCGACCTCCTCGACGACCGCTGCCATCCCGCCGCGCTCGCTCGCCTGTGCGAGCGTGAGGACGCCGACGTCCGCGACGTCGACCTCCAGTGCGGCCGGCAGGACCAGCACCGCAGGGTCCGGACGGCCCTCCCCGAGCTGCAGCAGGAACACGCCGTCGACGGGCGCCGACCGGCTGGCGGCGAGCCCCACGACGACGTTGCGGACGTCACCGTCCGGTTCGGGGTCGAGGGCGACGACGGACGTGCCCTCGATCCGGTTGTTGGCCACGACCCACGTCGTCGCCGCCCCGACCACGACCACGACGAGCAGCAGCACGAGCACGCCGAGCAGCCCGCGCTGGGCCACGCGCAGACGCGGGCGGTCGCGGAGCCGCACGGAGCGGAAGGGAGGTTCCCGAGAGGTCGACACGAAGCCTCGGTCCGGACGGTCGGGAGCACCTGGACGTCCGTTGGACGCTACCAGCAGCGACCCGGCACCCTGCACGCCCACACCGTCGACGAGGACGCCACCCACCGTGCAGCTGCGCCCACCCGGCCCACCGGCCCCACCCTCGGACCTGGCGGCAGGTCTGGCGACCTGCGCCCGGGAGCGCGGGCAGCGGCCAGCCGTCACCGTCCTGTCCCCCGCCGGGCGGGCCGAGCAGGGCTACGTCACCCTCGCGCAGTGGGCGGCCAAGGGCGCCCACCTGCTGGCGATGGACCTGGCAGCCGGACCGGGGACCCGGGTGCTCGTGGACGTCCCCGCCGGCTGGACGCTCGCGGCCACCTGCGCGGCGGTCTGGTGGGTCGGTGGGACCGTCGTGCTCGGGAACGACACCGACGTCGCAGGTGCGATCGTGCACGAGACGCGACCGCGCCCCACGGCGCCCGAGGTCTACCGCGTGGGCGACGCCGTCGACGGCGGTCTCCTCGAGGCTGGTGGCGACCTGGTCTGGGCCGAGGAGGTCCAGGCGTTCCCGGACACGCCGCCTCCGTCCGGCGCCCGTGCGGACCTCCCGGCGCTCGACGACGGCACGACGGTGCTCACCCACGGCGACCTGGTCGCGGCACTCGCCGCCGAGCGTGGCTCGCTCGGGCTCGACCTCGCCACGTTCCACGGTGCCGCCGTCCGCGAGGTCGCGGCGCGGCCGCTGGTCACGGGCAGCACGACCCTCGTGCTGGCCGGCGGCCTCGACCGCACCGAGGCTGCCGGGGACCGCATCACCACCTGGGCCTGACGCGTCCAGACGGACGACAGAGGCCCGGCGCTCTGCAGCGCCGGGCCCCGGTGGGTCGTGGTCGGTCAGTTGCTGACGAGCTGCTCGTCCTCGAGCGCGAACAGCGACTCGCTGCCGGCCGTCGCGGGGCCGAGGAGCCCGTGGACGGTGGGGAGGATGTTGTCGGCGTAGAACCGGCCGATCGCGAAGCGCTCGTCCAGCCCGTCGACGTCCCCCGCCGCTGCCGCGGACTGCAGGCCCTCGGCGTACAGCTTGCCGGCCATCACCGTGGCGAACATGCGCAGGTAGGGCGTGGCACCACCGAAGGCGGCCTGGAAGTCCTCACGGTTCGCGAAGATCCACTCCGTCGCCTCCACGAGCGCGTCGTTGGCCCGTGCGAGCTGCGCACCGAACGCACCGAAGCGCTCGTCGTCGAGCGACGCGGCGACCTCGGCGACCTCGGCGAGCTGCCCCTTGACGAACGCGCCACCGTCGTAGGGCAGCTTGCGCCCGACGAGGTCCATCGCCTGGATGCCGTTGGTGCCCTCGTAGATCGGGGCGATGCGTGCGTCACGGAAGTGCTGGGCGACACCGGTCTCCTCGACGTAGCCCATGCCGCCGTAGACCTGGATCGCGATCGACGTCAGCTCGACGCCGAGGTCGGTGCCCCAGGCCTTGGTGAGGGGCGTCAGCAGGTCGGCGAGCTTGCGCTCGTGCTCGCGGCGTGCCTCGTCCGGGTGGTGGTGCGAGAAGTCGATGGCGCTGGCGTTGCGGAACGCGAGCGCACGGAGTGCCTCGATCGAGGCCCGCATCGTCAGCAGCATCCGTCGCACGTCGGGGTGCTTGACGATCAGCGACTGGCCGTCCTCGAGGTCGGTGTCGCCCGGGGCCTTGCCCTGGCGACGCTCCATCGCGTACTGCACGGCCTGCTGGTAGGCGCGCTCCGCGATGGACAGCCCCTGGATGCCGACGCCGAGACGCGCGTCGTTCATCATGGTGAACATCTGGCGCATGCCCTTGTTGGGCTCGCCGATGAGGTAGCCGACCGCCTCGTCGTACTCCATCACGCAGGTGGGCGAGGCGTGGATGCCGAGCTTGTGCTCGGTCGAGACCACCTCGACGTTGTTCTTCTCGCCGATGGTGCCGTCGTCCTCGACCAGGTACTTCGGCACGACGAACAGCGAGATCCCCTTGGTGCCCGGGGGCGCGTCGGGCAGGCGCGCCAGCACCAGGTGGATGATGTTGTCGGTCATGTCGTGGTCGCCGTACGTGATCCAGATCTTCGTGCCGCTGATCCGGTACGTGCCGTCGTCCTGCGGGACCGCCTTCGTCGTCAGCGCGCCGACGTCGGACCCGGCCTGCGGCTCCGACAGGTTCATCGTCCCCGTCCACTCCCCGGAGACCATCTTCGGCACGAACGTCTGCTGGAGGAAGTCGTCACCGTGCTCGAGGAGGTCGATGACGGCGCCGGTGGTCAGCAACGGGCCGAGGGAGAACGCCATGTTCGCGCTCGTCAGCATCTCCTTGAAGGCCGCAGCGACCGCGTTCGGGAAGGCACCGCCGCCGAACTCCTCCGGGAACTGCAGGGCGCCCCAGCCGGACTGCACGTACTGCTGGTAGGCGGGCTTGAACGACTCGGGCGTGGTCACGCCCTCGCCCTCGCCGCGGATGACCGAGCCCTCGGCGTCACCGTCGGTGTTCGTGGGCGCGATGACCTCGTTGCAGAAACGACCGGCCTCGGACAGCAGGCCCGCCACCATGTCCGGGTCGGCGTGGGCGAAGTCGTCGAGCCCGGCGAGTTCGCCGATGCCGGCGACGTGCTCGAGCGCGAACTGGATGTCGCGGACGGGGGCCTTGTAGTTCATCGGTGGCTGCTCTCTCGGCGTGACGGTCGACGCTGCAGGCTACTGCCCGGCCGGGACCGTTAGCCTGCTCGCCCGTGCCGCCGACACGGACGGGGACGGGCTGTGGAGACCCCCTCGCGCCGTCATCGCATGGCACGCGCCGTCGGTGACATCGGCCGCTTCTGGGGCGAGGAGCGCCGCGCGCTCGCGCTCGGTGCGATCGCACTGCTCGTGGCGGCCACGGCCGACCTCGGCGCCGGCGTGGTCCTGTCGGGCGCCGAGTCCCGCATCGCCGCACTGCCGGGCCTGCTGCTGCTCGTGCCTGGGGCGATCGCGCTCCGTGGCGCCACGTTCGGGTCGTTCGGCGCACGGCTCGGCACCGCGCTGGTCGTCGGGACGTACGAGCCGGAGCTGCGCCCCGGAACGTGGTTGTGGCGGCACGTCGAGGCCGTGACCGTCCTCACGCTCGTCACGTCGCTCGAGGCCGCGACGTTCGCCTGGGGGGTCGCACGCGTGCTCGGCCAGCGGACGGTCCCGCTGGCCGACCTGGTGGTGATCTCGTCCGTGGGCGGCGTGCTGGCCTCGGTCGTCCTGCTGCTCGTGACGCTCGGCCTCGCCCGGCTGTCGTCGGTCCGCGGGTGGTCGCTCGACGACGTCGGTGCGCCCGCGATCACGGCGACGGGCGACCTGCTGACGATCCCGGCACTGCTGCTCGCGACGACGCTCGTGGGCCGGGGCAACGAGACCGCCGTCGCCGCATGGGCGATCACCGCGGTCACCGTCGCCGCCCTCGTCTACGGCCTGCTGCACCCGCGCGACACGATCCGTCGCCTCGTCCGGGAGTCCGTGGTCGTGCTGTCCGGCGCTGCACTGGTCAGCGTCCTCGCCGGCGCCGTGCTCGAGGGCCAGAACGAACTCTTCCTGGCCGTCCCGGTGCTGCTGCTGCTCTTCCCGCCGTTCGTGGCCGTCTTCGGCTCGCTCGGGGGGATCCTCTCGTCCCGTCTGACGTCGAAGCTGCACCTCGGTCTCGTCACCCCCGATCCCAGGCCGGACCGTGAGGCCCTGCTCGAGGTGTCGATGACGTTCCTGTTCGCCATCGGCGTCTACCTCTACGTCGGGGTGTCCGCCTGGGTGCTCGGCAACGCCCTGGGTGTCACGACACCCGGACTGCTGCGCCTGGTGGGCGTGTCGGTGGTCGGCGGGATGCTGGGGACCTTCTTCCTCGCGATCGTGGCCACGACGGCAGCGACCGCGACGTATCGTCTGGGGCTGGACCCCGACAACCACGCCATCCCGATCGTGACGTCGGTGATGGACTTCATCGGGATGCTGTGCCTGGTCGGCGCGGTGTCCCTGTTCCAGGTGGGAGCCACGTGAGTCCGAGACGCACACAACCAAGCACGGTCAAGGACCTGCTCGTGCAGGCCAAGGACGCCGCCGAGCTGATGGTCGACCTCGCCTACGCAGCGATCTTCTTCGACGACAAGACGCTGGCGAACGAGGTCCTCGAGCTCGAGTCGGAGATGGACGAGCACCTCGTCGACCTGCGCGCCGTGTGCATGCTCGCGGCACGGACGCCGGACGACGCCGACCGACTGGCCGGGGTGCTGTCGATGGCCGTGTCGATCGAGGGCATCGCCGACTCGGCCGAGGACATCGCCCGGGTGGTCCTGAAGGACCTCGGCGTGCCCCGCCAGCTGCGCGAGGACCTGCGACACGCCACCGAGATCACGGCACGCGTCCGCATCCACGCCGAGAACCAGATGGAGGGACGGCCGCTGCACGAGCTCGAGCTGCCGGCCCACACCGGCATGTGGATCATCGCGATCCGTCGCGACGTGGAGTGGATCTACGGGCCGAGCGGCGACGAGGTCCTGCGCGACGGGGACCGGCTGATCGTCCAGGGCCCCCCACAGGCACTCGAGACCGTCCGCCGCATGGCCGGCCACAAGCCGCGCGAGCAGCAGCCACCGCCCGAGGACCCGCCCCAGCTGAGCAACCTCGACCGCGCGGTCGACCTCGTCGTCGAGCTGAAGAACACCGCCGAGATCGCGGTCGGGCTCGCCTACTCGGCGATCCTGCTGCGCGACCCCACGCTGGCCGCCGAGGTCGGGGTCATCGAGGACCGCAGCGACGACCTCTGGCACGGGCTCGAGGGCTGGGTCCTGCGGGCCGCGGCCGAGACCCCGGACCCCGAGTCCCTCCGTGGCCTGCTGCACCTGGCCGCGGCGTCGGAGCGGATCGTCGATGCCGCCCAGTCGATGTGCCGGCTGGCCGAGCAGGACGACGTCCACCCGGTGATCGCCCGGGCACTGGCCGAGGCCGACGAGATCGTCGCCGACGCGATCGTGGCCGAGACCTCGGAGGTCGTGGGGCGCACACTGTCGGAGCTCCGCATCCACACGCGGACGGGCATGGAGGTGCTGGCGATCGAGCGCGGAGGACGGTGGATCTACCGCCCGCGCAGCCGACGCGAGCTCGCTGCCGGCGACCGCCTGCTCGTGGTCGGCCCCGAGGAGTCCGCGCCGCGGCTGCGCGAGTGGGTCGGTGACGAGCGTCCCGAGCACGACGAGCACGGCTGGACCGAGCCGGAGCTCGACGAGGACTGACCCACAGCCCGGTCAGTCGCGCTCGAGGACGCGCAGCTCGCCCGTGACGGCGTCGGTCACGACGACCAGCCCGTCGTCGGTGACGTGGACGTCCATCGCGTAGCGACCGAGGAAGCCGTACGTCGGGTGCGGCAACGTGGGCGTCCCGAGGTCGGTGCTGGCGCGCAGCAGCTGGCCACCGGCGGGGTCGACGACCGCCAGCCCGGCGTGGCCGTGCGCGACGAGGAGCTCGCCGCCGTCGAGGTGGAGCCCACCGAGCTTCCACGCCAGGTGGCCGTCGTAGCCGCCGAGGTTGCGCCGTCCGAGCTCCGTGATCTCGCGCGGGTCCGTGACGTCGAGGGTCAGGACCTCGGGTGGCGTCGACCGGTCGAACCAGTACTCCGTGGCGGCGTGGACCAGACGTCGTCCGTCGCGGTGCTCGACGGCCACGGCCGCGAGGCCCTGCTCGGACCACGCACCGACGAGCCCGATGTCCGACGGGTCGCTCACGTCGTAGACGTGCAGCCCCTCCGTGCCGTCGGTGGCGACGAGCTGGGCACCGGCCTCGTCGACGACGAACGCGAGACCGGCCGACGCCGGGCCGCCGACCTTCAGCGCGGGCAGGGCGTCGACGTGGAGCGGGACGACCCGCGCACCCAGCGGTGTGCGCACCACCCGGAACACGGTCAGCCCGTTGACGGCGTCCATCGTCGCCACGAGCTCGGTGCCGTCGACGACGGCAGAGGCCACGCGGAGCATGCCGCCCTGCGGCGCGAGGTCGGTGCGGACGGGTGCCGCCGGGTCGCTGAGGTCCAGGACGTGCAGCCCCTCGTTGGACCAGTCTGAGGTCTGGCGCGCGTGGAACAGCAGCGTGCCGTCGTGGGAGAAGGCCACGTCCCCGTCCAGGGGGTGGTCGAGGCTGGCCAGTCCGGTCCCGCCGTCGTACGTGCCGAGCACCGTGGGAGCCGTGGGGTCGGCGAGGTCCACGAGCGCGACCCGGCCCTCGTCTCGGAGCACCACGGCCGCGAGGTCACCGTGCACGTCGACCTGCCCGAGCCCCGCGTCCGTGACGTCGAGCACGCCGACCAGCGACAGGCCGCAGCTCTCGGCGACCGGCCGCGACGACTGCTCGGTCGGCAGATCGCACGGGACCTCGGTCGACGCGAGGCCACCGGCTGCGAGGCCAGCGACGAGGACGGTGGTCAGGACGTGGGTGCGCATGGGACCGTCTTCGCCGTGCGGCACCCGAAGTCCTCCCGGACGGGTCGACGCCCCATGTTCGTGACACGTCGTCGGCGGTGATGGTGGTGGCCGGGCCGACCGAACGGTCCGGCCACCGCGCCACCACCTATGTTCGAAGTCGAACGACGCTCGCCCACGCCCCGACCGGAGACGACCTGTGGAACGCAACATCACGCGCACGATCATCGAGGAGCACCTGGTCGAGGGCGAGATGACCCCCGGCGAGCCCATCGCGATCAAGATCGACCAGACGCTGACGCAGGACGCGACCGGCACGCTGGTCCAGCTCGAGCTCGAGGCGATGGGACTGGACCGGGTCCGCACCGAGGTCTCGGTGCAGTACGTGGACCACAACCTCATCCAGGAGGACCACAAGAACCCGGACGACCACCGGTTCCTCAAGTCCGCCTGCGAGCGCTTCGGCGAGTGGTACTCGCGGCCGGGCAACGGCATCAGCCACGCCGTGCACATGGCCCGTTTCGGTCGGCCCGGTGCGACGCTGACGGGGTCGGACAGCCACTCCCCCGCGGCCGGCGGCCTCGGGATGCTGGCGATCGGGTCGGGCGGGCTCGACGTGGCGCTGGCGATGGCCGGCGAGCCGCTGCGGATCAAGATGCCCGAGGTCTGGGGCATCGAGCTGGTCGGCGAGCTGCCCGACTGGGTCAGCGCCAAGGACGTGATCCTCGAGATGCTGCGGCGCCACGACGTCGACGGTGGCGTCGGCCGCGTCATCGAGTACCACGGGCCCGGTGTCGCGAACCTGACGGCGATGG